>JADGCL010000025.1 GCA_015229005.1 Magnetococcales bacterium
GCGACGGTCGAGTCGTCTGCTGCGGGTGGGGTCGGTGGCGGTGGGCGGCGACAGCCCGATTTCGGTGCAGTCGATGACCAACACCGATACCCGGGATGTCGCCGCGACCCTGGCGCAGGTGCGCCGGCTGGCCGAGGCCGGGGCGGATCTGGTGCGCATCTCCTGCCCCGACGAAGAGGCGGCACGGGCGGTCGGGCCGATCCGGGCGGGGTCGCCGGTGCCGTTGATCGCCGATATCCACTTCGATCACCGATTGGCTTTGATCGCGGTGGCCCAGGGGATCGACGGGCTGCGGATCAATCCGGGCAATATCGGCTCCCGCGAGCGGGTGCGCGAGGTGGTCGCGGCGGCGCGGGAGCGGCGGCTGCCGATTCGTATCGGGGTCAATGCCGGCTCCCTGGAGAAGGAGCTTCTGCACCGCTTCGGCGAGCCTTGTGCCGAGGCCATGGTCGCCTCGGCGCGGCACCACATCGGCATCCTCGAAGAGCTCGATTATCGGGAGATCAAGGTGAGCCTGAAGGCGAGCAGCGTCGCCATGACGGTGGCGGCCTATCGCCTTCTCGCCCGGGAGGTGGACTACCCCCTGCACCTGGGGATCACCGAGGCGGGGAGTCTCCTGCCGGGGACGGTCAAGTCTTCGATCGGCCTGGGGTTGTTGTTGAGCGAAGGGATCGGCGACACCTTGCGGGTCTCCCTGACGAGCGATCCGGTGGAGGAGGTTCGGGTCGGTTTCGAGATCCTCAAGGCGCTGGGGCTGCGGCAGCGTGGGGTCAACCTGATCTCCTGTCCCACCTGTTCGCGGCAGTGTTTTCCGGTGATCGAGGTGGTGGCGGAGTTGGAGAGGCGCCTGGCACAGGTGCGCGAGCCGGTCACCGCTTCGGTCATCGGCTGTGTGGTCAATGGTCCCGGCGAGGCCAGGGAGAGTGCGGTGGGCCTGGTCGGGGGTGAGGGGGGGCACCTTCTCTATCGGCTCGGGGTCCCGGCGGGGAAGGTGGCGACCGGGGCGCTGGTCGAGACGCTGGCGGCGGAGATCGAGGCGGCGGCGGTTCGCTGGCGGGGTGAGCGGTCATGATGATCCAGACGGCGCGGGGCGTGCGCGACATCCTCCCGGAAGAGGCCGAGGTATGGCACTTCCTCGAAGAGACGGCGATCACCCTCTTCGGTCTTTACGGTTATCAGGAGGTTCGGACGCCGCTCTTCGAGAAGAGCGGCCTCTTCAGTCGCGCCGTCGGCGAGACGACCGACATCGTCGAGAAGGAGATGTACACCTTCACCGATCGCGGCGGCGAATCCCTGAGCCTCAGGCCCGAGGGGACCGCTTCGGTCGTCAGGGCCTTCCTTGAGGCGGGTCTGACCCGACAACTCCCCTGGCGCGTCTGCTATCGGGGGCCGATGTTCCGCTACGAGCGCCCCCAGAAGGGGCGTTACCGCCAGTTCCATCAGCTTGGCTGCGAGCTGCTCGGTCCCGCCGGTCCGCTCGCCGACGCCGAACAGATGGCGATGATCCTGGATTATCTCCGGCGGGTCGGGCTGGGGGAGGGGCTGACCCTCGAGATCAATTCCCTCGGGTGCGGCGCCTGTCGCCCGGGCTATCGCGAGGGTCTGGTCGGCTATCTGCGGTCGGTGCCCGGGGATGCGGGGTCGCCGCTGTGCGAGAACTGCCGTCGCCGCCTGCGGGAGAACCCGCTGCGCGTCCTCGATTGCAAGCTTCCCGAATGCCGTGCCGTGGCCGCCCGGGCGCCGGTGATGCGGGATCACCTCTGTCCCCCCTGTGCCGACCACTTCCGCGGACTCGTCGCCGAGCTGGAAGGGCTTGCCCTTCCCTATGTACTTAACCCGCTGATGGTGCGCGGCCTCGACTACTATACCCGCACCGCCTTCGAGGTGACCACGACCCGCCTGGGGGCCCAGAACGCCGTGGCCGCCGGTGGTCGCTATGACTCCCTGGTGGCGCAGTTGGGTGGTCCGGAGGTTCCGGCGATCGGTTTTGCCATGGGGTTGGAGAGGCTGGCGTTGTTGCTGGCGGAGAGCCCCCGGGCCGCCGCCGCTCCTGCCGCCTATGTGGTGGCGGTCGGTGAGGCCGCCGAACTTCTTGGGGCGCGGGTCGCTGCCTCGCTGCGGGGGGCTGGGCTCCGGGTGGTGGCCGACCTCATGGGCGGTTCGATGAAGAGCCAGATGAAGCGGGCGGATCGCTCCGGGGCGCCGGTGACCCTCATCCTGGGGGAGGAGGAGGCGGCGAAGGGCCAGGTGATGGTGAAAAATATGGCCGCGAGGACGCAGCGGATCCTGGCCTGGGAGGAGGTGCTCCCTTATCTTGACACTCCTTCGGTGCGTGGTGGGTGAGCGGCCCGTTGATAAACGGGCCGCTCCGGCCAGGGATGGCCGGTCGAATTCAACGGGACGGTGTAACCCGTTGAATTCGGAAGGGAAGGCGAAACTGCGTTTTGCCTTCCCGGGTTGAAAAAGTCCAGGGATGGACTTTTTCAACAGGCTGTGAGGATCGTCGGCCCGGTCGGTTTCGGGCAGGGGGATGCCCCAGGGGCATCCGGTCGCAACGGTGGATTCCGGGGAAAGCCTGTGGCCCAGATTGGTGATATTTTCGAAATCGTCGACGAGGAGATGGATGCCGACCGCGTTCGTCGGCGTTGGCTCAAGTACCGCGGTGTTCTCATCGGCGGGCTGGTACTCCTGTTCGCCGGGCTCTTTGCCTATGTCGGATGGGAGAGCTGGCGCGAGAGGGTGGACCAGCAGGCCTCGGACCTTTTCCTTACCGCCTGGAACGGGTACGAAAAGGCCGATGCGACGGTGAATCGGGCGGAACTGGAGCGGTTGCTGGCGACCTATCCGCGCCACGGATACGCCCTGTTGGGGCGCCTCCTGCAGGCGCGGGAGATGGTGCGCGAGGGGCAGGTGGATCGGGCGCTGATGCTCCTTCAGGAGGCGGCGGCGGAGGCGGGGCGTGACGCGCCGCTGGCCGATTATGCCTGGCTCAATGCCGCCTATCTGACGGCTGCGGAGCCGGCGCGTTGTTTGGGTTTTCTGGATCGTATCGGCGAGGGGTCGGCCTTTCGCGGCCATGCCCTGGAGTTGAAGGGGCTCTTGAGTGATCACGAAGGGAAGGCCGAGGAGGCCCTGAAATGGTATCGGGAGGCCTTGGAGAAGAGCCGCGCCGGCGGTCTGCGGGAGAGGTTGAGCCGGCGGGTGGAGCGTCTGGGGGGGGCTGCGGGGTGAGGGGCGGGGGCGCAGGGAGGGAGGCACTTCCGGGGGGCGTCGCGTGCGGGCGCGGTCCGGGGTTTGGCCTGGGGTCCTGGGGTGCGGCGGGTCGGGGGCTGGTCCTGGCGGCGGCCCTGGGGGTGGTCGTCGGCGGTTGCGCCCCCTCCGGGTGGTTCGGGGACTCTCCCGGAAAGGGGAAGGTCGAGACCGTCGCCGAATATCGGGAGCCGAAGCCGGCGGCGGTGCGGGATGGGGGGCTCCTTCTTGAGAAGCGCTGGTCGCGCTCGGTGGCCTCGGAGGCCGACGAGCATTTTTCGCATCCTGGGCACTCCGTCTTGGAGGGCAAGGATCTTTTCGTCGCCACCAGCCAGGGGGAGGTGGTGCGGGTGGATGCCCGGGATGGCGGGGTCCACTGGCGGGTGGACACCGAAGGCGGGATCTCCGGGGGTGTGGCCTTGGCGGCGGGGCGGCTCTTCGTGGGCAACCGGGAGGGGGTGTTGCTGGCCCTGGATCGGGAAAGCGGCAAGCCTCTCTGGAAGCGCAACGTCGGCAGTTCCGTGAGTTCAGCGCCGGCGGTCGCGGGCGAGCGTCTGGTGGTGGTGACCCTGGATGGTCACGTCCATGCCTTCCGGACGACCGATGGCGAACCGCTCTGGGTACACGAGTCGCCGTTCGAGCCGCAGGTGGTGATGGGGTCGGCGACGCCGGTCATGGACAAGGGGCTTGTCTATGTCGGGCTGGCCTCGGGTGAGGTGACGGCGTTGTCGCAGCAGGATGGTCGTCCGAAGTGGAGTCACAACCTCAGCCAGAGCCGGCGGGGTGGCGAGATCGAGATGTTACGGGATGTGGACGCGGATGTTGTCCTGATGCCGGTGTCGGCGCCGGGTTTGCGGATGGCCTATGCGGTGAGTTTCCAGGGAAACATGGTGGCCCTGCATGCGGAGTCGGGCGACCTGCTGTGGGAGAGGGCGGTGTCGGCGATCCGGAGGCCGTTGATTCTGAACAACCAGTTGATCGTTCCGGATTTGGAGGGAAATCTGGTCGCTCTTTCGGCGGATGACGGGGTGGTCCTGTGGAAGACGCGGCTGAGTGATGGACTCCTGACCGCACCGGTTGAATATCGGGGGAAGATCGGGGTTGCGGACGGGGGTGGTCGGCTCTTTGTGGTCGAGCCTGCAAGCGGGCGGGTGTTGGGGATGGAGCGCCTGGGCGAGGCGATCCTGGCCGACCCGATGGTGGCACACGAAGGGATCTACCTGTGGAGTAACGAGGGGAACGTGATCCTCGTCCACTGACGGTCTGTCTTATCGGGTTTCGTTGTGCCCGGTTTCGACGATCACCATTTTCGTACCCACCCGCACCTGGTCGAACAGGTCCGCGACCGCCGCGTCTGCCATGCGCACGCATCCGGCGGAGACCGCTTGCCCCAGCAGGGAGGTGTGCGGGGTCCCATGGATGTAGATGTAGCGCGAGCGCGTATCGATTCCCGGGCCGCGATTGATCCCGGGCTCCAGGCCGTCCAGCCAAAGAATCCGTGTTGTGATCAGGTCCCGTCCCTCTCCCGCGCCGGCGGCGACGATTTCTCCGGTGGGTTGGCGTCCCTTGAAGACGGTTCCCAGCGCCGCGCCATGGCCGATCCGGTCGCTGATCCGATGCACGCCCGTCGGAGTGCAGCCGCTGTCCGCCCGATTGCCGAAGCCCTTGAGTCCGGTGGAAACGATCCACTCTCCGAGCAGTTCCCGGGCGGTGAGTCGATAGAGCCGCTGCCGGGTCCCCAGGAGTACCAGGGCGGGATCATGGTCGTCCCACCCTCCCGCGCGGAGTCGTCCCAGAGCCTGCTTTAGGACCGGGTCGCTTGTGTCCATTGCATGGTTTTACTTCTGCAGGGGTCCGGGGAGCGCCACGTTCCCCGGCGGGGATTGGGGCGGCGCCCCAAGGTCTTGTTTTTGACTTTACACTTTTTGCGCCCCGTCAAACCAGGCGAACCCCGTGTTTTTCTACGGGGTTCGCGCCTGGGTTATCGACGGGCTACCGCCTGGTGCGGTCCGATCAATCGTCGCTGGAGAGGATGCCGAGGAGGCGCAGCAGGCTCAGGAAGAGGTTGAGGACATTCAGGTAGAGACTCAGGGCCGCTGCCGCAGGCGGCACCTCCCAGGGGTGATTCTTGAGCTGCTGGGTCTCCCACAGGATATAGCCCGAGAAGATCAGCGTCCCGGCGGCGGAGACCGCGAAGGCCAGGCCCGTCGATTGGAGGAAGATATTGACCAGCGATCCGACGAGGAGGACGATGAGACCGGCGAAGAGCATCCCGCCCATTGCCGAGAAGTCGCGCCGAGTGGTCAGGGCATGGAAGGTGAGCCCGACGAAGACGGCTCCGGTCATGAAGACGGCCTGGCCGATGATGCCCGGCATACCCGCGTGGACGTACTGGTCCAGGACCGGGCCGAGGGTCAGGCCGGAGATGCCGGTGAAGAGGAAGAGGGTGGAGCTGTTGCGCTTGGCCAGGGCGACGAAGAAGACGATCACCTCGGCGATGATCAGGAGGAGGAGGTTTTCCTGGACGAGCGGGCTCCCCATGGCCACATAGCCGGCTGCGGTGGCGAGGAGCAGGCTGCCGCCGAGCAGGGCGTAGACTTGTTTGAGATAGGCAATGGCGGAGAGTTCGCTGGCGCTCAGTCCCTCGCTCGTCGCCGACGCGGCCACCGTCTGGCCAGGTTGCTGGCGGTGGAAGGAAGGGGATTCGTTCACGGGGGTTTCTCCTGGTTCGGGTTGGATCACAAGGGAGGCCGCAGGCGCCGGCGAGATCGGCAGACGACCCACAAACCTCCACCCTGCAATATGATCCCCTTGCCGGAGGAAGTCAAGTTTCAGAAAAATCGGTGGTGTTTTGCGGTGACCTGACCGGGTGACGTTAAGCCCCGATCCTGGGAGAATTTCGACGTATTGCCATACCGAAACGTCGAGGGGCCGCAGTGACGCGGCCCCTCGGAACACCTTCCCGTCGATCGACGGGCGACTACAGCCAGCTGTTCCCGTCCCATGCCCCCCGATCCCAGAGTGTCCCCTCGCCCGGGTCGTCGTCGAGAATGGTGCCGGTGCCGCTGTCGCCGGCCAGGGTGGCGTTGACCGGATCGGCGATGGTGACGACGAAAGTTTCGTTGCCCTCGTCGAGGTTGTCTCCCAGGATCAACACCGACATCGGTCGCTGGGTCGTCCCCGGGGAGAAGGTGATGGCTCCCAGGGAGAAGGTGTAATCGCTGCCGTTCTTCGCAGTGCCGTCACTGGTCACGGCATTGACCGAGACGGCCTGATGGCTCGGCAGATTGAGGGTGACGACGAAGTTGGCCTCGACCCCAGCGCCGTCTCCCTCGGTGATGGCGACGTTGTTGATGGCGAGGGTCCGCGGTACCGGGTTGACCGTCACCGACACCCGATCGGTGATGACCACGCCGCCCGGGTAGGTCACCTCGACCTGGAAGGTCAGCTGCTCCTGGGCGCTCACCACCGGTGCGGCAAAAGTCGGGGCGGCGCTGGTGGCACCGCTCAGGACGACGTTGGTCCCGCCGACTTGGGTCCAGCGGAAGCTTGTCGCCGCCGGATCGGCGCCGAGGGCCACGGCTTCCCCCTCGTTGGTGGTCCGCGGGCTTCCCGCTCCCTCGCTCCAGATGCCAGCATCCCATTGTGCCGTGTCCCAGATGCTGCTCGTGTCGTCATCGACGATGATGGCCGTTGCCTCGGCCCTGGCCAGGGTCACTCCTGTGGTGGGATTGCTCAGGACCAGGCGGAAAGTCTCGTCGAGTTCATCTTCCCGGTCGCTTACCACCGGCACCACGATCGTCCGCTCGGTCACCCCTGGGGCAAAGGTCACGTTGCCGCTCGTCGCGGCGAAATCACCGGCTGTGGTCGTCACGTCTGCAGTGGCATAACCGACCGCGATCTCCTGGCGACTGGCCATGCTGAGCGTCACGGCGAAGCGGGCCTCGGTGCTACCGCTCTGTCCCTCGGTCAGGGTCACGTCGCCCACGGTCAGGGTGCGGGGGACCGGGGCCACCGCGACCTCTACCGTATCCGTGGTCTGGTTGCCGTTGGTATAGGTCGAGTCGAGGCGGAAGATCAGCGTTTCTGGCGCCAGGATCAGCGGCGCGGTGAAGCTGGGCTGCGCCGTTTCGGCCCCGGTCAGGACGACGTTGGTTCCCGCTACCTGGGTCCAGCGATGGGTCACTCCGGCGGTATCCCCCGCTTGTAGAGTCACCACCCCCTGCTCACTGGTTGCTCGGTTTTCGCCGGCTCCCTCGCTCCAGATCCCGGAATCCCACTGGGCGGTATCCCAGAGACTGCCGCTCGCGGTGACGCCGCCGGCGGTGGTCGCTGCGGCCACCGTCACCGTGAAGGCATCGCTCGCCGATCCCGTACCGTCGCTTACCGTCACGGTGATGGTGGTGCTGCCGCTCTTTCCGACGCTGGGGGTCACCGTCAGTGTGCGATTGGCGCCTGTGCCGCCGAAGAGGATCCCGGCGTTTGGAACCAGGGTGGTATCCGAGGAGACTGCCGCCAGGGTAAGCTGCGTCGCTACCGTCTCCTCGTCGCCGATCGTAAAGGTCAATGGCCCGGTTGTTCCATCTTGTGCCACCGACTGGCTGCCGATATCGGCGATGGTCGGGGCATCGTTCACCTCGCGGATAGTCACTGTCACCGTCGCCGTTGCCGAGTCGGTGGTGCCGTCGTTGACCTTGAAGGCGAAACTGTCGCTCCCTGTTGCATGTGGATCGGGCCGATAGGAAAAACCGCCGGTCGTCGTCTGGGTGAGGGAGACCGTCCCCTTGGTCGCTGGGGTCACCAGGACGAAACGCAAGGCATCCCGGTTGGCATCGCTCGCCCCGAGGATGCCCGAGTAGCTGCCGTGTTCGTCGAGGAGTATCGCTTGGCTGTTGGCCACCGGTGCGTCGTTCTGTCCCAAAGGGGTGGCGTCGCCGGTGTCGGGCAGACCATCGCCGTCGTCATCGCCGTCACCGTTGTTGCCGATCCCGTCGTCATCGCTGTCGAGGCTCTCCCAGGGGTTGCGGGGAAAGGCGTCGCCGACATCGGCGACACCATCATTGTCGTCGTCGGCATCGAGCTCGTCGACCGTGCCATCGCCATCGGTGTCGAGGGGCCGGGCCCCATCGACCACCAGCGGGGCGCTGTCGACTGCATCGGCGACCCCGTCGCCATCGTCATCTGTATCGGTGTTGTTACCGATCCCGTCGCCATCGGTATCGACCGATTCCTGCCGATCCAGCGGAAAGGCATCGCTGGCATCCGGGGTCCCATCGCCGTCGTCATCGTTGTCGGCATTGTTGCCGATCCCGTCGCCGTCGGTGTCGACCGACTCCTCAGCGTTTAGTGGCAGGGCATCCGCCGAATCGGCAACGCCGTCGCCATCGTCATCGACATCGGCGTTGTCGCCGATGCCGTCCTGATCGCTGTCCCGGCTCTCCGTCTTGTCCAATGGAACGGCGTCGACCGGGTCGAGAACCCCGTCGCCGTCGTCGTCGCCGTCGCAGGCATTGCCTAGCCTGTCACCATCGGTATCTGTCTGACCGGGGTTCTCCACCATGAGGCAATTGTCGGCAGCGTCGGCGACCCCGTCATCGTCGGAGTCAACCACCCGGAAGGTGATTGTCACCGTTTCCGTGTCCGAAATCGCGGCGCCGTCGCCGACTGCGTAGGTGAAACTATCGGTCCCCGAGGCGGTGGAGACGGAGGTATAGACGAAATATCCGGTCGCCGCATCCTCCAGGCTTACACTCCCTTTTGTGGGTTGAGTGACGATCTGGAAGGTCAGGGGTTTCCCTTCGGGATCGAATCCCTCCAGCTCGCCCGGCATCGTCGTTCCGGGCAAGGTCTCGAGGGCCAGTGCTGTCGCCATCGGTCGCCCGTCCGCCGTCGCCGACTCGGCGATGACGATGGTCACCTTGGCGACGTTGGAATCGGCCTTGCCGTCGTTGGCCCGGAAGAGAAAGAAATCGCTGCCGCTCGCATCGGCCTGGGGGGTATAGGTGAAGAGTCCCGCGCTTGCGTCGGTGATGGTCACCGCACCCCGGTTGAGTCCCCCCTGGCCGGTGTGCAGGGCGAAGGTCAGATTGTCGCCGTTGTGATCCGCTGCCATCAGCTGACCGGAGACCGGTACCCCGGCCACCGTCTTGAAGAAGCCTGTTTCCGCCTTTGGCGCCCGGTTGAGGCTCGCTTCGATTGTCGCGGTCGAATATTTTCCCTGGGCGATCTGACCGGCCACCGTTGCCGCGTAGTCACTCTGTCCCTGGACTACCGTCTCGGCGATCTGTCCGGCAGCCGCCTTGCCCGACACCAGGTTCTTGAAGGCGCTGGCGAGCGATGCGAAGGGTGAATCGGTACTGCTGCCGACCAGCATCTGGGCTGCCTCAGCGAAGGCGATTCCCTGGCTCTTGAGGTTTTCCGACACCTGGGTATTGGCTAGACTCGTTGCCGCCGTTACGGCGTCGATGTCGCTTTTCACCGTGGTGATGGAGGTGGTGAGAGCCGACCTCACCTCGCCGGCGCTCATGCGGCTGCCATCGCTCTTCGTGACCTGCAACTGGTTCCGCACTACCTCGGCCACCACCGCTGCTGTTTGCACGTTCATCGTTGCGAGGAAGGTCGCCGTGGTGAGCCCGGTCGGCAGGGCCGATCTCAAAGATTCTCCAGCTTTTTTTCCGTCCATATTGCCGTCGGCAAGGTCTTCGGCGATCGCCGAGAAGGCCTTGCCCTGATCGGTCGCGTCGGTCCCGGCGATCCGCCGGATCGCCTCGCCCATCGCTTCGCTTGCCTTGGTCGAGGTGGCAATGTTGCTCTCGGTCAGAGGGGTGGTGATGGGATCGACGCCGGCATCGGCGCCGTCGATGCCGAACCCGAAGTTCTTCAGGACCGCGCTCTTGATGCCCGCCACATCCGCTGTGGCCACTTTGGTGAGATCTCCACCGGCCTTGGCCTTGCTTGACTGGGTGATCACCGTGGTGATGGTCGAGACGTTGGCCGTTGTCGCCGTGGTCTCGGTGAGGAGCGAGGAGAGATTGGTCTTGACAGTTTCGCCGGTGACGACATCGGTGCCGCCGCTGGCAACGATTTCGAGCGGAAAGGTGGTCCCGGTGGGAACAGCGAGGGTGTATTTGGCGGTGGCGTCGCTTGTGGCGGTGGCGGCCACGTTGCCGCGGGCGTCATAGGCGGTGATCGTGGCACCCTTGACCGCCCCTTCCAGGACGGTCCCGGAGACGGCGGATCCTGAGGAGGCACTACCTCCTCCACCCCCGCCACCCCCACAGGCAATCTGGGTAACAAGACCCAGGGCGAGACCCACATTCAGAAGTCGGAGCGTGATCTTGGTCATCCGATCCCCTTCCTGCAATTCCCCTTCGGGTCTCCTTCCCCTCGGACGGTGTTCCCTCCAAGGGGTGCTCACAGAGTGCCGGCGAGGGGCTTTATGACTCAGCGATCTGCGTTGTATATCTGTGCCATTTCCGAATCGCCGATCGCCCGGCTGTACATGCGGACGTCATCGATTGCCCCCCCAAAGAGGTGACCGACGGCGTTGCTATCCGTCGGGAGTCTCCACGCACCAATGTACATTGGGTTGTCGCTTGTTCTTGCTGCCGGGGCGGATGTGAATTCCTCTGTTTTCTGTCCGTTCACATAGAGCCTTGTCTTCTCTCCAGGGGTGAATGTCATCCCGAGGAGTACCCACGAATCCAACGAGAACGTAGTCGTTCCACACTCAGTATATCTTTGGTTGGCTGTTCCATTGACCTCGTAACAAATCTTATCGGGATCGGCGCCAATCCTATAATCTGGGTAGAGCGATGGGGAAGCGCCTTTCGCTATTATTGAGTTCGCCGTGTCCGCTCCGCTCGACTTTACCCATGCCAGGATAGAAAATCCCGAGGAGAATTTTATTGTCGCCGAGCTGTTGACAGAAATATAGTTTCCAACTCCATCGAAAGAATAAGCTGAACTGGCATTTCCGAACCTATCCGCCGTCAGCGATGCCCCAACTACTGTCCCATTATTGTTGTTACCGCTTTCGTCATTCGCATTACCGTTGAATGGATAATACGCGACCAAGCCATCCGTCGATATCATGGAATTCCTTTTGAGTTGATCGATAATATTCTTTTGGGCGTTCAATTTCTGAATCAAGTAGTCGAAATTACCATTCACCTCGGAAGACTTGATGGTTGTCCCGGACGAAAAAGTGTACGGTATAGCTAGATTCTCAGCTTGTGCACTTCCTGCAAACAAAACAAAGGTGGCAACAGCAACAATCCTCATGGTGTCCATCTTTATTGCCCTCCGGAGCTTATCAATTGAGAACACGTCGCACCTTGCGGTGGACAATTTTCGTTTACAGTTGCCCTTGCTGGGTTCCACAGTTCGCTGTTGCTGTGGCGCACCCGACTCATTGGCAGGGTGACAACGGCGGTGATGACCGGGACGCAGACCGTCGGCGCGGTGGCCTCGATGGGAAGGGAGAAGAGACCGGACGAAGTGGTCCTGACGACCGAGCCAGCACCAGCGTCACTGCCAGCGATGGATGCGAACGGAAGGGTGGTTCTCGCGGGGGAGGTGAGTGCGGACCGGGTTGGTGCGCGACTCAGGGAGGCGGCAACGACGCCGCTGCGGGGGTCTGTCGGCGGCGACCGCATCGCTCCAAGATCGTCCTCTGCGGGGCGGAAAGGCAACAGGGGAGCCACGAGTAGCTGCGCAGCTACCCCCCCCCCCCCGCACAGAGAGGAGCTTGGGTGTGGGGACTTCATGCGCAGAAGAGCGCTGTCCGATAGTCGGAACGTGGCCCCGGTCACCTTGGTTCCCCTCCTGGGCTTTCTCGATACGCTAGAGCTTGAGGAAATGTTCGGGAAAAACCAGCCGGGTGCCAGTAGGCACCAACTTGGTTGCCTTTGTCAAGACCATCCGCGCCCTTGGACCCGCCCCCAGGTCTCAGGGTCAAGGTTTCCAATTTTTTCTCCGAACCTGTCGGCGGTGGTCCACCGGTCCTTCTCCATGGGGGGAATTGACCGGGAGACGGGGGGACGGTCGGAAGGAACGGGGAGCCGGATCGGCGCGAGAGGTGGTGGAGAGGGGACTTGAGGGGGAGACCGGTTTGCTGGTAGGGTTCGCGGTCGAACTTTTTCTTTCCGGGTGTTACCCAGTCAGTCACAACGCTCGATCGGGCAGAGAGGGACCCGCGTCATGAAATGGGAAGGTGTCTGGGCGGCGGTGATCACGCCGTTCAAGGAAGGCCGGCTGGACGAAGAGGCCTTTGGTCGGCTGATCGACCATCTGGTGGCGGGTGGGATCGATGGCCTGGTCCCGTGTGGCACGACCGGTGAGTCGGCCACCCTGACCCACGAGGAACACGAGGCGGTCATCCGGGCCTGCCTGGCCCGAGCCAAGGGTCGGGTCCCGGTGGTCGCCGGGACGGGGTCGAATTCCACCAGCGAGTCGATCGCCCTGACGCGGGCGGCGAAGGAGGCCGGCGCCGACGCCGCCCTCCTGATCACCCCCTACTACAACAAGCCGACACAGGAGGGGCTCTATCGCCACTATCGCGCCGTGGCCGAGGCGGTGGATATCCCTATCGTCCTGTACAACGTCCCGGGGCGGACGGCGGTGGACATGAAGCCCGAGACGGTCGCCCGCCTGGCCGAGATCCCCAACATCGTCGCCATCAAGGAGGCCACCGGGGACATGCAGCGGGCCTCGCAGATTCGTGTTCTCTGCGGTGACCGGATCACCCTCTTCTCGGGGGACGACGCCACCTTTTTTCCGTTTCTGGCGGTTGGTGGCAAGGGGTGCATCTCGGTGGTGGCCAATATCGCCCCGAGGCGGATCGCGGCCCTGTGGCAGGCCTGGAAGCGGGGCGACCTCGTCGCGGCGCGGGCCGAACACGAGGCCCTGCTGGAGATCAACGGCCTGCTCTTCTGCGAAACGAGCCCGATTCCGGTCAAGGCGGCCGCCGAGATGCTCGGTCTGGCGGGGCCGGAGATCCGTATGCCCCTGACCCCGATCACGGAGGCCAACCGCCAGCGTCTGCGACGGTCCATGGAGACGCTCGGCCTTTTCGCCTAGAATGCGCATTCCTCCCATGGCAGCGTTCGGCGTGGGAGTTTTCCGTTTGGCCATCTTTCGGGTTAGGAGAGCAATGATGAAGAAGACGGCGCTGTTGTTCATGGGTTCGCTTCTCGCTTTGACCGTGATGGGGGGGCAGGCCCAGGCCGGTGATGCCGAGGCCGGCAAGAAGAGTGTCGAGGCGAAGTGCCTCGCCTGCCACGATTTCGGTGCGGTGTTCTCCAAGGCGGGCAAGGTCGGGCCCCCGCTGCAGGGTGCTGTCGTCGGTCGGGCTGCGGGCAAGGACGCGGCCTACAAGTACTCCAAGCCCTTCCTCGACAAGGCCGCGACCGGTCTGACCTGGGATGAGGCGACGCTGGACACCTATCTCAAGAAGCCGGGTGATTTCATCAAAGGGACCAAGATGATGGCCTTCCCCGGGATTGCCGATGACGCCGAGCGGGCCAATGTCATTGCCTTCCTGAAGACCCTGAAGTAGTCGTTCCCGGTAAACGGATCGTCGCCCGCCAGGGGATGGCAGGCCGATTCGATGGTTCAGGCCGGCTCGGAGGTGCGGGCCGGCTCGGCGTGGGGTGGTCTCCCGCGCTGGATTCGGAAAGAGGGGCGGGGAGGTGTCACGCCCCTCCGGGTTGGGAGAGTCCAGGGAGGGACTTTTCCGACGCCCGGGTCCCGGTGCCCGGGCCAGGAAGTCGGGTGCGCAGGAAGCGAAGGATCGATCGGGGGGGGGGCGTCAGGACCGCTTTCCCGATGATTCGTTCAGGAAGGGGATGTCACGATGCTCTGATGGGGTGGTCGGTCCGGTGGTCGGTATTTCCTCTCCGGTGGGTGAACGAGCATGGAGAAATACAAGGACCTTGTGGCCATCCTCGTCGGTTTTCTTCTGCTGGGCCTGGTGGCGCTCTTCTCCCTCAAATACGAGGATCGGTTCGTCAGCACCATCCACGGTGATCTGGACCAGGGGGGTGATCTCTACGTGGATCGCGGCAGACGCGCAGCCAGCGCTTGTGTTCCCTGCCACGATCTGACGCCGGCGCGGCGCATGTCCCGGGTCGGGCCACCGCTCTGGGGGGTGTACGGCAGGCCTGCCGGTCAGGTCGCGGGTTACCCCTATTCGACCGCGTATCTGGCCCGGGCCGCCGCCGGTCTGGTCTGGGACGAGGCCAGCCTGGAGCAGTTCCTCAGCAATCCGCGCCAGTTCATTCCTGGCAACAAGATGGCCTTCACCGGGGTCCGACAGGAGGCGGAGCTGGCGGACCTGATCCTCTTTCTGAGGTCGCTTGATGACAGGAAGCCCCCTCCGGCAAAGGGGCAGACCGCCGCTCGGGTTGCTGATGGCGGAGGCGCTTCCCGGCCGTTGCTTGAAATGCCGGTGGATAGGGCGGCGCGTGACGAGGCCAGGAGACGACGGACCACTGTGGCGGTGGAACGGTGTCTCCTCTGTCACGATTTGACGCGCAAGCGGGAGATTGTCGTGGGGCCGCCTCTGTGGGGGGTGGTGGGCCGGCGGGCGGGGCAGGTCAGGAAGTTCCGTTATACCGCCGCGTTCCTGGAGAGGACCCGGGGGATGACCTGGACGAGCGCCAATCTCGACCGTTTCCTCGCCGATCCCAAGGGGTTTGCCCCGGGAACGCGGATGCTCTTCGAGGGGCTGCGGCAGGAATCCGAGCGTCACGACGCCATTGCCTTTCTCAAGACCTTGCATTGAGTTGAGAGCGCGTGCCCGGAGGCGTTTCCGGGCCGGCGGCGGGGGATGACCCGGGGTTGCCAAGCCATGTCCATCAAGATGATAGCGAACAATCGCAAGGCGCGGTTCAATTATGAGATCCTCGAGGTCTTCGAGGCCGGTGTCGCCTTGGAGGGGACCGAGGTCAAGAGTCTGCGCGCCGGCAAAATCAATCTCGACGACTCCTACGCGACCGTCCACTTCGAAGAGTTGATGTGGTTGAACGCCAACATCCCGGAATATTCCCACGGCAACATTCACAACCACGATCCCCGTCGCAGTCGCAAGCTGCTCATGCATCGACGCGAGATCAAGCGCCTCATCGGGATCACCCGGGAGAAGGGGTTGACCCTCATCCCCACCCGGGTCTACTGGAAGGGAAGCCGGGTCAAGGTGGAGATCGGGGTTGGGAAGGGGAAGAAGCTCTACGACAAGCGCAAGACCCAGGAGACCCGGGACTGGCAGCGGGACAAGGAGAGACTTCTCAAGGAGGGCGGGCGGGGCGAGGATTGAGGCCGATCTTTTTGAAAAACCATCAAAAAAAGGGAGAGGTGTGGAGGGGTTCCCCCCTCCACGGTCTGTCTTTGATCTTGCCTTTCAAGATGTGCAATCTTTGACTGAAGCGACCATATCAGGCCTGGGAGGCGCCGCTGCCGGGGAGGGGTGCCGCCGGCAGGGTCACTGTCACTGTCGTTCCCTCCGTCTCGGAGGTGACCATGGTGATCCCACCCCCCTGGGTTTCGGCCATCAGCCGCGCCGAGTAGGTCCCGAGGCCGGTGCCGAAGGGTTTTCCCATGGTGGTGTATTTCTCGAAGAACCGGTCGCGAATCGCCTCCGGGACCGCCCCCGGGTTGCGGATCTCGATCATGACCCGGGCCCCGCGATACAATCCGATCCTGATCGTGCCCCCGCCCGGCGCGGCCTCCACCGCGTTCTTGAGGAGGTTGGCGAGCATCGTGTAGCAGAGGGAATCCTCTCCCATTACCTCGAACGGGGTCCCCGCCGGCAGGGGCCTGCGGTCGAGGCGAAGCTCCCAGGTGAGGCCTTTCGACCGGGCCAGGGAGTCCTGCTCCCGGCGAATCGCTTCCAGGATGGGAACGAGATTGGTCTGTCTGGGCACCGGCTTGTAGATCCCCCTCTCCATCTTGAAAATGTCGAGTGACAGATTGACCAGGCGCAGGGCCTTGGAGCCCGAATCGTGGATGATCCGGATCCAGTCGCGGGTTTCGTCATCGAGTCGGGAGTCGTGGAGCAGGAGGTCGGAAAATTCGATGACGCTGTTCAGGGGGGATTTCAGGTCGTGGCGGGTGATCTGCTCCACGTCCCGGCGCAGTTTCTCCAGTTCCTGCATGCTGTGGTATTCGCGCTCCCGCGCCTCGGCCCGTTTTTCCGGGGTCAGATCCCGGGAGTAGCCGACCGAACCGACCACCTGGCCGAAGGCGTTGTGGATCCGGGCGGCGATGAGGCGCACCGGGAAGAGTTCACCGTTCTTCCGCCGTCCGGTCACTTCGCCGGAGAAGAAACCCACCGTCCGCATCTGCTCGACCACCAGGCGCGAATTGGCCTCGTCCCCGTAGAGCATATCCACCGGCTGCCCCATGACATCCCGGGCCTCGTAACCATACACCCCCTCCGCAGCCCTGTTGAAGACATAGATGCAGCGGTTTTCGTCGACCGAGATGATCATGTCGGCGGAGAGATCGATGATCTTGCGCACATATTCGCTCTCCTCCGTCAGGAGGCGCATGATCTCGCGATAGGAGAGTCCCCGCTGGCTGCGCCGTTCCATCGGTGTCAGGCGATCCCGGGGATCCTCTTCGTCCTCGGTCTCCATGTCGGGGGTGAGCTTCGCCAGGAGCAGCCGGCGCTGGCGCGGAGTAAGACCTTCCACCCCTGTCATCCAGAGGTTGAAATCCGCTGTACGCATTGGCATACCCTCCGTCTCTTCAAAAAGATAATATCAAAAGTGGTTGGGGGAGTCCGAGGGGGAGGCGCTGCCGCCCCCCAGCCCCTTTTGGGTAGTACGATTGTGCAGCCAACGGCCAACGGTGCGATGGCCACCGGTTTTGGAGCATCATTGTGGGGCAGGTGAGGGCCGTGTTCAAAGGAACCGAACGTAAATATCCCCATAGGTGACCGAGGGGGGGGCCGAGCGCAGATGTCCCAGGATCACCTCGGGCGAATCCCATTGCGCCAGGGCGAGGGTCATGCTCTCCCCGATCGCGTAGTTGCACTCCAGTGGTCCGAGTGCCGCCAGCCGTGCCAGCGAACGGCGGGAGGCTTCCAGGAATTCGGGGGTGAACTCCAGGGAGAGAAACCGGAGTGGCCGGCTCAACCCCTTGAGGACTTCCTCTTCGTAACCCTCGACATCGATCTTCACCAATTGCGGCACCCCGAAGCGGGCGATCATCCCGTCGAGGGTGAGCATCTCCACCTTTTCGACCCGATCCCAGCGCCAGCCGTCGAAGCGACCGGTCTTTTCCACGGTCTTGATCCATTCCCGGGACATCGACGAGAGCATGTGCAGGTCGCAGATTTGAATCTCCGCCTCGCCCGGGGTGGCGCCGAGGACGTTCCTCAGGATGGTGACCCCCGGGGAGTTGCGGAACATCTTCCTCAGGATCATCACGCAGAAATCCTGCGGCTCGACCGCGACCACCACCGCCCCCAGGCGCGCAAACACCTTGGTGCGATTACCGATATTGGCGCCGATATCGAAGCAGAGATCCCCCTCCCGGAGGAACTGGCGGTAGAAGTCGAAGCGCCGCTGATCCATTTCGTCCCAGCGCCGGATCTCGCTGCGGGCGGTCTTCCAGGAACGAAATTGGCGATAAAGGGCGGTCTGCCGCTTCCATCGTTTGAACCAGCCGACCCGGCGCTTTCCTGTGGGAGTCGTCACTCCGCCCCTCCGTATCGAGACATGTCCGCGAGAATAGCCGCGTTCCTTGCCATGGTTACCCTGTTTCTCCGTTTTGAAACATCCCCGCGAGAACCGCCGCGTTCTTCGCCAGATGATACTCTGCCAGGACCCGACGACGCCCGGCCTCTCCCAATTTTTGACACAGCTCCGGGTCGGCCGCCAACCTTGCCAGGGCGGTGGCGATCGCCTCGCTGTCGCCGGGTTCGGTGAGAAACCCCGTCTCGCCCTCGATGACCAGCTCCGGGATGCCCGACAACCGGCTCGACACCACTGGCCGCTCGCAGGCCATCGCCTCCATGAGGGCGACGGGGATCCCCTCGCGTTCGCCCTCGGGCCCCATCACCGAGGTCAGGGCCACCACATCCGCCGACTGCATCCGCAGGGCCACCTCCGGACCGGGGAGTGGCCCGTGGAGGATCACCTCGCCTGTGAGTCCCGCTGCCTCGAGCTGTCGCCGGATGGATGATGCCTCGGGTCCGTCGCCCACCAGGTGCAGGCGAAAACGCCACCCCCTCTCCTTGAGGAGCCGGCACCCCTCCAGGAGAAAGGCGTGTCCCTTGACCAGACGGAAGGAGGCGACGCACAAAATCTCCAGGGGAGCGCCGGGTTGGCGGCTTCGCGCTGGTGGTGGGAGGAAGCGGTCGGGGTCGACCCCGCAGCGAACCACCCGGCTCTTTGCCCTGACCCAGGGGCCGAAGGCCTCCTCGAAATAGCGGACATTGTAGTCGGAGATGGTGACGGCGAAGGCGGCGGCGCGGAGTTTGACGTCAAGCATCCGCGTCTCCTTGTGGATGTCGGAGCCGTGGCCGGTGAAGGAGAAGGGGATGCCGGTCAGGCGGTGGACGATCAGCGCGGCCAGGGCGGGATGGGTGGCGAAGTGGGCGTGGATGTGGCGCACCCCGAGCTGTTCCATCCTCCGGGCGAAAAGGGCCGCCTTGGGGAAGGTTCCCAGGGCCCCTTTGAGGAGTCGACGGCTCCGCCAGCTCCCGGCGAAGACCTCGGCGAACATCCGCAGGTAGGCCCCGGGGCGGCGCCGCAGGTAGTGGCCGTGGGCTGCCAGGATCGACCAGGAGATCAGGGGGAGGTAATGGGCCGTCCCGGCGAGGCGGGCCGCTTCGGGGTGGGCCACCTTCTCCCGCTCCCGAAGGAGGGGAAAAAGGAGGACCGGGATCCCCAGCCGCTCGATCGCGAGGATCTCGTGAAGGACGAAGGTCTCGGTGATCTTCGGGAACCGGGAGACGATGTAGGCGACGGGGGCTGGCATGGAGCGATCGTCCGCAGAGTGGAGTGGGACCGGCTCGGAGCGGGACCGGTCTGGCGACCAACGGGGTGTCAAGGTGACACGAGCCCCCGGGATGAGGCAAGGGGGTGGTGGAACCCTCCTTCGGATCTCCCGTTTTCGGGGGTGGAAGATACCGTTCCGGAAAGAGAGATCCTGCCAAAAAAAACGGGCCGCGGGGAGATCGCTTCCCCACGGCCCGGTCCCGGACTCGCTGGCACGACGAAGGCGAATCCTTGTTATTCTGTTTCCTGCGGCTCAGCGGAGGGTGGAACCGACCGTCGGAACCTGGGATTGATAATAGGGCGCCGCCCCGGCTCCCCCCGGCATTCCCGCGTAGGGGCTGCCCGCCCCCGGCATGCTGACGTAGGAGGGTGACACCCCCTGGGCGCCGCCGGCCTGCATTTGCTGCGCGTAGGCTGCCATGGCTGCCGGGTCATACCCCCCCTGTCCCTGCTGACCGTAGGCCGCCTGCGGTTGCGCATAGGCCGCCTGCGGCTGACCGTAGGCCGCCTGCGGCTGACCGTAGGCCGTCTGCGGCTGACCGTAGGCCGCCTGCGGCTGACCGTAGGCCGCCTGCGGCTGACCGTAGGCCGTCTGCGGCTGACCGTAGGCCGCCTGCGGCTGACCGTAGGCCGCCTGTGGCGAGGCCCCGGCAGCGCCATAGGCCGACTGGTAGGCCGCCATCTGCTCCGGGGTCAGGGTCATACCGCCCTGCGCCGCCGCGCCGTACCCCGCCGCCTGTGGTGCGCTGATCACCTGCGGTTGCCCGGTGGCACCGGGATAATAACCGGACTGCCCTCCCGTGGAGGGCTGCGCCGCATACTGCTGGGGATAGGAATACTGCTGCGCTCCGGCCTGCCCGGCGCCGTAGGCCCCCTGTCCCTGCGTCGCCGCCGCCCCGGCATCCGCCGCCGAGGGAGGATAGGAGGAATTGGCATAGGCCGTCATCGAGGAGGCCTGCTCGGGGATGGGGTTGACCGACGAATAGATGATGGCCGGTCCCACCGACTCGTTGCGGGAGAGGGGCGGCGTCACCGAGTGGGAGACGCCGGCGTAGTCGACGGAAGTGGAGGCGGCGGCGCGGGAGGCCCGGTGACTCACCGGCGCCGCCGGCACCGGCTGGCTGATGTGGGCTGCCAATCCCAGCAGGGCCGAGGCCCCGAGAATGGCCCCCAGGCCTGCACCGGCCGCCGCCACCGGGGCCGGATTGAGCAGAGTCGCCCCGATAAGCGCCGCGCCGGTCAGAAGGGTCATCCTGACGGAATGCCGATGGGTGCGCTTGTTCATGGTTCCACCTCTCTCTCTCGAATGAAGGGCAAAGCGATCCGGTCGGTTTTACAGAACCGATCCGGGTGCCATCGCCCCGTCCGTGGTCTGTCCCGACCACGAGGGGAAAGTCCGGGGAGGAACCCCCACCTCGGGCGTTGCTGCCGGAGGTGCCGGGGCCATCGCCGCGGCAGGCGCCGCCATCGTGGGCGCCGTCGTCATGGGCGCCATCGTCATGGGCGCCATCGTCATGGGCGCCATCGTCATGGGCGCCGTCGTCATGGGCGCCATCATCACGGGCGCCGTCGTCAGGGGAGGGGGAAACAGTGCCACCGGCGCTGCCGGCGCTGGAACCGCTCCCTTCGCCGCACTCGAGGCGGCACTCCTTGCCAGAAGCTCCGGGGTCGCCGGCACTACGGAACGCCGACGGACGATCACCTTGATCGGCTGTCGGACATCCCCCACCGGCCTGAAATAATCCCACTTCCCCTCCATCGAGGGGTTCTGATGCCACCAGAAATCCACCGGATCGGCGAAGCGGATCTCCGTCTCTTCGGTCGGTACCACCACCGTCCCCGGCGGCAGGGGGGCCGGCGGATGCGCCAGTATGCCCTCCTCATCGGCAAGAACCCCCTCGGGCATCACCGGTTTTCCCAGGACCGCCCGAACTCCCCGATGCCAGACCCGGGCAAACGACCGGTTCAACTCCTGCATCGGCGTCTCGGCCTGGGCGACGGACGCCAGGAGACAACCGCCGGTCAGCACCAGGAGACCGCCTCGACAGGAGTACACGAAAAACCGCCGGTACCAGAGGTGATTCATCGTGACACTCCCCAACGACCTCCGACCATCAACCCGTTCGGACAGGGATCCGCCCGCCCGTTACCACCATCTCCTCCCGGTCCCGAGCGGACGTCTGTCCGCTCGGGACCGGTCATTCCCTCTCACCCCCTCACTTGGGCGGCAACCGCGGTGGGGGCGGTGGGGGCGGCGGGGCCGGCCTCGGCTTCTCGACGTAGACCGGTACCGGCTCGGGGGGCTTCGGGATTACCGGCACCGGCGCTGCCACCGGTACTGGCGCTGGTACCGGCACGGGGGCCGCCACCGGCACCGGTACCGGCATCGGCATCGGCATTGGCATTGGTACCGGCATGGCCGCCTGGACCAGCGCCGGAGGCTGGATCATCGCCCCATGCTGCTGGAAAAACATCGGCGGCTGGCGAATGTGGATCGGCGGCTGTGCCACCACCATCGGCGGCTGCTCCATCATCACCGGCGGCTGCGCCACCATCATCGGCGGCTGCGCCACCATCATCGGCGGCTGCTCCATGACCATCGGCGGCTGCGGGATCACCAGCGGCGGTCGTGGGACCACCAGCGGCGGTCGTGGGACCGCCACCGGCGGCTGCGGCACCGCCACCGGTGGCTGCGGCACCGCCACCGGCGGTCGTGGAACCACGACCGGAGGCCGCTGCACGACCAGATCGGGCTGATGGACGACGGTGGACGAGGAGGTGATCACCGCTCCCCCGGCGGAGGTCACCGAAGCCCCGCCGCCGAACATCCCGCCCGCCACCACCCCGCCCACTCCGCCCACCATCGGCATCGGCGGTGGCGGCATCACCATCCCTCCGCCCCCGACCACCGTCCCACCACCGGCCACCATCGCCTCCCCAACCGTCGAAGTCCCGACGCCACTGCCGTAGGTCGGCATCGGTTGACTGGCAGGGTCGGCCATCGTCGAGCAGGCGACCATGGTTCCAGCGAGCCCAAGGAGTGTCAACGCTCGACCCCCCCGTCTACAGGCGAAGCGGATTCCCTTCATTTGAACTTCCTCCCTTGCTCTCTTCGGCAGAGTAAGATTTCTTCATCAAGTCCTTGACTTATCGGACCCTTCTTCCACGAAATGAAGCCGATATTTCTCTCAAGTCGCGAACGGTCAATTATGGCCCCCGCGAGCCCCCGATCCCCGAGGCCATCGTCTTGATACGCTTCACCATCAAAGCCAAGAGTATCCTTGTACTCACCCTCGTCGGGGTGGTCGCCCTGGCCACCAGCGGCGCCATGGTCCGGTTTCTCGAACGCACCAAGACCGATACCGATGTCGTCGTTGCCCTGGCCCGGCAGCGGGTCCTCACCCAGACCATGGCCAAATCGGCGCTCGGCTATGTGATGGCCAAGAGCGGCTACCAGACCATGGAACAAAAGGTCCGCTTCCTTGACGGCTATATCACCCGCATGCGCGAGGAGCTTGCCAGGAGGGCTCCCCTGCCGGCACCCCCTGCGCCGGGGCAGCCGCTCCCGTCCGCGCCGGGAGCGTCGCCCCATCCCGGCGCCGCTGGAATGGGGGCGGCCCCCGATGCCGTCACCCAGGCGATCAACCGGGCCTTCGGTCAGGATTGGCAGGCCTCCTTCAGCATCCTCGGCGTCGCGCCGCTGAATCCCGCCGCGGCGATCGTCGACCCCCGGGACCTGGAGGCGCTGGCCTGGCTGCGGGAGAATCCGGGGCGAATCCGCGGGGTCCCCGACCGTGAGGCGGGAGAACTTTTCCTGCGCTTCTATGCCGTCGACCAGGCGACCGACCCCTCCTGCCTGGAGTGCCATCGCCGCCTCGGCGGGAGACTCCCGGAGCCGGGAGGCATCATGGGATTGCGGCTCTATCTCTTTCGCTTCTCCGGGGAGGTGGCCCTGGGCAAGGCGGAACTCGAACCCAGCCTGATCGAATATTACCAGGCCCGCGATCTCTTTCGGACGACCCTCCAGGCCATGCGCCAGGGCGGCGATTTTTCCCTCGATCCCCCGGAGGAGAGTATTGCCCACACCGCCGGCATCCCCGAGGCCGATGCCCAATCCAAGATGGGAGAGATCGAAGAGCAGTTCGCCCGGTTCACCGAGATGGTTCAGACCATCTTCGGGGCCGACCTCGGCTCCGCCGCCTACCTTCAGGCGCGGGAAGGTCTGCTGGAGCAGTCCGGACAGCTCAAGAGATTGAGCGAGGAGCTGGTGGCCATTTATGCCCGCATCACCCACGAAAACAAGAGCCGGCAGGTGCTGTGGGCGACGGCGGCGACCATCGGCACCGTGTTCCTGGTCATCCTTGCGGCGGCGATCTTCATGAACCATTCGGTCTTGACTCCCCTGTCGGTCCTGCGCCAGGCCCTGGAACTCATGGCCAACGGCGACCTGCGGGCCCGTATCCGTTGGGACGGCTCACGGGATGAGATCGGTCAGATCGGTCTCGGAGTTAACCGTCTTGCGGACCATCTTGGTGAAATCGTCCTGCGCCTGCGGGGAGAGTCGGCCTCGCTCAATGCCGCGGTCCGGGTGATGCGGCAGGTCCCGGAGGGAGAAGAGGGGGGAGACGGCCCGGGTCGGGGTCCGTCCCCCGAGCCCCTGATGGCGGTCATTGCCCGGGTCGGGGCGGAGTTGGAGCGGGTCCGACAGGGGCTGACCACCGGGTCGGCGCCCTTCGACCCGGAGCGGCTGAAACTCGTCCACCTCCGATGGCTGCTGCGATCGGAGAGAGTGCCGGCCTGCCACGAGGAGCCGCAGGCGGGAGAGACCTGTCCCTGCGGGGCCTGGTTCGCACCCGAGGAGCTCGGGCATCTGGAGCCCTTGCCGGGATACCGGGAGCTGTTCCACCATCATCGGCGATGGCGTCGGGCGGTCGAAGGGAGTTCCCATGGGGACCCCGGGGAGGGATTGGACGCCCCCTGCCGGGAACTCCTGGCCGGGATCGACAGGTTTTACCGGGAGGCGGAGCTTCTCTCCGGCAGTTGATCATCCCGCACCGTGCGGCATCGACCGGGGCCACGGCCCCCAAGGAACCCGACTCATGGCCAATCCTGCTGAAACCTCCTCCCCCCTGGAGGAGACCATCATCATCGGCGGTGGCATCTCCGGGCTTGCCACCGCCTGGTTTCTCCATCGGTCGGGGCGCGGCGTTCGTCTCCTGGAGGCCTCGCCGGCGGTGGGCGGCGTGATCCGCACCCTCGACCACCCCCCCTATCGCCACGAACAGGGACCCAATTCCACCCTGCAAAAGCCTGGCGGCGCCGATGACGCCCTGGGGCGAATGGTCGCCTCCCTGGGATTGCAATCGCGACTCTGCGAGGCCAATGCCGCTGCCGGCAAGCGATTCGTCCTGAAGGGGGCCCGACTCCAGCCGCTGCCGGATTCTCCCGTCGCCTTCCTCCGCACTCCTCTTTTCTCCTGGCGGGCCAAGCTCCGGCTCCTGATGGAACCCTGGGTGCGGCGCGGTCGGGAAGAGGAATCCATCGCCGCCTTCGTCCGCCGCCGCCTCGGGCAGGAGTTCCTCGACTACGCCGTCGAACCCTTCGTCTCCGGTGTCTGGGCCGGTGACCCGGAGCGTCTCTCCGTCCGCGCCGCCGCTGCCCGGATCCACGCCCTCGAAGAGCGTTACGGATCGCTCCTCCGTGGCGCCCTGGCCATGGGGCGGGTCGCCAAGGGGGCGGGGATGCCCAGGGGGAGACTGGTCAGCTTCGACACCGGCATGGGCCTCCTGCCGGAGACGATCGCCGCCAGGCTCCCCCCCGGGAGCGTCACCTGCGATGCCGAGGTGATCGCCCTTCGCCCGCAGGCCGGCGGCTGGCAGCTCACCCTGAAGGGCGGCGAGCTCCAGTGGGGTCGACGGGTGGTCCTGGCCCTGCCCGCCCTGGCGGCGGCCCGCCTGTTGCGGGACTTCGCCCCGGGGGCCGCCGACCTTCTGGAGGGGATCGCCTACGGGCCGATCGCGATCCTGGCGATCGGTTATCCCCGCCGGAACGTGGAACACCCCCTGGACGGGTTCGGCTTTCTTGCCCCGCGACGGGAGGGGGTGGCGCTCCTGGGGGGGTTGTTTTCGAGTACCCTTTTTCCGGGTCGGGCGGAAGCGGGGCGGGTCCTGGTGACGCTCTTCGCCGGCGGGCGCATGGGGGAGGCCTTCCTTCGGACCGAGGATGCCCGCCTGAAAGCGCACCTGACGGGAGAGCTGGCGGGGATCCTGGGCATCTCCGGGGATCCGGAGAGGGTGCATCTGACCCGCATTCCCCGGGCGATCCCGCAGTACGAGCTGGGACACCTGGAGCGTCTGGCCGAGCTGGACCGGATCCTCGCCCCATTCCCGGGGCTCTACACCCGGGGCAATTGGCGGGATGGCATTTCGGTTGCCGACTGTATCCGCAACGGCGAAAGGCTGGCGACCGTGATCGGTGGGGAGAAAGGAGCTGGGCGCAGTGATGGCGGCGAGCCCACCTGATCTTCCGCCGCACGGGGAGGTTCCCCCCCGGGGCGCTTCCCCCCGGACCCCGGTCCTGGTGGCACATCTGGTCTACCGCCTGGATGTCGGGGGGCTGGAGACGGTCCTGGCCAACGTGATCGACGGCCTCGATCCGGGGCGTTTCCGCCATGCGGTGATCGCCCTGACCGAGGTCACCGCCTTTCGGGAACGGATCCGGGCGCCGCAGGTCTCCTTTCACGCCCTGGGCAAGCGCGAGGGCAAGGATCTCGCGGTCTGGGTGCGCCTGTGGCGGCTCCTGCGCCATCTGCGCCCGGCCATCCTGCATACCCTGAATATCGCCACCCTGGAGGGGGTGGTGCCGGCATTCCTGGCCGGGGTCCCGGTCCGGATCCACGCCGAACATGGTCGCGACAGCTACGACCTCGACGGCTCCAACCGCAAATACCGTCTTCTCAGGCAGCTCTTGATGCCCCTTGTGGACCGCGTCGTCCCGGTGTCGCACGATCTGGAACGCTGGTTGCTTGCGCAGGTGAAGGTACCGCCGGCCAAGGTACGGTTCATCATGAACGGCATCGATCAGGAGCTCTACCGACCGGCGCATGCCGCCGAGAGCCGTGGGGGTGGCTACCCCCCGGGGTTCGGTGAACCTGGGTGCCGGGTGATCGGGACGGTGGGGAGGCTCTGGGCGGTCAAGGATCACGCCAATCTGCTGCGGGCCTTCGCCCTGTTGCGGCAGGAGGTTGAACGCCGCTCCGGCCCCGGGGAGAGGCGGAGATTGCGCCTGGTGGTGGTCGGTGACGGCCCCCTGCGTCCGGAGCTGACCGCCCTTGCTGCCCGGCTCGAAATCGCCGATGCCGTTTGGATCACGGGCTGGCGGGGGGATGTCGCGGTGTTGATGCGGCGCTTCGATCTTTTTGTCCTCTCTTCCCTGGCCGAGGGGAGCCCGTTGACGGTGTTGGAGGCGATGGCCACTGCCCTGCCGGTGGTGGCCACCCGGGTCGGTGGTGTTGCCGATCTCCTCGCCGGCGACGACGGCCAGCTCGGGCGGCTCGTTCCGGCGGCCGATCCCGCCGCCCTGGCGGCGGCGATGGGACGCGCTCTTGCCGACCCGGAGTGGCTGTCGCGTCAGGGAAGGGAGGGGCGCACCCGGGTCGAGCGATGCTTTGGGCGAGAACGAATGGTGGCTGCGTACCGGGATCTTTTTCTTGCCGAGTTGTCAACAAAGGTCCCGTGAGCGGTCTTTGTGACGGGCCGTGACCCATTGTTTTTGCTTTTCCCCCCCGGCCGATAGTAGACTCGCAATGGGGGAGTGACATTCCGGTGGGGGCGCCGGTCGGGGAGGGTTCGACCGGAAGTGGGGCTCACCCCCACGGCTTGCGGGTTGCCGATCGAAGAGGACTTGGCAGATGGACGAGTCGCGCGAAGAGGTGTCGGGGAGGGTGGCGCAACGGGCGGAGGAGCCGGGCGCTTCCGCATGTACGGGAGAGGCGGACGGTCTCTCGCCGGTCGCGGTCCAACTGCAGCGGCGGCGGCGCCTCCTCAAGGGGCTCGTTGCCGGTGTCCCGGCGATCATCACCATGCAGAGCGGCGCCATCGCGGCGGCGGCCAGCAGCAAGAACAACTGCATCAACACCGGCAGCGGTTTCTCCGCGCTGGCCGCAAACAGCATCAATTCCAGCAATGGCAACGCCCGCTGTGGTGCCTCTACCCCCGACTCCTACAAGTACAAATATCAGACTGAGGCCTGGTTCGGGGGGGATGTCAATGGCAATTCAACCCCCAGCGAGGCCGGCGTCAATTGCCTGGTCTATGTCGACGCTGCCGGGACCGGCGCCGCCGCCGGGGCCGGGGCCGGTGGTTACGGCTCTGCGTCGGCCAATGGTGACCCGGACACCGGTTATTATGCGGTGACCACCTCCTGCTGGTCCTCCTTCACCTGGACGTAGGCGATTTCCGTCGTCGGCTCTTGGTGGATCCACCGCGCGGCAGGTCTCGGCTGCCGATGAACGCCTTTCCTGGTCGCCGATGAACGCCTTTGAGGTGGTCTGGCGCGTCCCCATGATCGGGGAGCTTCGCTGGGAGCGGTTCGGCGAAGAGGCGATCCTTTACAATCCTGCCTCGGGGCGGACCCATCGGGTCAATGAGCTGGTCGTGGATATCCTGGAGAGCCTCGGGAGCGAGCCCGCGACCTTTGCCGATCTCAGCCGTAGGATGGGTGTCGCGGGGCTGGGACCCGCCGAAGAGGAGTATTTTTCGGGGTTGTTGCGGCAGCTCGACCGACTGGGGTTCATCGAGCCGTGTTACTGACTGCGGTGCGTCAGAGGGAGCACCCCAGAACCCGGCAGACCCGGGGAATGAAATCCTCCACCACCAGGGGCTTGACGGAAAAATCGGCGGCCCCCAGGCGGAAGGCCCGGACCCGCTGTACCGCCGACTCGTCGCCGGTGACCAGGATCACCGGGATCTCCTGCAGGCGCGGATCCGTTGTGATCGCCTCCAGGAGCTGAAAACCATCCATCTCCGGCATGGTGATGTCGGTGACGATGAGATGCGGCAGTTCCTCTTCCTTCGCGGTTGACAGCCGTTCGAGCGCCTGCCGACCGTTCTCCATGGGGAGTACCGTCACCCGCAGCCCTTCCAGGTAGGAGGCGAAGAGATCACGGTCCATCGCCTGGTCTTCCACCACCATGACCCGCGGCTCCATCACCGGCAGGGAGAGGGAAAAGGTGCTGCCACGTCCCAACAGCGAGTTCATCTCCAGACTCCCGCCGTGCCTTTCCATGACCCGTATGCAGGAGGCCAGCCCGAATCCCCGTCCCCGGCTGCGTCGATCCAGGGGTTCCCGGCTGCCCCCCCCTTCCGGCGTGGACAACTCCCCGGTCACGGCGAGCGAAGCCAGATCCTTCGGGGCGATGCCGATCCCGTAATCGCGCACCACCACGACCACCTCCCCCTCTGTGTGTGCCGAAACCTCGACCACTCCTCCCTGGTGGCTGAACTTGATGGCGTTGGACAGCAGTTCGTAGACCACCTCTCCCAGCAGCATCGGTTCGGCGAAAAGACGGGTCCCCTCGGCGACCTGATTGTCGATCTCGACCCCTTTCCATTCCGCCAGCTGCCCCAACTTCCGCGTTGCCTCGGCGACGACATGGCGGGCATCGAGAAACTGCTTCTTCAGGATTCGACCTTCGGATTCCAGGCCGCAGAGACTCGTGATCCGATCCATCGCGTCCAGGAGATGGCCATTGACCGAAACGATCCGGTCGAGGAGATTTTTTTGTGGACCGGAGAGGGGAGGATGGCTGACGAGGCGCAGTTGCTCCAGGAGACCGGTCAGGGTGACCAGGGGGTTCCTGAGGTCGAGTCCGATGAGCTGCGACATCTGTTCACGAAGATCCTTGGCCATCAGGCACTCTCCCCGCCGTATGGTCGACAAGCCCCCCCGTTCTCCTGGATTTCCCTGACCCGGAGGGGCGATATCCAGCATCATGACCCAGGTTAGCACCAGTCGCGTTACCCGTCCATCCCTCCCTCCACCATCCGCTCTTCTTCCCCGCCATCTGCTCCTCCCCCCCCTCCCCCGTTGTCTGCGCCTTCCCTTCCGGTTGAGACCGGGGGGGGAAGGAGCGGACGACCCGGCCCGGACTGGCTCTGCGACCGGACTTCGGGATAAGATGTCCGTCGGCCCTGTGCGAGGATCCGACTGGGCCAATAGCCCTCACATCTTCCGGATGGTCCGGTTTTTATGTCGACTTCTTCTCCCCCGAGCCTTGATCCCTATGTCCTGGCGAAGTTGCGCGAAGAGATGGGGGGCGATGTCGACGATCTCATCGAGGCCTTTCTTGTCCATCTGCCGGGGCGGGTAGCCCTGGTCGCATCTGCGGCAGCCGATGGACGGGCCGATCTTCTCCACCAGGCGGCGCACAAGCTGAAGGGGGTCGCTGCCACCCTGGGGGCCGGGCGGCTGGCCTGGTTGGCCGATGGTATCGATCGGGAGGCCCGGGAGGGGCGTCTTCCCATCGAGGCGGCTGTCTTGCTCCGGCTGGACGAAGAGGCCCGCTGCGTGGAACGGGCTTTTCGGGCGGAGGCAGGCAGGGTATCATCGACCGTCGGCGGCTGACTCTTCCCCTCTCTTCTCGATTCCCTGGGGGCCAACCCCTGGTGGAACATGGTGGTGACTTTGGATTCCTCCCCTGAAGCGGTTCCCGATTGTCGGATCGGTCTCCCTGTCGATCCGCCCGAGGCGGCGACGATCCTGGTGGCCGACGACGACGAAGTCCTCCGGAGTTTGATCGACCGTTTCCTGACGCGCAACGGCTACGTCACCCTTCTTGCCAGGGACGGCCTGGAGGCGGTCGCGCTCTTCCAGGCGGGGCGACCGGATCTGGTTCTCCTGGATGCCGACATGCCGGTCAAGGACGGTTTTGGCGCCTGTCGGGAGATCAAGTCCCTGGAGGGGGGTCGGGAGACGAGCGTCATCATGGTCACGGCCCTGGCCGATGATCGTTCGGTGGACCAGGCATTCGCCGCCGGGGCGGAAGAGTACGTCACCAAGCCGATCCACTGGGCGGTGCTGAGGCAGCGGATCCGGCTCCTGCTGGATCACCGTCGGGCCCTGGCGCAAATCCGCCACCAGGCCAGTTTTGATGCCCTCACCGACCTGCCCAACCGCTGCCTTTTTCTCGACCGGCTGGAGCGGAGCCTCGTCATGTGTCGGCGCAATCGCGAAGGCCTGGCGCTGATGTTCGTCGACCTGGACGGATTCAAGGCGGTCAACGACACCTTGGGGCACGCGGCGGGAGATGCCCTGCTCAAGGAGGCCGCCGCGCGTCTCATCCATTCGGTCCGGGCCTCGGACACGGTGGCACGTCTGGGGGGCGACGAGTTTACCGCCATCTCCGTGGGTCTGGAACGGACCCAGGATGCGGAGAAGATCGCCGGCAAGATCCTCGACCAGCTGCACCGACCCTTTCTCCTCGGGGGGGAGGAGGCGGTTGTTTCCGCCAGTATCGGCGTCGCCTTCTATCCCCGTGATGCCGAAACCCCGGACCGCCTCATCCACTGTGCCGATCGCGCCATGTATGTGGCCAAGTTCGCCGGCAAGAATACCTTCCGGCTCTACGAACCGGCGATGGGTTGACAGAATGGATATAATACCGAGAGTGGTTGGGGGAGCCCGAGGGGGAGGCTCTGCCTGCCCCCTCAGTGGGGGTTCGGAGGCGAAGCCCCCGAAATAACAGGATGATACCCTTGCCCATGCCCCCCTGAATGGTTACTCTTTGCCCATGTTTCCCTGAACGGTTACGACCGAGGATTCCTGTCGGTCCACGGGATAGATAGAGAGTACCCGATGATTCAGCAATTGGAATTGGAGAACTTTACTGTTTTTAAAGAAGCCGCGCTGAAATTCTCGCCAGGGCTCAATGTCGTGATCGGGGAAGATGGTACCGGCAAGAGTCACCTGCTCAAGTTGATCTATGCGTTGGCATGCATCAGCCAAAACGCGGGGGAGCAGGCGAGCCGGCGGACTAAAGCCTGGCTGGGCAAGGCAACTGCGGAAAAATTGATCCACACCTACCGCCCCGATTCTCTGGGGCGGTTGGTCCGCAGGACTCCCGGACGACAGCGCACCCAAGTGCGTTTCCTGGTGGCCGATCCCAATACCAGGGGATCATCGCCCAGCTGGTTCGGTTTCAGTTTCTCCACCAACAGCAAGACCGAGGTCGTGATCGAACAGGTGCCGGACCAGTGGGAGACCGAGGCTCCCATCTTTCTGCCGACCCGGGAGATCATATCCGTTTTCCCGGGGTTTGCCGCCCTTTACCTGAAACACCATCTGGAATTCGACGAAACTTTTTATGACCTCTGCCTGGCCTTGGAATCGCCCCTTCTCAGGGGGCCGCGTCTCAAGGAAACACGGGAGATGATCGTTGCATTGGAGCAAACGCTCCGGGGGCAGGTGGTGGCGGAAAACCGCAGGTTCTATCTCCGGATCCCGGGCAGGGGCAACTTGGAAATGAGCTTGGTGGCGGAAGGCATGCGGAAGATTGCCATGCTGTCTTTCCTGATCAAAAACGGATCATTGTCGAGTCGGAACCAGTTGTTTTGGGATGAACCGGAAGCGAACCTGAACCCCAAGCTCATTCGTCTGGTTGCCCGCAGCATCCTGGATCTATGCAACAACGGCATACAGATTTTTGTTGCCACCCACAGCCTGTTCCTTCTCAAGGAGTTCGACATCCTTCTGGCGCAACCGGCCCACGCCAAAGTGAAGAGACGCTATTTTGCTCTCGCGCCAGGCGAAGATGCGGTAGAATCGACTCAGGGAGATTCCAGTGATGATATCGAACCCGTTGTCATGCTGGATGAAGAATTGACCCAATCTGATCGCTTCATGGAGATGGAGAATTCGTGACTGTTATCCCGGAGGGCAATATTAACTTAACCTTCCCGGATAGTTGGCGGGTTTACAAATACGACGACTGGTCGTATTATAAAAAACAGTTTCAAAAATGTTGCGACGCCAAGGCCGTTGATTTTCTCGCCTGTTCCCCTGCCACCAATGCCGGAGGTCGGGGAGTCTGGCTTATCGAGGTGAAGGATTACCGCAAATATCCTCGGAGCAAGCCCAGCGAGCTGGATGTGGAGGTGGCTGAAAAGGTTCGCGACACCCTGGCGGGTCTGGTAGCCGCTTCCTTACGCGCCAATGATGCTCATGAAAAAGAGTTTGCATCTCTTTGTCTCAAATCTGCGTCAATCCATGTTGTCTTGCATCTTGAGGTGCCTAAGCATCCTTCCAAATTGTTCTCCCTACCGGTTGATCCCGCCAACATCCAGATGCGGCTACGACGCCGTCTGAGAGGCATTGACCCACACGTCTGTGTCGCCCAAAAGTCCAAACTTCCCATGCGGATCGGTTGGGAGGTTTCCTGACAGCCTGGCGAGGGAACAATCCCGATTCCGAAGACCCGGCCCCTTCTCGACTCGGTCCGCCATCGGATCGAAGCCCGATATCGCCGAACACGGTGAAGTGAGCGATCAGATCGAGAAAACGCCGTTGCTCGAACACCCCCTCGGCGAGTACCGGGAGTTCTGGCTGCCCCTTGGGCGCTGTATGGGCGCCATCGGTGGTACGCCAGGGCATGAACCGCTCCTGGTTGGCGGTCAGGGATCCCAGTCGTGCGGTCAATCCATCGGAAGTGACCAGAACGGCATTGGTGCGAAACAGGGCGGGAATTTGCGTCTTGTAGGTCTGCAACTGGTTGTGGGCGGCCTCCAGCGTAGCCTGTTCACCACCCGGTTTCTTGAGTTCGATGACAGCCAATGGAAGTCCATTGACGAAGAGCACCACGTCGGGGCGGCGCTTGTGGGAACCCTCGATGACCGTGAACTGATTCACGGCGAGCCAGTCGTTGGCCGCCGGATCGTCGAAGTCGATCAAACGGACCTTGTCCCCGCGCAAGGTGCCATCCTCGGCGTAAAATTCCACATCCACGCCTTCGGTGATCAAACGTTGCAGGCGGCGGTTCTCCTCCAGGAGCGAGGGGCATTCGGTCTGAATCACCTTGCGCAGAGCGTCTTCCCGGGTCTCTTCCGGGAGGAAAGCGTTCAACCGCGCCACGGCGGCGCGCAGGCGCGGCAGAAGGAGAACCTCTCCGTAGCTCTCCCGCTCCGGCCTGTGTCCGTCGGGGCCGATCTCGGCATCCGTGGTTCGCGTGTAACCCAGGGCGGCGAGGCTTTCGAGAAGGATCTCCTCGACCTGGGCTTCGGTGAGGAAGGGCATCAGAAACGAACTCCAAGCAAGGAGCCTTTCACATCTTCGTCCGTCAGGCGCAGCCGGATAAAAGGCGACAGATCAAAATATGCCGAAAACTCCTTCTCTGGGACCATATCGCTATTGAGGGTACAGATGTATTGAAAGCCATGCGCTTCCGATTCTTGAGCTGCCAATTCAAGGGCGCGGGCGCGTTGACGTTCATCAACGCCATCAAAAATCATGCTGTCATGGATCAGAACCCGAGGAGAAACCGATTGTTCCGCCCACAGACGGGCAAGCATCAGGTCGTAGCAGAAGATCTTCATGTTATCGACGCCGCCGCTTCCCGAGCGTTCAATGTCAACACGAAAATTGAACCCACTGGGTGTAACGTCAACGACAAGATTTCCTGGAACAGAATACAAGTTCTGCGAATATTCGTTGAATAGGCTGATGGCCCTCTCTCGGATGGTTCTTCGCTCATCAAGATCCCGCCTGGCTTTCTGATGCAGGTGTTCCTGGGCGATCTTGACTTCGCTCATCCCCGATTCAAAAGCCCGGTGATTTTCGATCATCGATGTGACCGCATTCAACTCTTTCACCATTTCCAGATGGCGTTGTTGCAGCCGCGTATAAGACTCCAATGCGCCATGGGTTTTCAGGATCTCCATCAATGCGGCGCATTCTTCGGTTCTTTCCCGAACCTGGATTTCCCGTTTTGATATGGCATCTTTGATACGTTCCACCTCATCAGCCAGGAAGGCGTGCCGATTGGAAATGATCGTTTCGTGGAAGTGGCGAACCTCCTCGATTCTGCGTAGCGCGGTCGTCGGCAGGGATATGCCCGCCTCCTGATAGATCCGATCCAGGGAATCCGTAGGTGGTGATTGCTCCTCGGACAGATTCCGCTCGTACAGTTCGAGCATCTTTCGATCAACGGTGTTGGTATTGACCAATTGATGAACTTCTGCGGTCAATCGGTTGGCCTCGGTTTGGATCTGCTCATATTGAGGATGAACTTTGAATGACTCCAGATCCGCTTGCCCTTTTGTGACCAGATCTTTCAATCGGACCTGCCGAGTTTCCAGATCACCGAGCTTTCCACCAAAGCCATCCAATATTCCGGCCTTGATGGCTATTCTAATGGCTGCCAGGTCCTTGCTTCGTTCTTTGATTTTCAGAAGTTCCGATGCGTCTTCCCAAGCCAGACCCAGGAGAAAGGCATTATGGATTTGGGCATCCAACGCTGTTTGCTTGCGGAACGATTCAAATGGTGTGGAATAGGCATCCTTGCGACGGCGAATGAAGTAGGAAATCAAACTGCGGAAAGATGGACCACGCAACGAATTCCTTTCGGTGTCATAAGACAATCCGAACAGAAAATGCCCGAGCAGCAGGGTCCATTCCTTGGCGATGAAGGCTTCGACGCCTTTCCGAACCATCGGTTGGATCGGCCAGTTGGAGGGAACATCGGAAACCAGGAGATTGGTTGGGTTCTCCACCCCCCTGGTCACGGTCATCTGATGTGGGCCAACAGCCAATTCCAGGGAGAATTCCCAACCGGGCAGGTACTCTCTGGGGAAGACTTCCTGGTCCGCATTGGCTCCAAGGCAGAAGTGAATGATCTCGATCAGGGTTGATTTACCAAGACCGTTCCGGGAGTTCTTTCTGGTTTCTTCTTTTGTCCGGTCGGCCAACACCACATTGAAACCTTTGGTAAACCCAACGCTTCGAAACGAGGATTGATTGGCTGTAATTTTCCTGATCATGGCTTTCTCCGTACAAGCAGACCGTCCACCCAGTCAATCGCCTGAATGGCGAAGAGAAAGTCCAGCGTCAGGACAAAACGCCAATAAACGCTTACCTCCGGCTTGTCGCGCACTCGTTCCCACAGTGCCGTGACCGTTTGTGGAGACTGCATGTGCCGCAGCAGGGTGGCCCCGGCCCCCAGGAGAGAGTGTCGCAGGTCAACATGCTTGGTGGGGAGGATCATTTCTCAAAGACCTCGCAGCTCTCGAACAAATACACAAGAACAGCCAGTCCTGCCGCCCTTCGTTTAAAATCCATGTCGGCGCCGCTGGCAAACGTCAGCATGGCTTCGAACAGGGCGTCATCGTCCAGGTTCTGCGCCCGGAAGCCCTGATAGGCCGTCAGGAATCCGGACTTGAGCCGTTCGGGAAAATCCGGGTCGAAGGTGGACATGTTCTGCAAATAACCAGACACCTCCTGACTCCGGACCATACCCATGGTGATCAACAGTCCGACATTGCTGGTCAGCCGGTTCTTGGCCATCTTTTCACGAGGAGCGGTGATCGTGAAATCATCCGTTGGAGTGCTGGGTGGAGAGGCAATGGCTTTGGCGACAACCTCCAGTTCCGGGAAGCCGACGCTGGGCATGGCGGCAGCCAACGTCGATTTGACCCATCGCTCATGGTCTGTCTGATGGTTCTGAGGCTGTCCACGGTGAAGGTGTTGGGCTGGGCATCCACCTGGGCGTGGCAAGCCGAACACAACAGGATCGAATTTTCGTAGGTATCCAACTGGTCCCGAGAAAAGCCGGGATCTCCCCGGGGACCTCGTCACTGTGGCCGACGATATGGGCTCTTTCACCGATCTGCTTGGTGGGATCCGCCTCTGTAGCCTCCAACGCCAGTTCCCGCCGACAGCCAGCAAACGCGCAACGGTTGCCGGAACGACCGTAGAGCTTTTTGATTTCTGCTGGTGACAGCTCTTTCCTGGGCCTATTCACAGTGCCGCCTCCACCGCCTTTTCGGCGTCACGAACCCGGATTTTGCCGGAAATCAGCTTGGGGAGAGAAGCATGGTTCACGCTGGCGTCTCCAGCGGGTTGATCACGGTCAGGTCCGTGATCCAGCGGAAATCCTCGACATTCACGGTTGCCAGTGTCTGCCGGTGTTCCCATGCGGTCGCGGCGATCAGGGCGTCACCCAACGAGATCTTGCGTTGTTGGCGCAGGTGAATGGCTTTCTCAAAGGTTTCCATCGTGGGGTAAAGGATGTCCAGGTGGTCCAGCACAGCTTCAATGGATCGGCGACCCGCAACGGATAAGCGATGGTATCCAAGGGCTTCCACCCGGCTGATCACGGAGCAGGCCGGGCATTGTCCCACCAGCCAGCGGCGCAACCGGGGATAGTCAGGATGAACAGAATAGATGATCAGGTTGGTATCAATCAGCATGAGTTTTCTTCTCGATCCGGCAAAGGGCGGTCCTGGCGGATGTCACGCTGCCATGCAACAGGATCGGGAATCCCCTGGAACGGATTCAAGCGGGCAGCAGATTCCAAGGATTCCGCCAGCAATCGTTGCCGTTCTTCCAATGTCTGCCTGGCGGTTTTATTGTTGGCGATCCGCTGTTCGAGAAACAAGGCGTAATGTAACAACTCCACCTGCAAGTCTTCCGGCAGGCGGGCAACATGGCTGGCAATCATGTCAAGCGTGGTCATGGCCACACCTGAAGATTTTTCATGGCGTCACACCCTTGTCCAAGATTGTTTTGGACAGCAGTGATGGTGTCACGAACCCGGATTTCGCCTGTGATCAGTTTGGGGAGGAGCAGGTCGCGCAAGAATTCCGGGGCAAGATCCAGGCCGTTGTCCCAAACGATGGTGTCCATGTCCACGCGGAACGCCTGAAACGATTTCAGATCGAGTAGTTCCTGGAAGATGGCGCGGTGGTCGTGATCGATGGTTTCCCACAAGTCCACCACACCTTCCACGCCGTCGTTGAACCGGAGGTGAATCCGATATTCCCCCTCATGGCGGGCATGGGTGACCCAGCACATGATTTCCTCCTTCACAGCAGGGGGGGGTTGGAGCCTGCCATGTTACGCCGAGGCTACCAGTCGTTCCCAGGCCGCGCCGGTCTGGGTGTTGGTGACCACCAGCTTGCCATGGTCCTGTTGCAACAGCTGTTCGCTGGCGTTGAGCAGCTCGATGCCGCAAACCTTGCCGTCCGGCGACAGGTCGATGTTGAGTTCGTCGCTGATGCGCAGGGTCTCCACTTCCGCCGGGTCTTCCCGCAAGCGGATGTAGGCGACGTTGTAACGCGGGTCGTAAGTCAGACGCATGTTGACTCCCCCTGGTCAGAAGAACTTGACGATGCCCCTCCATCCCATCATCCCGCCTGCTCCAAGAAGGGATTGACGATCCTCAACCGTCCGTCGATGCGCTGGCCGTGTTGCAGGTCCTCCGAGTAGAGGACGGCGCATTGTGCTTGCAAGGCACTGGCGACCATCAAGCTGTCCCAATAGGAAAAACCGTAGGCGTCACGGATGGCGTAGGTGGCGCGGATCACCGCCAGGGAGATGATTTGCACCTCGCAATGGCGGATCATGTTCTCCAAATTACGTCGAATCCATGCTTCCGCCGCATGGTTCTTCAGCATCACCGCATAGTATTCATTCAAGACCTGCGTGCTGATGACGCATGACGGAATATTTTCCACCAGCGTTGTGGCCGTGCTGCCCTTGGCGTCTCCGTCCTGGTCCAGGTGGGCGTAAACCCAGACGTTGGTATCCACAAAAGCCCTATCGCTCATGGAGTTCATCCCGGCTGGGAATGATGCGTTCCTTGGTTGGCCATCGTTGATAGCGTGGTTCTTCCCGAATGGCGTGTTGTTCCTCTGCCTCGTCCATGGGCAGGACGATCACCTCTACCCGGCGGTGGTGCAGATGGGGGGGCAACGCCACGGTCAACTGCTCTGGGGCGTCCTCGATGATCTGGCGCAGGGCGTGCATGGGGGGCTCCTCGGTCAAGGGTTCCTCACCTTTTTCATCCTACCACATCCCCTACCCACCGCTCCGCATCTTTTACCCGGATCTCTCCGGTGATCAGTTTGGGGAGGAGCAGGTCGCGGGTTGTAGCCAATTTTCCCATTTCTCCCAAATTAGCCAAGCTCTTATCAAACAGCGGTGCAACCAAACCCTCAAAGGAACTGACAATACGAATATTGGGATTGATCACAGGATAGGTCAATAAATCTTTTGTGCTGACATTTGCCTGTGCGGAACCATGGGCCTTGTTTTCAGCGTAGATCTTAAACGCAGGGTCTCTGACGCAAGCGTATACAAATGGCGAAAATTTACCAGATGAGGAAAATCGAGCTACCCGCTGGTTGAGCATCGGAGGATTAATCGTGGGAGGAACTCGGCCTGTTTCTCCCACGTACCCCGTCAATCCTACAAGCGTGTCACCTATATTCAATCGAAATGCAGAACGTTCCTTCGCAAGGGAAGGAGAAATATAGCTCACCTCATTTAAATCAACCACAGATGGTTTGACGGAACCGATTTTCACAACTGGAACGCCTTCATCCCTCCAATCAGCACTCTTGAACGCATAACCATTCTGCAAATCCGTGAAAGCTCCAAGGCAGTCCAATCGCCACCCCACCGGCTTATCCTCATCATCCATCGCATCCGGAAAGAGATCCCATATCTCCTGGGCAAGATAGGCCGGGCGGCCCTCGGCCTTGGCGCGCACCGGGCCGAAGTCCACGAACCAGTCCTTGAACAACGCCCGTGCCATGGCCTCCAGGTCGGCGTTCATGCGGCGGTTCAACTCGATCTTGTCGTCCAACGCGCCCAGGACTTGGGCGATGGCGCGTTGTTCCGAGTAGGGGGGAAGCGTGAGTAAGACGTTACGCAGTTCACTCTGCTTGATTCCGAGGACTGTTGTGCCACTGGCCCTGGCATGTAGTTGATCCTGAACATTTTCTGACTGCATGAGAAATTTCAGGAACCCGTTATCCAGAACTCTCGATTTTCCACGAAGTGCAATAAGCCTCTGAGCCAGAGCAACACGCTCATTTCCCAGTTGTGCAACTTGTCCTAAAGGGGCCTCGGTTGTAACGACAACATCTCCAGCCTTTGGAATGCCGCGAGTCATCCACTGCTCGTAATCTTCAACAGCTATGAACTCGTCTGGCGTTTCAATCCTACCACCCTTTACAATCTTTGCTGTGATGAGAGGAATCCCATACAGAGTCTTCTGCGGAGTTTTCCCACGGTAGTCGATAATAGCTTCCATGCAAGATTCGAGAGACTGGGCACCCCATTCGCAACTCGTTCCTTTCGCTAGTTGCACCACCACCCTATCCCTCTCAATAATCTTCCTGAACCCCTCCGCCGTCGTTGCCCAATCCACCACATCCACCTTGAACGGCAAGTCCGACTCGCTGAAATCCTCTTCCAATCCGGCCAGAACGCCCAGATCCAGCGGCTCATCCCCCAGAATGGCCAAGTCCAGATCGGAATACTGTTTGGCCGTCCATTTGGCGCGGGAGCCGAAGGCCCAGACCTCCCGGTCGGGGAGATGCTTATTGAGGATGGCCCGGACGATCTCCCAATGATCCGGGCGGATATCGATGAGGGGTGGTTCGCTCACACCTGTCCCGTCCGCTTGCGCAGTTGCTCCAGCAGAAACCGCGCCTCTTCCAAAAAGGCGGGGATCTTGCCAATCACCTTCAACGCCTTCTCCTCATTGTAGGTATGGCTGGTATCGGTCCGTGATTGCCGATACCCTTTCCACGTCTCCCAATCGCCCAGCAACAATCCCTGTTCATTGCCGGTACGGATCAGATCCTGGAAGACCATCTTGTCCACGGTTTCGGGGCTGGCTGAGGTCATTTCCAGGTATCGGCGCAGCATTTTATGGGAGAGTTCGTAGGTGAACTCGAAGCGTTGGATCACCCCATCCCGATACAAGGTATTGCCTGGCTCACGTCCCAATGACTCCAGCCCTTCGGCGAAGCGCTCGACAGCCGACACGAAGGATTCGATCTCCAATTCAGGATTGTCCCCGCTCATACGCTCAATCCTCCCTGGCGATATGGTTTTCCCCGGAGAGCAACAACGCCGTCACGGCTTTCTCATCGCCCGCGTCCGTTCCCTTATGCGCTCCGTAATACCACTGGGTGTTGACCTCTGGAACCATGCGCACCGGAGCCACCGAAAAGAGATCGTTGTAGCCACCCTCATACCCCGCCACCACTACGCCCATAGTGGGTGGGTGCTGTTTTAGGAGTTCCATCAGTTCGGCAACGGTCATGGCGTTTTTACCTCACGCGGCATATCGAACCACCTCCAACTCGGCGGCAGGACCGATGCGTTCCAGAATCGATTCCACCCGCGCCATGACGGTATCCTCGATCAGGTACTCCCGGCAGTTGCCACACTGCGCCACGGGCAGGTTCTTCACGATCACGACGGAATCCTCGCCGG
>JADGCL010000026.1 GCA_015229005.1 Magnetococcales bacterium
CCCGTCCCGCCGGCCCTTCCCTCCTTCCTTCACCCTCCTCCTCTTCCTCCTCCAGGTGGGAACCCAGGGACTCGCCGCTGCTGGCGTCGAAGTGAAATTCCCAGATTCGCCCATCCTCGTCCAGGAGTTCGATTTCGTAGATCACCCTGCCCCGGCTTTCGTGCAGCTCGGCCTCGAGCAACTCCCCGGGACGGAGCTTCCTGGCCAGGGCCACGATCTCCTTGAGGGGCCGGATCGCCCCTTGCTGGTGGAGGCGGCGGGCCCGCAGATGGTCCCCGTCATCGGCCCTGCCAACAACGGGGACCATGATCAGGAGGATCAGCATGGGAAAGAGAAAATGTCTCATGTTCACCGATGCTCCCCGTCGAAAGCGGCGACGGATCCCGGGGATTCGGCCAACCTCGGGCCGAAATCCCCGGAGACCGGGTCAGTTGGCGGGCGCCGCCTTGGGTATGCGCACCGCGTCCTCGGCAAAGGAGCCGGCATCGGCCCGGGGATGACAAGCCTGGCAATCGCTCAGGCTCTTGACCGGTCCGGCAGGGTTGACATGCTTGGCCGCCCCCCGGTGTTCGCGCACAAAGTAGGGAACCTCGCTGAGGCGCAAGGGGGTGGCCTCGGGCGGAACCGAGGCGCTCAGGCGCTGGGCGAGACGACTCGGGGAGCTCTCGCCGGCATTGGCCAGGGCATAGGTGCGCACCTGCTGCAGTTCGCCCTCGGGAAGGGTGGCATCCTCACCGAAGTGATGCCCAAGCTCGCCGAGCATCTTTTCCCAGGAGCGGCGCGGCAACATGCGGACGGGAAAGGCCAGATGGCAGGAGCCGCACTCCTTCTGGTAGACCGGATCCAGAGGAATGGGCAGCGGAGCCGCCTGCCCCCCGGAGTCGCGGCGCTGTTCCCCCTTGCCCTTGCCCTCTTTGCCTTTGCCCTTGCCCGCATCCCCGTCCGCACCCGCCCAAGAGGTGGCAAGAAGCGCCGCCGAGAGGAGTACCGTAGCAAAAAATCCCGTGCTCTTCATCGTTTATCTCCCTGAACCGGAGTCATTGGCTGCCAAGATAGGTCAGAATATTGCCCTTCTCCTGGGGAGTGCATTCCCGCCCCAGAACCTGACGACAGTTGCGTCCGAACCACTTTTCCACCTTGGCGGGATCGGTAAAACGCTGGACATTGACACTCTGCGCCATGGGCTCGATCGCCTTGCCGGTCTTGGGGTGTTTCCCCGCCTGCTTGGGATCACCCGTGTGACAGGTGACACAGGATCTGTCGTTGCCCTCGGCATCCTTCCCCAGGGAAGATCGCCAGAGTTTCTCGCCGGCCTTGGCCTCGAACGCACCCGCTCCCTGGGCGCGGTAGGTGGCCAACTGCTCGTCCAGGGGGGCGGCCATCGTCGGGGGAGAAGAGGCCAGAAAGAGGGGGATCGCCAGCAACAGTCCGGTGGTCCCCGGGATTCGTGTTTTCATGATCGTCTCTCCAATCGTCAGTGTTTGCGGATGGGGGAATGCCAGGTAACGGCGCCGTCGTCGAAGATCCCTCCCTCGGCATCGGCGTGGCACTTTTCACAACGAGATTTGGCGGTCTCCGGGTTTTTCCAGGTCTCCTTGCCAATCTCCCGGTGTTTCCTGATCCAATAGGGGGTATCGCTGATCCTGAGCGGTGTCGCTCCCCCCTTGAGGCTGCGGTTGATCTTGAAGGCGGCCTCGGTCCACTCCGCCTCGGCGGCACGCCCGGCGAAGGCCTGGCGCAGCTCTTCCCGGGTCTCGGGAGAGAGACTCAATACCTCACCGAAGTGGTCGTCGCCCCCCTGGAGCATGGCCTCCCAGGAGCGGGAGGGCAGAAGCGACGGGTGGAAGGCCATATGGCAATCGCCGCACTCCGTCCGCCAGGCAACATCGAGGGCCACCGCCGGGGCGGTCGCCCAAAGAGGGGCGGTGCCAAGAGGCAGGACGAGGGCGGCAGGAATGGCGACGGCACCGATCACGAGCAGCAGGGCCACCACGGGACGGGTGGGGATCGTCGCAGGGGGCTCTCCCGAGGCGAGGGGACGTTTGCGACCGTGAAACATGGCGCCGACCAGATTCTCCCGATGCAGAACCGATTCGACGAGAACACCCGCGAGATGAACCCCCACCAGGGTCGCCATGAGGGCGAAGAGGAGCTCATGGACCTCCTTCGCCGCCCGCCCCGCCCCGAAGGAGAGAAGGCCGGCGAAGGGGCCACGACCCTCCTCGCCGCCGAAAACCATCATGCCCGAAAGGGAGAGGAGGATACCCAGCCCCAGCAGAAGAAAGATGGCCAGCCCGCCGGGGGGATTGTGTCCCAGAAAGCGCGAGGGTGACCGCCGGAGAACCCCGAGGAGGTAATCCCAAATCCTGGCAGGGGAATAGGCAAAATCGGCGAAGCGGGCATGGCGGGTCCCGAAAAAACCCCAGAAGAGGCGAAAGAGGAGGAGAACCAGGAAGAGGGATCCGGCCCAAAGATGAAGGGGCAACAGGGCATCACCATCGCTGCTGGCAAAGGCGATCGCAAAGGCAAGGACGAGCAGCCAGTGGAAGATCCGGGTCGGCAGGTCCCAGATCGTGACCATGGGCGCGGCCGTGGCCGGGGTCACAGCCTCGGCTGGGGAAGAGGGTTGGTGCATGGGAGCCTCCGGTGCTGGAAGAGAGAAATCCGTCGTACCGGGGGGAGAGGATAGAGGCGAAAGCTGAAACGAAACTGAAAAACAGGGCAGGCGGGAAGAAAAAAACAGCCCCCCGCTTTCTCATGCGGGGAAGGCGCAATTTTCATGCGGGGAAGGCGCAATCGAACCGGTCGCCACCAAGGCAGGCCACGGCAACAATATCGGCGGTAATGCGGGAGCCTCCGGCCCCGGCTTCTACGGCCTGAAGCAGGGCGCCGATACTCAGGATCGGAAAATTCCCCGGCTCTTCGTGCGGAACAGCTCTTTGTGCGGAACAGCCTTCGTGCGGAACAACGCGAAGAAAATCTGACGCAATCCCAACGGGCAGGCGGAACGCCCAACCCCTGCAAACTATCGGAAACCCGGCCAAGGTTTCCTCGAGAAACACAGGTAGACGACCGTTTTTTTGAGCGTGGAGTGCATCTGCCGTCACCAGGCGCCCAGCCAGGTTCAGGTTTTTCAGGAGCGGCCTGACGGCGGGGATTTCGTTGGATTTGGCCTTGATCTGAACCTGGGCCATGGTAAAGCCCTGGCGGTGGAGGAAGATTGGACAAGGTGTCAGGGGCGGTGTTTTGGATCGTTAAATCAAAGGGATGCTGCTAAGATTGACGTAGTCCTGGACGGTGGAACAGATGCGGTTGGTCAACACCCTCTGTTGGGCGCGGGAGTGCACCATGGAAATAAGTCGGGATGGCAGCGTGAAGGATCCCGGACGAGAGAGCATAAGACCATGCTGAGACTGGAAGAAATCAAAAAGAATGCAGCCATATCCGGTATTGATCCGGTACAGGTTGTGCGCGTGGTCACCACCGAGACGGTTGGCGACAACGCCCTCACCGTTTATTACAAAACGCCAGATGGCAGACTCCTGGAACGGATGCTGTTTCGCACCGATGAGGCCAACCTGGCCATCGCCGAAGCCGGTCGTCCCTGGGCGTTCGATGCCCCTGGTGACGGATTCAAACTGGCGGTGGAGGCTTATCGCATCAGCCTGGCTCATCTATTCGATCCGATGATGGCTGTCCATACTGCCAATGTCGAACCACTCCCCCACCAGATCACGGCGGTGTATGAGTCGATGCTGCCCCGCCAGCCTTTGCGGTACATCCTGGCGGATGACCCAGGTGCGGGTAAGACCATCATGGCTGGGCTGTTCATCCGCGAGCTTTTGATGCGGGCCGATGCCAAGCGCGTCTTGATCGTCGCTCCCGGCAGTCTGGTCGAGCAGTGGCAGGATGAGATGTTCGAGAAGTTCGGTCTCTCCTTCTCCCTGTTCTCCCGCGAGCAGGTGGAGCAATCCCGTAGTGGCAATCCATTTGATGATATCGATCTGTTGGTGGCTCGGGTGGACCAACTGGCCCGCAGCGAGGATCTTCAGGAAAAGTTGCGTCTATCGCATTGGGATCTGGTGGTGGTGGATGAAGCGCACAAACTTTCCGCCAGCTACTACGGAAACAAGGTCAAGAAGACGAAGCGGTTCCTGCTGGGAGAACTGGTTGGCTCCATTACCCGACATTTCCTGATGATGACGGCCACCCCCCACAACGGCAAGGAGGAGGACTTCCAGCTATTCATGTCTCTGTTGGACTCCGACCGTTTCTACGGTAAATTCCGCGATGGGGCGCACAAAGTGGATGTCACCGACTTGATGCGGCGGATGGTCAAGGAAGACCTGCTCAAATTCGATGGCACGCCCTTGTTTCCAGAGCGCCGCGCCTACACCGTCAACTATCGGCTTTCCAACCCGGAGGCCGCGCTATACGCCGCTGTCACGGAGTATGTAGAGAAGGAAATGAACCGCGCCGACCAGTTGCAGGACGGCGCACGCAGGGGAACCGTGGGCTTCGCCCTGACGGCTTTGCAGCGCCGGTTGGCGTCGAGCCCGGAGGCGATCTATCAGTCCCTCAAACGACGTCGCAACAAGCTCAAACGCCGTGTCGAAGAGGAAAAGCTGCATCAGAGGGGACAATCTCTGGCCGACCCTCTGGGCCATGACGGGTTGGCCGGTGTTCCCGAGGATATTTGGGAGTCCGCCGAAGCGCTGCCCTCCGATGACTACGAGAAACTGGAAGAGGGACTGGTCGATCAGGCCACCGCTGCCCAAACCATCCAGGAGCTGGAGACGGAAATCGTCATTCTGGACGGGCTTGAGGAGCAGGCCCGGCAATTGGTCCATTCCGGGCAAGATCGCAAATGGGACGAGTTGTCCCGGTTGCTCCAGAACACCCCGGAAATGCATGATGCCGAGGGCCGCCAGCGTAAGCTCATCCTCTTTACCGAACACAAGGATACCCTGAACTATCTCACCATCAAAATTCGCGGACTGATGGGCAGCGAGGAAGCCGTGGTCATGATCCACGGCGGCGTCAAGCGCGAGGAGCGCCGTAAGATTCAGGAACTGTTTCGCAATGACCATGCGACGCGGGTACTCATCGCCACCGATGCCGCAGGCGAAGGCGTCAATCTCCAGAACGCCAATCTAATGGTCAACTATGATCTGCCGTGGAATCCCAATCGCATCGAGCAACGCTTCGGGCGCATCCACCGCATCGGTCAGACCGAAGTTTGCCACTTGTGGAACATGGTGGCCGCCGAAACCCGCGAGGGATGCGTGTTCCAGAAGTTGCTCGACAAGTTGGAAGTCGAGCGGGCGGCACTGGGTGGCAGGGTATTCGACATTCTGGGAGAGGTTTTCGAGGAAAAAAGCCTCAAGGATTTGCTGATCGAGGCCATCCGCTACGGGGAGGATCCGGAAGTTCGCGCCCGGTTGTTGCGCAAGGTCGAGGGTGCGCTCGATACCCAGCATCTGGAAGCCATCATCAAGCGCAACGCCCTGTGCGAAGAGGTGATGGACGAACGTCGTCTCTTTTCCGTCAAGGAGGAGATGGAAAAGGCCGAGGCCCGCAAGTTGCAGCCCTATTTCATCCGCGCCTTCTTCAACCAAGCCTTCCAAAGTCTGGGAGGTGAGTTGCGGCCACGCGAAACAGGCCGCTATGAGATCACCCATGTCCCGGCCATGATTCGGGAGCGGGATCGCCAGATCAGCGGTCGTGATCGTCGCAATGCCGATCCGGTGCTTCGCCGGTATGAGCGGGTCTGCTTCGAGAAACCCTTTGTCCGGCTTGCGGAACGCATCGGCGCACCGATGGCGAGCCTGCTGCATCCCGCACATCCCCTGATGCAGTCCGTGACCGACATCGTTCTGGAGCAGCATCGCAACAAACTCAAACAGGGCGCCGTGCTGGTTGATCCCAGCGACCTGGGCCTTGCGCCCAGGGTGATGTTCTTGATCGATCATGCGGTCAGGGATGGGGGCGACCCGGACCGCACGGTTTCCCGGCGCATGCAGTTCGTAGAGATTGACCCACATGGCCATGCGAACCTTGCCGGATGGGCCCCGCACCTGGATCTGGAACCCGTTGATAGAACGGACATCGAACTGCTGGCGGATGTGCTGGGAGCATCATGGATTACCCAAAATCTGGAGCAGGTGGCCCTGGCCCACGCCTCCCGCAGCCTTGTGCCCGAACACTTCGACGAGGTTCGGATCCGTCGAGAACAGATGGTGGACAAAACCCTGGCCGCTGTTCACGAGCGTTTGGTCAAGGAGATCAACTTTTGGTCGGATCGCTACCTCAAGCTCAAGGATGACCTGTCGGCAGGCAAGGAGGTGCGCCTGAACCTGGAAAACGTCCGCCGCACCATCGACGATTTGACCGCCCGCCGCCAGGCCCGAGAAAAGGAACTGCTGGCCATGCGCCACATCATCTCGGCTACCCCCGTGGTGTTGGGTGGGGCGTTGGTCATTCCGGCAGGGCTGATCATGCGCAAGAAAGGGGAAACGGGTTGGGCGACCGACGCAGAGTCTCGCTCTCGTATCGAACGGATGGCCATGCAGTCCGTGATGGCCGCCGAGCAAGCCCTTGGGCATGAGGTCATCGACGTTTCGGCGCAAAAATGCGGCTGGGATATCACCAGCCTCCCCAAAGTCGTGGACGGGAAATGGCCGCCATCCCGACACATTGAGGTAAAAGGACGCGCCAAGGGCCAGACCACCATCACGATCACCCGTAACGAGATCCTCTATGGTCTGAACCAGGCCGACAAGTTCCTCCTTGCCATCGTGTTGGTGGACGGCAGTCGCACCGAAGGCCCATACTATGTGCGCAATCCTTTTCGGCAGGAGCCCGACTGGGCGGTCACCAGCCTCAATCTGGATCTGGAGACACTGCTGGGGCAGTCCGTGACGGCGGAGGCGTCGGTGTGATGGAACGATACATGGCAGGCACAAACAGAGACGCCCCCGAACTCGCGCTACGGAGGCGTCGGGCCGGAGATGCGATCTCCAGCGGGGTTAGTGGCACCCATAATAGCGATAGCCGACGGGGGAATCAAGTTGAAAATTTATGGAGACTCCTGGCATGGCCCGCGTGATCGCCTACATCGATGGGTTCAACCTCTACTTCGGCCTGCGTTCGAAAGGCTGGCGAAGATTCTATTGGTTGGACCTGGTCGGGTTGTCAAGATCCCTGCTCAAGCCGGGGCAGGAGTTGCAGACTGTCCATTATTTCACCGCTCGGATTCGCACCAACGGGCGCAACGACGAAGACCTGCGGCGACAAAACACCTGCCTGGAAGCGCTCAGCACCCAGACGGACCTGTACCTCCACTTTGGTCACTACCTGGAAAAGAAGAGGGAGCGCCGCCGATGCGGCACACAATGGTTGGATTATGAGAAAAAGATGACCGACGTCAACATCGCGGTTCGGCTGTTGGATAACGCTTGCGAAGATCGCTTCGATACCGCCCTGATCGTATCGGGAGACAGCGATCTGACAGCTCCTCTCAACCTGGTGCGTTCCCGCTATCCAACCAAGCGGGTCGTGGTCGCGTTGCCCCCTGGTCGCCATTCCGTTCAGCTTACCCGATCTGCGGGTGGGTATTTTACCATTGGCGAAGACAAGCTGCGCCAGAACCAACTCCCGGAAACGATCATCAGGGCGGACGGGTTTATCCTGACCCGCCCAGCGCATTGGCGATAAGGCAAACATTATGACCCCGGTTAGAACTCCCAAGAAACTCATTGAAGTGGCCCTGCCCCTGGATGCCATCAACGTGGCGGCGGCGCGGGAGAAGTCCATTCGCCATGGTCACCCCTCCACGTTGCATCTGTGGTGGGCGCGTCGTCCTCTGGCCGCCGCCCGGGCGGTGATCTTCGCCCAGATGGTCAACGATCCTGGCTACGAGCGCCACCTCAACCGGGAAGTCAACGAAAAGGAGGCCGCCGCCGAGCGGGAGCGGCTGTTCAAGCTCATCGAGGAGCTGGTGTTGTGGGAGAACACCAACAACGAGGGGGTTCTGTGCCGGGCGCAGGAGGAGATCTGGAAGAGCTGGCGCGAGACCTGCGCCCTCAACAAGAATCACCCCCAGGCGGCGGAACTCTTCAACCCGGAGAAGCTTCCCGCCTTCCACGATCCTTTCGCCGGAGGAGGCGCCCTGCCCTTGGAGGCACAACGGTTGGGGCTGGAAGCCTATGCCTCCGACCTCAACCCGGTGGCGGTCACCATCAACAAGGCGATGATCGAGATCCCGCCCCGTTTCACGGGATGCAAGCCCGTGGGTCCGGTTCAGAAAAACGAAAAATTGCTCCTCACCGAGGAATGGATCGGGGCGCGTGGTCTGGCGGAGGATGTGCGCCGTTACGGCGCATGGATGCGGGCCGAAGCTGAAAAACGTATCGGCCATCTTTACCCAAATATCGAGATCACCGCCAATATGGCCCATGAAAGACCGGACCTCCAACCCCTGGTCGGTCGGAAACTCACTGTGATTGCTTGGCTGTGGGCGCGAACCGTGAAAAGCCCCAACCCGGCCTTTTCCCATGCCGAGGTGCCCCTGGCCTCCACCTTCATTCTGTCCAGCAAGGTGGGCAAAGAGGCATATGTCGAGTCGGTTGTGGAGGGGGATGCCTATCGGTTTACGGTGAAGATGGGCAAGCCGCCGGAAGAAGCGAAGGAAGGTACCAAGGCTGCCGGGAGAGGCGCGAATTTCCGCTGCGTGCTCTCGGACACGCCCATCAGCGGCGACCACATCAAGGCCGAAGGGCAGGCCAAGCGCATGGGTGCGAGGCTGATGGCCATCGTTGCCAAAGGTATCCGTGGTCGTGTCTATCTGGCGCCGACCCAAGAACACGAGAATGTCGCTCGGCAGGCACAGCCGATTTGGAAACCTGACGTGGAGTTCTTCCAGCAAGCATTGGGTTTTCGGATTGGGAACTATGGACTTGCCAAATGGAGTGACCTCTTCACCTCGCGCCAACTGGTGGCACTGACGACTTTCTCCGATTTGGTGGGAGAGGCCATCGAACGCTGCCGACAGGACGCGGTGGCGGCGGGCATGGCCGATGACGGCATTGGGTTGGATGCCTGGGGCACGGGGGCAACAGCCTATGCGCAGGCGGTGGGGGTGTATTTGGGGTTGGGAGTAAGTCGGCTATCTGACATTTGCAACTCTTTATGTAGTTGGGAAACGTCAAAGACACAAGTCAGACATTTATTTACAAAGCAGGCGATCCCGATGTTGTGGGATTTTGGGGAAAATAGTTTATTTAATGACGCTGCTGGAGATTACCAAACAAGTCTTGGAAACCTGCTCCGTGTACTTGAGAGACTGCCAGCGATAAAGGGAGGAACTGTCACGCATCATGATGCGCAATTGCAAAATATAAGCACAAATAAGGTTATTTCTACTGACCCTCCCTATTACGACAACATCGGCTATGCCGACCTTTCTGATTTTTTCTACGTCTGGCTACGCAAGAGCCTGAAGCCTATTTTCCCCAATCTCTACGCCACGCTGGCTGTACCCAAAGCCGAGGAACTGGTCGCCACGCCCTACCGTCACGGCAGCAAGGAAAAGGCTGAAGCCTTTTTCATGGATGGCATGACCCTGGCCATGCAGCGATTGGCCGAACAAGCCCATCCTGCCTTTCCGGTAACCATATACTACGCCTTCAAACAGTCGGAAACCGAGGATAGTGCAGGCACCTCCAGCACCGGTTGGGAAACCTTTCTGGATGCGGTGATCTACGCTGGTTTTTCCATTGGTGGCACATGGCCAATGCGCACAGAACTTGCCAACAGAATGCGAGGATCAGAGTCTAACGCCCTGGCCTCCAGTATCATTTTGGTCTGCCGCAAACGCGCTATCGATGCTCCCACCGTCAGCCGCCGCGAATTCATCCGCGAACTCAACGCCACCCTGCCTGATGCACTGGAAGCCATGACCCGTGGTGGTGTTAATTCCCCCGTTGCGCCGGTAGATCTCTCCCAGGCCATTATCGGTCCCGGCATCGCCATCTTCAGCCAGTATTCGTCCGTGTTGGAAGCGGACGGCAAGCCCATGAGCGTGCGCACCGCCTTGCAGTTGATCAACCGCTTCCTGGCCGAGGACGATTTCGACCACGACAGCCAGTTCTGTCTGCACTGGTTCGAGGGTTATGGCTGGGCCACCGGCAAGTATGGAGAGGCCGACGTGCTGGCCCGGGCCAAGGGCACCAGCGTGGATGGACTGGTGGAGGCCGGAGTGGTGGCCAGCAGCAAAGGAGATTTACGCCTGCTGCGCTGGGCCGAACTGCCCGCCGACTGGTCGCCTGAACGGGACAACCGCACCCCGATCTGGGAGGCCCTGCATCAGATGATCCGCGCCCTGAATCAGGGAGGCGAAGCCGATTCCGGTGCGCTCCTTGCCCGCATGCCCGACCGGGCGGAAGCGATGCGCGCCTTGGCCTATCGTCTCTATACCCTGTGCGAACGCAAAGGGTGGGCCGAGGAGGCGCGGGCCTACAACGAGCTGGTCACCGCCTGGGGCGGCATCGAGCAGTCCGCCCGGGAGGTCGGTTATATAGGCACCCAGTTGTTGATGGACTATAAAGGGGAAATGCCATGTTGAAGAGCTACGAAGCGATAGTTGACCACGGAAAAATCGAATGGCTCTCTGGGCCACCGCCGGGTGAGCGCTTGCGGGTGGTTGTGGTGGTTGAACAGCCGGGCAGCGTCACACCTGCTCCACCCAGGAAAAGGAGAATTCCTCCGCCTGAACTCAAGGACAGCGTACAATGTCATGGCGACCTTCTGGAACCGGTGATTGCCGAGGAGGAGTGGGAAGCCTCCCTGGAACGCACGGTGCGCCAGATTGCCGGTGATCCGGAGGCGTTCAAATGAGTGTACCGATCATGCTGTTGCTGGATACCCATGTCTGGATATGGTGGGCCGAGCAGGACAGACGTCTGCCCAGGGCATTGAAGGAAAAGATGGAGGAGCATAAGGGGATCCTGGCTGTATCATCCGCGACGATTTACGAGACCCTCACCTTGGCGCGCCGAAATCGCATCACCTTGAATCGGGCCACCGATGATTGGATCGAACGCGCCATCTATGGGGCGGATATCGAGATCATTCCACTGGATGGGGAGATTGCCAGGCAAGCCGGAAATCTCCCGTTTCATCATGGCGATCCGATAGATCGCCTCATCATCGCCACGGCCATTTGCCAGAAAGCCCTGCTGGCCAGCATGGACAGCCAGTTTCCCCATTACGAGGCCCTTGCCGGTCGCTTGATTACCAACAAGGATTGATGCCATGCTCCTCAGACCCTGGCGCGAACTCGCCATCCCCCATGAAGATGTTCTCAAGGGCACGTTCCAGCAGGCTGAATTCGCGGCGGATCTCTCCAGGGTGCATGCCGGAACCGCCACACGCGCATACCAGGATCCCGCGCTCTTTTTCCAACGCACCTTCATCACCGAGGGCATGCGTCTGCTGCTGGACTCGGTGGTAAAGCGCCTGACCGGCCAGGGGGGCGACCCGGTCATTCAATTGCAAACCGCTTTCGGCGGAGGCAAGACCCATACCTTGCTCGCGGTGTATCACCTGGCCCAGGGCAAGACCCCCGCCAGCGAACTGCCGGGCATCTCGGCGATTCTGGACGCCGCAGGAGTGACCGAACTGCCCGCCGCCCGCATCGTCGTGTTGGACGGCAACCTGTCCGCTCCCAACCAGCCCACGCTGCGGGAGGGACAACCCGTTCGCACCCTTTGGGGAAATCTGGCTTGGCAGTTGGGCAAGGCAGAAGGCTATGCCCTGGTGGCAGAGGCCGACGCCTCGGGCACCTCGCCCGGCAAGGCAGTGCTGGAAACCCTGCTGGCACGCCATGCCCCCTGCGTCATCCTCATCGACGAACTGGTCGCTTATGTGCGGCAATTCACCGAAGGGCAAACCTTGAGCGGTGGTACCTTCGACTCCAACCTCTCTTTCGTGCAGGCCCTCACCGAGGCCCTCAAGGCCGTTCCCCAGGCCGTATTGCTGGCCTCCCTGCCCGAATCGGACCGGGAGGCGGGCAGCCAACGTGGGGTAAAGGCCCTGGCGGCCCTGTCCCACTGCTTCGGTCGGGTGCAGGCCCTGTGGAAACCGGTGGCCACGGAAGAGGCTTTCGAGATCGTCCGCCGCCGCCTTTTCGCCAACATCCAGGACAAAAAGTCGGCAGAAGCCGTCTGCCGCGACTTCGCGGATTTTTATATCGCCAACCGTGAGGATTTTCCCCAGGAAACCCAGGAGAGCCGCTATTTCGACCGCCTGATCCAGGCCTACCCCATCCACCCGGAGGTGTTCGACCGTCTCTACGAGGACTGGTCCACCCTGGACAATTTCCAGCGCACCCGAGGTGTCCTGAAGTGGATGGCCAAGGTGATCCATCGCCTGTGGAAGGATGGCAACAACGACCCGCTCATCATGCCAGGCAGCCTGCCCCTGTATGACGCGGACACCCGCAACGAGGCTATCTATTACCTGCCCCAGGGATGGGATCCGGTCATCGAGCGGGACGTGGATGGCGGAAGAGCCGAGACATGGGAATTGGAAAACCGCGATACGCGACTGGGCAGCGTCCAAGCCTGTCGCCGGGCGGCGCGGACCATTTTCCTGGGCAGTGCGCCGGTTTCCAGCGGGTTGGCCGCCAACCAGTTGGCCCGTGGCCTCGAAATGGAACGGATCGTTCTGGGCGTGGCGCAACCGGGGCAGCAGGTGGGTCTGTACAAGGATGCCCTGCGCCGCATGACCGACCGCCTGCACTACCTGAACCAGACCAACAATCGCTATTGGCTGGATACCCGACCCAACCTGCGCCGGGAGATGGAAGAGCGCAAACGCCGCTTTCAGGATCGGGAGGATCTCTATCCCGTCATCCGCGAACAGGTGCAGAAAAGCCTTGCTGGCGGTGTGTTTGGCGGGGTTCATATCTTCACCGCCAGCGGCGATGTGCCGGACTCCTGGGAACTGCGTCTGGTGGTGCTGCCGCCGGACGCCGCCTTCAGCCGCAGCAACCAAAACGCTGCCCTCGAACGAGCAACCGAAATCTTGAAGAAACGGGGCGATCAACCCCGCTTCAAACAGAACCGTTTGATCTTCCTGGCACCGGATGCCGACACAATAAGCCGGTTGCAGGACCAGGTACGCTCGCTCCTGGCCTGGCAATCCATCGTGGCGGACATCAAGGATCTAAAACTCAACCTGGACCAGTTCCAGGCCAGACAGGCCGGGAAAAGTTGTGACGAAGCCAGCGATGCCCTGCGCCGCATGATCCGGGAGACGTTCAAATGGCTCCTGACTCCCACCCAGGAAGTTCTCCCCGGCAAGAGTCTTTCAGACGTTCAGTGGGAGCATTTCCCGCTCAACCCCGGATCTGCGAGCCTGTCCCAGGAGATCGAACGGATTCTCAAGGAAAACGAACTGCTGATCACCGAATGGGCCCCGATTCATCTAGCCACACTTCTCAAGAAATGGTTTTGGAAGGATGGCACCATGGAGGTGAGTGCCCAGCAGGTCTGGCAGCAAAACTGCCAGCAGCTTTATCTGCCACGTCTCAAGGATGACAAGGTTTTCCAGGCCACACTGGCCGCAGGATCGGAAAGCAGGGACTTCTTCGGATTAGCGCAAGGGAAGGAAGGTGACCGTTTCATCGGATTCAAATTTGGCGAGCGTTCTTCCCAGATCCTGGATACATCCCTGCTCTTGATCGAACCGGCGACGGCCTTCGCCTACGCAGAAGCCCTGCGCCAGGCTGAAGAGGCTGTCCGTTCCCCACAAACGCCAGACAAATACCCAGCAGATCAACCCGGCATGCTCCCGATGGGCGTGGCAGAGGCCCCTGGCCCAGTGTATAAAGTCAAAACAACACCAAGCCCGAAACTGCAAAAGCGCTTTTATGGCGGGATCGAAATTGACCCGATTCAGGCAAAAAAGCAGTTTGCGGACATGGTGGACGAGGTGGTAATGCAATTCATTTCCCGCCCAGGGGTCAAGGTGTCCATTGCCGTCGAGGTCAGGGCGGAGGCTGCCGCTGGTTTCGAGGATGGATTGCAGCGGGCAGTGAAAGAGAACTGCGCGGTGCTACGGTTTAGATCTGTAGAATTTGAGGATTAAAACAATGCACAAGATTATTTTTTTCCGGCAGGTAACGACGATACCAGGGCCTGTTCACAATTGAGTTCCGGAGGCCTTCAGGCAAGGCGTGGGGCCCCGAGCAGCGCAGCATACACGCAGTATGTGAGCAGCGGAGAGGCCCCACAACGCCGCATCAAGGTCTCCGGGGCCAATTGTGAACAGGCCCTAGCCTTCAGCATCGACTCCGGGTTGACCGGGCGCTCCACGCGGAAGAGGATGGCCGACAATGACGACAGCCCGGCCAAGGTTTCCTCGGGAAATACACCCTCGACGATGACATGGTACCGCATCTCCGGCTGAGGATCAGGAAGGAGAGAGGGTCACATAGGCGAAACGACGTTTCCCCGCCTGTACCAGATAGCGTCCCCCGCACCGCAGAACCGCCTTTTCATCGGTCACCTTCTGCCGGTCCACCGCAACCGCCTTCTGGCCGATCAGACGCATCCCCTCGCCATTGGTCGCGACCAGACCCGCCCCCCGCAACGCCGCCGCAAGCCCCATCGTCTCCCCGGCACAGACCAGGGTGACCTCGGCGATCACCTCGGGAAGCTCCTTGTGGCGGAAGAGCGCCTCGAACTCCTCCCGCGCCCGCACCGCCGCCTCGTCCCCGTGGAATCGCGCCGTCAGCTCCCCGGCGAGTCGCTTCTTGGCCTCCATCGGGTGCAGGCTCCCCCCTTCGACCTCGCGCCGCATCCCCTCGATCTCAGCCATCGGTCGACGCGACAACAGCTCGTAGTAACGCCACATCAGCGTGTCCGAAAGCGACATCGTCTTGCCGAAGATCTCCGCCGGCGGCTCCAGGATGCCGATGATGTTGCCCAGGGATTTCGACATCTTCTGCACCCCGTCCAACCCCTCAAGAATCGGCACGGTGATGACGCACTGCGGCTCCTGCCCGTACTCCCGCTGCAGCTCCCGGCCCACGAGCAGATTGAAGGTCTGATCCGTGCCCCCCAGCTCGACATCCGCCCGCAGGGCCACCGAATCGTACCCCTGCACCAGGGGGTAGAGAAATTCGTGAATCGCGATCGGACGCCCGTCGCGATAACGCTTGCGGAAATCATCCCGTTCCAGCATGCGCGCCACCGTGTGTTTGGCCGCAAGCTGGATCATCTCCGCCGCCCCCATGGGGTTCATCCAGGCGCTGTTGAATTCGACCCGCGTCGCCGCCGGATCCAGCACCCGAAACACCTGACTCTTGTAGGTCTCGGCGTTCTTCGCCACCGCCGCCGGCGTCAGGGGCTGGCGGGTCTCGCTCTTGCCGGTCGGATCGCCGATGAGCCCGGTGAAGTCCCCGATCAGAAAGATCACCTCATGCCCCAGCTCCTGAAACTGCCGCATCTTCTGGAGCAACACCGTATGCCCCAGGTGGAGATCCGGGGCGGTCGGGTCGAACCCCGCCTTGATCCGGAGCGGTTTTCCTGTCGCCAGGGCGCGTTCCAGCTTCTTCTCCAGCTCCGCCTCGGAGACGATCTGCACCGTTCCCCGCTTGATCCATTGCATTTGTTCGGAAACCGATTTCATCATCACCCCTGCCTCGCCACGGAAAGGCCCCGACCCGACCGAATGCGTCACCATAAGCCACCACCCACAGGAATTGCCATGGCCCACGAACTCCTCGCGATCGGCCTGATGTCCGGCACCTCCGCCGATGCCATCGATGCCGTCCTGGTGCGGACCGACGGCGTCGGCAAACCCCACCTCCTGGCCGCCCGGGAGGAGCCCCTCCCCGACGAACTCCGGGCACGCATCCTCGCCTTCAACGAGCCGGGGGAGAACGAGATCGACCGCATGGGGTATCTGGACAGGGAGTTGGGGGAGCGGTTCGCCGCCGCCGCCATCGCCGTCCGCGGCGAGGCCGGGATCCCTCCAGGGGAGGTGGCGGTGATCGGGAGTCACGGGCAGACGCTCCGGCACCGCCCGCCCCATTTTTCACTACAGATCGGCTCGCCCTTCGTGATCGCCGCCCGCACCGGCTGCACCACCATCGCCGATTTTCGCACCGCCGATCTCGTTCGCGGCGGCGAAGGGGCGCCGCTCGTCCCCCTCTTCCACCGCCATCTCTTCCAGGAGCCCGGAAAACGGGTGGCGGTGGTCAATCTCGGGGGAATCGCCAACATCACCGCCCTCCCCGCCGATCCCGACGCCCCCCTGATCGCCGGCGATACCGGACCGGCCAACGCTTTGATGAACCTCACCATCCATCGGGCGACCGGCGGGCGGCTGCATCACGATCCCGAGGGGAGCCATGCCGCCGCCGGCCAATGCCACCGGCCCGGGCTCGACTGGCTCATGAGCCACCCCTACCTGGGCCGCCCCTTTCCCAAATCCACCGGGCGGGAGAGCTTCGGTCCGGCCCTGTTGCAGGAATTCACCGAGAGGTTCGGGGATCCCGGCCTGGAGTCGATGCTGGCGACCCTGGCCCATTTCACCGTCGCGAGCGTGGCGGCGGCCTGCCGGACGGCCTTGCCGCCGGCACCGGAGCGGTTGATCGTCTGTGGCGGCGGCGGACGAAATCCCTTCCTCATGCGCCTCTTCTCCCAGGCGCTGCCCCAAACCGAGGTCCGCCTCGCCGACTCCCTGGGTGTGAACGCCGACACCCTGGAGGCCCAGGCCTTCGCCTGGTTCGCGGTCCGCACCCTGCGGGGACTCCCCTCCTCCAGCCGCGAGGCCACCGGCGCCAGCGAGGCCGCCATCCTGGGGGCGATCATCCCCGGCGGCCCGACGGCAGTCCGATCTTGAATATCCAGTGCGTTGTCACCGCTGGCGGTCGAACTGGCACCTGCGCCGCCTTTGGCGGCGTGCCTTTCACACAGAGCGCCCTCTGGTTGCCGGGGCTCGCGCCTGCGCAAGATGGGGCGTGGAGGTCCATCAGAAAGGGCAGGAACGTCACCTCACACGACCGTGGGAGTCGAGGTTAAGGTGTTGGTTCCTGGCTACCTGATGCAAAACACAATCGGCATCCTTAATCTGAAAAGCTTGTTGCCTTTCATGGCTGACGTCGTAATGGAAGCCGTCTGGCAACTTGAAGGAATATTTCCACTGGAACCAATCTGGTGCCTTACCGTGTCGCGGGCCATTTTGGTCAAAAATTAGACCATTGGAATCTCTCCAACAATATTTTTCAGAATTACCGGCACGTCTACGATATTCTCTGGTAAATAATTTTATCTTTTGAATCGCTCCATTAATATTCTCCTTGTCGCCATATGCCTCACAAGCTTCCCAGAGTTCCTGACATCGGCATTTACTGTTAAAACTGCCTTTCGGCAGCAGAAGCGCATGGTGTTGGTCCTTTGGCTTAATGTGTTCTTCCCAACACGTTTCCTCTCGAATCACATCAAACAATACATCCATGAGCTCTGGGTTAGAATTGTAAATCAAAGGCAACAATTTTTTGTCAGACCAACGAAAACGAAAAAAGGGGCGGATGCGTTTTGCTACCTGTTTTCGAGATTTCCCTGCAATTTCAGAGATGCCTACAACATGACTCCCGGTTGATTTGGAAGCCTCCTGAAAGACACGTTCGACATCACTTTCAAGAAGGGAGGGGGACTTCCCATGAGTATTGACAAAAGCCAGATTCCAATCCGGTGGAAACCCAGATGCGGATTTAGATCTCTTCCTGTTGGCTGCCTTGACACGATCAGCAAGAGAACGCGGCAGTCCAGCAAGGATCAAGACCGGCATCACCCGATTCCTAACGCGAGCGATATTTGAAAAGACGGGCAACGATGTCCAAAGGGATTGAAATGCGTGCCAAATCAGCAGGCCTCAAACTGGCCATGGCATCCAGAAAAGTTGGGGATAATTGGACTTGGGCGTCAGAGGTGTCATCGTGGCGGCCCGACCCGGCCTCCTGGTTGCTCCACCAGGCAGCCTGCCATTCAACGTCTGCACCATTAGCCCAAGAGCGGATTCGTTCCTCCAACAACCGGATTCGGAACCGATGCCATCGAAGTTGCAAACCGAACTCTCTGACTTTCTCCCCAAAAACCCGGAGCGCGGTGTGATCGCCACTATTCAAGGACTGGAGCAGGGTTGCACCCTGTTCTTGATTTTCAATAAATTTACAAAACTCCCGCCGGTCATCAATGCTTTGGTTCATGGTAACAGGTGGCACTGAAACCCCATCATCACCGGCACCAGGAGTGCTGGAGAATCGTTGTTCGAACCTGTCTTGCGAACGCAGGTACCGAAAACCATGCTCGGAAATTCGGGTGAAAGCCAAAAACAGATCCCCACGAAAGGTTGCCCCATCAGGGTCGGCGATCCGGGATTCTTCAACGAGCAAGGAATGTCTTTCGGGGAGAGACACCAGCATGTCCTGCCCAACTCGGACTCTGGTCACGATCACCTTTTTGGATTCAAAATAGTCCAAAAAATCCCGAAATTTTCTTGGCGGGGCAAACTCATTCGGAGGAAAAGATCGTCCATTTTTGCTGGCCAGAGAGTCAATTAAACCTCTAAGGCGGGCTCCGGGAACAGCACCATCAATCTCTTTGATCGCTTGCTCTGTAGCCTCGCGGAGGATTTCTGCCCAAGCCCGTTCTTCATTTTCGTCCATGGCAATGGCAACTGTTCCAGCAGATTGTGGACATAAAAAAAGGAAGCCTATTTCCGGCCTCCTTTTTTTAATTTTCTTCCCTCACAAGGCCGGGACGGGCATCACACGGAGATTCTCTAGAAAGCGGTGAGGCGCCTCCTAGCCTGCTCCCTACCGGTTCCAGGCAGCTTCCGCCCCATGCGCACGCCGGAGCGCATTGTGCGTCACGTCTCGGAATTGGCTCGATCGTATCAAAATTTCGTCGGCGAACAAACAAAAATTTCCACTTCCAAACCATCGCTTGGTGGCCTGGCACCGTTTCTCACTTCGCCCTCCCGCAGTCGCGACCGGACCCGACCTCATCGAGAATCCCGGCCAGCTCCGCCGCCCGCGCCCGCCGTCCCAACCCCTGGACTTGCCGAGGATCCGGAATCCTTCCCCTCCCCTCCCAAAGATCCTGCAAGAATCCCGGCAGGATCCCGAGGATGGCCGCACGCTCCTCCAGGGGCGCCACCCCCCCCATCCCCAATCCCCCCAAAATCGCCGCCACGTCGGAAGCGGGATCGGTCAGCGCCAGGATCGGCCTCCCGGCACGGAGATATTCGTAGAGTTTGGCCGGGACCTGATTGCGAAACAACTCCCCCTGAAACAACATCAGGGCGTCCGCTCGAACCATCTCTTCGAGGACCTGTCGGTGCGGGATCGCCGGCTCCGGGAAGACGATCTCCGCCAGTCCCAGCTCCCGCGACCACTCCCGCAGCAGGGCATCCAGGCCGCTGGCCCGAAAGAACACGCGAAGAGGAATCCCGCCGGACGCCTCCGCCCCGGTCGCCGCCCGGATCCGTCGTTCCCGGTGCAGCACGGCCAGCGCCTCCAGGAAGGCCCGGGGATTGCGCTCGGTGGCCCCGGGATAGAGAACCCCGGCGTGGAGCAGGGTCAGGGGGGCCCCGGGAGGGCGGGGCGGCGGGGGCGGCAACTCCTCGAAAAGCGCGTCGTCATAACCGTTGGCAACCACCTCCAGGCGCGACCGGACCCGACTCCCGTAGCGGTCGATGAAGAGGCTGCGGATCCCCTCGCTGACGACAACGCACCGGTCGGCACGGCTCACGGTCGCCGCCTCGATCCTGCCGGCAAGCCGGCGCTGCCACCGGTCGGGCGGCAGTTCGCCATGGACCATGGGGTCACGGAAATCGGCGACCCAGGGGAGTCCGGTAAGCCGTTTCAGGGTGAGACCGATGAGGTGGGCGGTGGCGATCGGGTGGGTGGTCCAGATGAGCCTGGGCCGATGCCGGCGGATCGCCACAAGGGCGGCAGGAATGGCGCCGAGCCACCAGCTCGACCAGCGATCGGGCAGAGCGGTGGCTATGCTGTAGTGGCCGGCAAGGGCAAGGTGCCTCGCAGCATCGAGAGCAAAGGCACGGATGACCGGAACCGCGGCGGGAATCGCCTGGAGTTGGCTCGGGTTGTGTTCGGGATAGGCCCGGGGGTGGGCGGTGAGGACGACCGGCTCCCAGCCGTGAGCGCGAAGATCGCGGCTGAACATAAGGGCCCGGTGGACGCCGCTGCCGCCCTGGCAGGGGGGGTAGTGGAAGGCAACCATGAGGAGGCGGCCTTTGGACGGGGCGGAATTCATGAAGCGGGAAACGAATGGCCCCGGTAGAGCTCCGCCACGATCGCCATGACCGCCTGTGCATCGCGGATGCTCCCCGAAGGCTCCCTCCCCCCGGCGATCGCCCGGATGAATTCAAGATACTCCTCCCGCCAGGATTCATCCGGGAAAGGATACTCGCGTATGAGCGTCTCGGGAGGCCCCATGGCCGGCGACATGCGGTAGTGACTCAACCGCTCCAGGCCGTAACTCCCCCCCAAACCATCGATCTGAAGTTTGCCGGTGCGTCCGTAAATCTCGAAACAAAACAAATTCTTCCACTCACTCCAACTCGCGTGGAGCCAGGCCGTGCGCCCGGTCGCGGTACGCAGGCTGAGGAAACAGTTGTCCTCGACCGGCATCGACCAGAAGGCGGTGTCCAGGTGCCCCTGAACGACGCTGAACTCGCCGAGAAACCACCGGGAGAGATCGATCAGGTGCGACCCCTGATCGATCAGCTCGCCGCCGCCAGAGATCTCCGGTCGACAGCGCCACTCCTTCTCGTACCCCACCCGCCCGCCATGACCGTACCTGCCGCGAACGAAGAGAAGCTCCCCCACCTCGCCCGCGTCGACCAGGCGTTTGGCCTCGCGTACCGCCGGGTGGAAGCGATGGTTGTACCCCACCTTGACCACCCGGCCCATCCGCGCCGCCAGGGCCACCAGAGGGGTGATCTCGTCCACATGGCGCCCCGCCGGCTTTTCCACCAGCACGTGCAGCCCCGCCTCGAGAGCCGCCCCGGTCATGGGGGCCAGATGGTCGTGGGTCACCGCAATCAGGACGGCGTCGATCCCCGCCTCCAGGACCTCCTGCCAATGGCCGACCACCTGCGCCCCGGGGGCCGCCGTTCCGGCCAGCCGCTCGGCCCGTCCCCGTTCCCGATCCTGCACCGCCACCAGGCGGTCCTCGGGACGGAGCGCCGCGACCCGCTTGCCGCCGATGAGACCGCAACCGATCAAGCCGACCCGCATCCCCGGAAGCCCCGCGCTCATCCCTCTCCCCAATCCTCCCCACGCTCCCGGGGGACGATCCGTCTCAAGGTGTAGATGTCACTGCCGCGCAATCTCTCCTTGCGCCCGGGCAACTCCCTCCAGGGATCCCAGACCGCACTCAACAGACGGCCACTGATCCCGTCGCTCGCCGAAGATCCCAACCAGACGCAGAGTTCGACCCCCCGGGCAAGCTCCGTCCCCCCATCGGCCTTGATCTGCACCATGCGGCGATGAAAATCCTCCCCCACCCGCTCCGGTCCCGCCTCGACGACCTGATCCAACAGGCGGGTATTCAGGGCCCCCGGGGCGACCGCATTGACCTCGATGCCGTAGCCGGCGACCTCCTCCGCCAGGGTCTCGGTAAAGCGGACCACTCCCGCCTTGGCGGTCGCATAGGCGCTGATCCGCGGCAAGGGCTGGGTCGCGCCGCCGCCGGAGAGATTGATGATCTTGCCCCGGCCCCGGGCCTTGAAAGGGCCGATCACCGCCCGGCAGAGATAAACCGTCCCCAATAGATCGATCCGCAACGCCTCGACCCACTCCCCCCAATCGACCGTCTCCAGGGTCCCGAGCGGACCATAGACGCCGGCGTTGTTCACCAGGATATCCAACTCGGGAAAGCACTCCCGGGTGGCGGCCATCAAGGCATCCACCGCCGCCGGATCACCAACGTCGCAGACCCGGGTATGGATCACCTGATCGACGCCCCGCAAAGGCTCCAGGAGCCGGGTGGCAGCCTCCAGCCCGGACGCCGAACGGGCACAGAGCATCACCGAGGCCCCCGCCTGCAGATATCCCTTGGCGATGGCCAGTCCCAACCCCTGGCTGCCGCCGGTGATCAGGGCGGTACGCCCCTGAAGCACCCTCATGCCCCGGCTCCCAAAGAGGCCAGCTGCGTCGCGATCCGCCCGGCATCCTCCTCCCGGTGCAACCCCCGAAACGCCGCCTGCGCCTCGCCCCAGACCTCCCGCGCTTCCCGGCTCCCCCCCGTCAACACCAGGAGCCGCCCCAGAAAATCCCCGACCACCGCGATCCCCTCCAGGCGACCGATCTTCCGATTGAGTTCCAAGGCCCGGCGCAGCTCTCCCTGGGAGATCGCGAGGCTCTCGGGGGTGACGGCCCCCGACATGAGCCGCAGGCGGACCGTCAAAAGCAGGGTGTGCGCCACCGCCCCCCAATCCTCCAGACGTTCGAAGCGCGACAATTGCTCCTCGGAACGCAGCCGCAAAGCCTCGCCCAGCTCCCCCAGGCGTTCGCTGAGTTCCGCCATCTGCCCCAGGGTGGTGGCCGCAAACAGGTGATCTCCCAGCTCGTCCGCCGCCGGCAGAACCTCCCGACGATAACAATCCATGGCCTCCGGCAACCGGCCCCGATCCAGGAGGATCGTCGCCGCCTGGTCGAGTACCAGCATCCGCGCCCGCCACTCACCCTGTTCGGCGAAGATCGGCGCAACCTGGTCGCGGAGGAGTGCCAGGGCCTCGTCACCACGCCCCTGACGGAAGAGAACATGGGCCACCTTGCTCTGCAACACCGCCCATTGCCGCCGCTCCCCCAGCGCCTCCGTCACCGGCACCCCTTTCTCCCGCAGCAGGACCAGCGCCTCTTCCCAATCCCCCAGGGCCAACAAGAGATCCGCCGCCCGTCCCAACGCCACCAACCAGGAGCGACGATCCCCCAGGCTTTCGTAGGCCGGCATCACCTCGTCGCGCCACAACTCCAGCGCCTCCTCCACCGAGCCGCCCTGTTCGAGGATCCCCGCCATCTGACTTTGGATCACCGCCTGGGCATGACGATCCCCGACAGAACGAAAGGCCGGCAACGCCTCGTCCCGCAACAGATGCAACGCCTCCACCGGCTGCCCGCTCCCCTGCAGCAGGGTCGCGATCTGCCCCAACGTCGCCGCCCGCTCCCGGACCAGCTCCAACTCCTCGTAGATCGGCAATACCTCTTCGCGCAGGAGCGTCAGGGCCTCCCCACTTCGACCAAGATAGCCGAGGATCCCCGCCACCCGCCCCTGGATCACCGCCCGCGGACGAGCCTCCGGCTGACGCTCCAGCAGCGGCATCAACTCCCCGCGAAAAAGCGCGAGCGCCGCCTCCCGCTCACCGTGATGTTCCAGGATATCGCCGACGATACCCAACGCCACCGAGGTGGCCCGATCGTCGCCCGACCCGCGAAAGACCGGCACCACCCGGGTACGCAGGACCTCCAGGGCAACCTCCCCGTCGCCGCAACCCGCCAGGGCGGTCGCGAACTGCTGCATCAGGCTCGCCCGCTTGCCCCGGTTTTCCTCCCCGGAGAGGATTCCCCAGGCTGCCTCCAGGTGTTCCGGATAGCCGGCATCGAGCTTGCCCGCCGCCGTCCGCTCCCGGGCCAGATGCAGGAGATCGGGAGGAAACGAACTCCCATCAACACCACCGGGAGCGCCATCCCCGACCAATCCCGTATTTCCCTTCTCCACCGCCGTCATCCGCGCTTTACCCCTTCCATCGGTTCCCCGGTGAGATCCCGGGTCGGTGGGAACGATCCCCGGTCACAAACGAGGTCCACCCCCAGATTCATCACGCACCCCCCGTCACGCCGCTCCCCCATCATGCAATTCCCCCCGTTGCAACACTGCCGACCACGGCCCCGGAGCAGAGCGACGGGGCATCGACCAGACATTCGGAAGGCTCGCGGAGGAAGAGTCAACCGGGACAGAACGAGATCTGAATGGCATCGACATAGCGGACCTTCATCCTGATCGTCCGGCTCAATTCGGTCCTGATGGCGTGGGCCTCGCGGACGGAGCACTCTCCCGGCAGGCGCACCTCCAGGTCGATTTCATAGGAGCCGCCCATCCTCCGGCCACGCAGATGCTTGACCCCGGCGACCCCGGGCGCCGACTTGACGAGCTGTGCCACCTGTCGCTGAATCTCCACGGGGAGGCCGATGTCGAGCAGGCCCTGCACCGCATCGACGACAAGTCCGATTCCCAGCTTGATCACGAGGGCAGCGATGACGAGCGCCATCAGGCGGTCGGCCATGAGAAAACCGAAATGGGTCAGGAGAGCGCCAACCAGAACGGCGACGGAGGACCAGAAGTCGACACGATTGTCGAGGGCCGCGGCATGGATTCCCGGATCGATGTTCTGGGCAGCGGCGCACGCCATGATGCGGTACATGAGCCCCGAGGAGGCGGCAAGGAGCAGGGCGGAGAGGGCCGCGAGCCCGCCAGGCTGTTCGATTGGGCCGCCCTGGAGGTGCCGAAGATCGTGGAGGAGAAAAAGGACCGCGCCGCCGGCCAGGAAAACGCCGATGAAGAGCGCCGAGAGAAACTGAATCCTCCCGTAACCATAGGGAAACCGGGCCGTCGGCTGCCGCTGCGAGAAGCGCACCGCCATCCAGTTGATCCCCTTGGAGAGGACATCGCCGGTGGTGAGGAGGGCCATGGCACGAAGGCCGGCGCTGCCGGTCATGAGACCCATCAGAACGCTGAAGAGGGTCTCCCCGAGGGTCACGAAGAAGTCGAGCCGGGCCGCCTGACCGGCGCACTGGCGACAGTGGGCCAGGGAACGCCCGCTCTCTTCCAGGATCGGCATGAGGGAGATCGGGCAGGCCGAGGTCGAAGCCGGATTCACGCGAAGCGGACCTTTCAATGAATCTTTCAATGAATCGTCCAACGAATCTTCCAACGGTTGGCAAGGAGACCACCCTCGAGAGGACAACGTCCAGTCTACCAAGGTAAACCGGAATCGTCACCCGCTTCCAGAGAGCGGCGGCGGTCCCGACTCGCACCGCACAGGGTATCGTCCCGGGAACCTCTCACGCCGATTCAGGAGGGTAGGCAATACGGCCCGAATCCTGGTATCGTCGGTCCGCAAGAGCCGGAGGCCCCGTCGAGGTCGATGCAGGACGATACCGATCGCCGGCCGTCGCCAACCCGGCCGAATCCGCGCAGAACGTCCGGAAGACAGGCCGCACCCAACCCCCCTCGGAGCCGGAGTCACCCCCCATGGCCAAAAACATCCCCCTCCAGGAGCGCATCATCTACGCCCTGGATGTCGATTCCCACGAAAAGGCCATGGCCTGGGTGGATCGCCTCGGGAGTCAGGTCCACTTCTACAAGGTCGGCCTGCAGCTCTTCCTCGCCGGCTGGTGGAAGAGCATCGACGCCATCACCGAACGCGGCCACAAGGTGATGTGCGATCTCAAATTTTTCGACATCGACGCCACCGTCGCCCTCGCCGTCCGCGAGGCGAGCAAACACAACGTCTCCTTCCTCACCGTCCACGGCCCCGAATCGATCGTCCGCGCCGCCGTCAATGCCCGGGGGGAGGCCACCCGCATCCTTGCCGTGACCGTCCTCACCAGCTTCGACCGTCACGACCTCGAAGACCTGGGACTCCCCGGAGTCCCGGTCGAGGAGCTGGTCCTCAGTCGCGCCAAACGCGCCCTCCAGGCCGGTTGCGACGGCGTCGTCGCCTCCGGCCTGGAGGCCGCCCGGCTGCGCCGGGAGTTCGGCGATCGTTTCTTCGTCGTCACTCCCGGAATCCGCCCCGGTTCCTTCCACGAAGAGCCCCAGGATGAGCAGAAGCGCGTCGCGACCGCCCTGCAGGCCATCCGGAGCGGCGCCGACCACCTCGTCGTCGGTCGCCCCATCCGCGACGCCGCAGATCCCCTGGCCATGGTCGCACGCCTGCAGGCGGAGATCACCGCCGCACTTTCCGACCCCTCGTGATCACAGACGGGCCAACCCCTCGTGATCACAGACGGGCCGACCCCCCGTGATCCAGACGGGCCGACCCCCCGCGATCCGGGCCGACCGCCCCCCCGCTACTCCCCGTGAACCCCGGCCAGGCGCAAGGCCTCTTCGTCCAGGAAGAGCTGGTCGAGCAGGTCGAAGAGCTCCCGGCGGACGGTGTTGAAATTCTCCATCTTCCGAACCGCCTCGTCCGGCCTGGCCTCCGCGACCAGCCGGACCACCTCCCGGGCGATTTCGTGAACCTGCAGATGGACCCGGCCAACCTCCTGGAACAATGCCAGAGAGCCGAACTTCGCCGTCCCCTCGCTGTCGTACCACTTGCCGAACAGACAATCATGACCCGAGGCCACCTCTTCCGGTCGCAATTGCGTCCGCCCGCGGATCACATGCTCCAGCTTGCCCAACCAGGCCAAATGGGCCTGCTTGACCGCCTTGACGTCGAATGGCATGCCACCGACTTCCAAACCCTGGGTTGATTTCCCCAGGGACCCGGCGATCTCCTCTCCGACCTCGGTCAGGCCACGAACCTGGTTGATCGAACCGGAAACAAGGTTGATCAAATCGTTGACATGCAACCCGACCTTCTGGACCTCGACCGAGGCGGCAAAGATATTCTGCGCCGATCGATCCACCTGCGCGGTCAGAACACGGGTCCGGTCGCTCGCCTTGGCGACCTCGTCGGCGGCGAGGGCCCCCTCGCCCGCCGCCCGGGCGATCTCGCTGTTGCCGGAGGCCGACAGGGTCGCCGCCTTCGCCACCTCTTCCGTGGCCGATTGCAGCTCCGCGGCATTGACTGTCACCGTCTGCGTCGCGGCGGCGACGTTGTTCATCGACACGGAAATGTGCTGGATGGTCTGCTCCTGCGCATCCACCGCGCTGGTGATCTCGCGGTTGGTCAGGTTGATCTGGTCGATCCCCCGGGTGATCTCCTGGACCGCCTCGATCACCTCGCGGGTGTGGCCCCGGATCTCTTCGACCTTGTCGGAGATCATCTCGGTCGCCAGGCTGGTCTGCTTGGCGAGATCCTTGACCTCGTTGGCGACGACGGCGAACCCCTTGCCCGCCTCGCCCGCCCCCGCCGCCTCGATCACCGCATTCAGGGCCAGCATGTTGGTCTGATCGGCGATGTCGTTGATCACCCCGATCACCTTGCCGATCTCCTGCGCCGACGAGGCCAGGCGCTCCACCGTCCCCAGGCTCCCCTGGGCATGGGAGTTGACCTTCTCCGACTCGGAGCTGGCCCCTTCGCAACGGGCCCGAACGGCACTCAGGCTTTCGGTCATCTGCCGGATCGAGGCCGCCGCGGCGCCGATCGAATCGTTGACCTGACCCAGACTGTTGTTGACCCCTTCGACGTTGGCGGTCATCTCTTCGGCCGCCGCCGCCACCGTGGTGACGTTGCTGCTGGCCTGCTCCGCCCCTTCGGCGATCGTCTTGATGTTGACCGAGAGCTCTTCGGAGGCCACCGCCACCATCTGGATCTGCTCCGAGGTCAGGGCCAGATCCTGGGTCTGGCCCACCGTCACCTGATCCAGCTCGGCGTTCTGGCGGATCACCTCCCGGATCCCCCCTTCCACCGAGCGGGCATCCTCGTCCACCAGGGTGCGGACCGTCTTCTGCTCCCCGACCACCGCCTGCAACGAGGCAGACTGAAGAAAAAGGTTGCGCACCAGCCTCTCCAGGCTCCGGCGCATCCCGAGGACCTCTCCCAGAAGTCCGCTCTCCCGACCGCCCCCCCGGACCACCAGATTCCCCGCCGCGATCCGCCTGACCAACTCGACCACCTCTCGGGGGTCCCCGCCCACCTGCCGCAGGATGGTCACGACGACGAAGAGGGCGAACAGGGCCCCCACGGCAGCAATGACGAGCCCCGAGATCCGGGCCAGCCAGAGGCGTTCCCGGGTTGCCTCGCGGATCTCGATCGCCCGTTTCCCATGGACCTCCCCGGCACGGTCGCGGGCGAGATCGACCGCCGGTTCGATCTTCTCCGCCTCCGCCCGCATCTCCTCCAGGGTAGCGGCAAGATGCCCATCCTCGGCCACCAGGGCCAGAAAACTGCGGTGGTAGGTGGCAAGCAGGGCGTCGATGCTCTTCCGGGTCTCCTCCGCAAGCGCCGAGCTCTCGGCCTGGGCCTTGACCCGCCCCAGAACCTCGGCCAGTTTGGCCACATATTTCTGGTCGCTGCGGGCGAGGTAGTCCTTCTCGTGCCGCCGAATCAGGAGGTAATCGGCGGCAATCCCCTGGACGTAGCGGGCCTCCAGGAACCCCATGACCTTCGCCGCCTTCTCGCTCATCGCCTTGTAGACCGGCTGGTCGTCCCCGGGCTCGCGACCGGCGCGACGCTCCGCCACATAGGCAGTCACGGCCTTCTCGTAAGCATCGAGGATCGTTTCCAGCTCTTTCTTGAGATCGGCATTCAGACGCGAGGCAGCGAGATGTCGACCGAAATCCGCCAGGTGCCCCTTCCAGCCGGTGAAATATTTCTCGTCGTTGCGGACCACGAAATCCTTCTCCCGCCGCCGCAACTGGAGGAGGTCCACCACCATCGCCTCGGTGTCAAGGTCGTCGATGACCTTCTCCAACCCGTGCGCCGCCAAACGAAGTTCCCCCAGGAGTCCACTCTCCGGATTGAGGCCCTTCTTCTCCCAGGAGCCAACGACCGCCTTGAAACCCCTGAGATAGTCGCCGGCCAATGGCGCCACCCGGGCCATCTCCTCCGCCAGCTCCGTCTCCCCCAGGCTGGTCGCCAGGTCGGCAAGCTCCGTCCCCTTCCGCTGCACGCAGGCGACCTCATCCGCCACCTGACGCGGAAAGGCGACGTCACGGCTCATGAGAAAATCCTTCTCGTGCAACCGGGCCTCGTGCAGACAGTGGGCGATCCCCGCCGCGAGCGATTCGATGCGCTCATAGGAGCGCAGCAACTCCCCGCCCGCCGCCAGACGCGCCACCGCCCGTTCGTAGATCACCGCCATGACCAGGGTCGCGAGCAACAGAGAACCCGCCAGGAGTCCCAGTTTCCACTTGAATCCAAGGTCGTCGAACCACTTTCTCATCGCCAAACTCCACCCCCTCCCCGCCGCCACTCCTCCCCGGTCGTCACCGTTCGGCGATCCGTCCGCCCGGCCTGCCGATTACCCCCCCGCAACCGGGGAACACAAGCACTCCCCGTGCCGGATTCCAACAAGGAGCCCGAACAAGCTCCCGTTCGGGGTCCCCACCGGGACCACCCCATCCCGGGACAGCCCCGGAGACCACCCCTAAAGAGAGCTTAAGCGATCTTCGCTTGAAAAAACAGGACGCTCGAGTTACACTATAAATGGTGGATAATGCCCCATCGAAAGATCACTTCCGCATTGGAGTTTCGCTTGCGTTTCTGGAAGGAAAAAAGGCTTCTCCTCGGGATCAGCGGCGGCATCGCGGCCTGCAAAACCCCGGAACTGATCCGCCTCTGCCGCGAAGCGGGGGCGACGGTGACGGTGGTGGTCACCGAGGCGGCGCTGCAATTCGTCACCCGCACCACCCTGGAGGCCCTCTCCGGGGGGCCGGTACACGGGGATCTCTTCGCCCCCGGCGGCAGCATGGAACACATCCACCTGGGACGCGAAACCGAGCTCGTCATCCTCGCCCCCGCCACCGCCGATCTCCTGGCGCGAATGGCGGCGGGGATCGGCAACGACCTCCTGACCACCCTCCTCCTGGCACACCAGGGACCGGTCCTCGCCGCCCCGGCCATGAACTGCCGAATGTGGCGCCACCCGGCGACGCGGCGTAACGTCGCCCTGCTGCAGGGCGACGGCCTGCACCTGGTGGGACCCGAAACAGGAACCCTCGCCTGCGGCGAGGAGGGGGAAGGACGGATGGCAGAGCCCCCGGCCATCCTCGAAGCGGGCCGACGCCTCCTCACCCCCCAGATCCTCGCGGGCAAACACCTCCTGATGACCGTGGGACCCACCCGGGAGGCCCTCGATCCGGTACGGTATCTGACCAACCACTCCTCGGGGAAGATGGGAATGGCCATCGCCGCGGCGGCCCTCCGGGCCGGGGCGCGGGTGAGTCTGGTCCATGGACCGACCGCCTCGTCCCCGCCGTCGGGGGCCACGGCGATCCCGGTCACCTCGGCAAGAGAGATGGCCGCCGCCACCCTGGGGCTCTGGCCCGACTGCGACGCGGCGATCCTCACCGCCGCCGTCGCCGACTATCGACCGGCGACTTCCCAGGCGCAAAAGATGAAAAAAGACGGCTCCGGGGCCGCTCTCACCCTCGAACTCGTGGAAAACCCGGACATCCTCGCCACCTTGAGCGCCCGTCGGGCAGCACCGCCTCCCCCCGGGTCCACCCCCCTTCCGGCCTCGCCGCTGCTGGTCGGTTTTGCCGCCGAGACCGGATCGGCCCTCGATCACGGGCGGGAAAAGCTGCGGCGCAAGGGGTGCGATCTCCTCGTGGTCAACGATGTCGCCGAGGCGGGGAGCGGTTTCGGGGAAGAGACCAACCGGGTAAGCCTCCTCTGGCGCAACGGTCGGGAAGAGCATTGGCCGCTCCTGACCAAGGCCGAGGTGGGAGAGAGGCTGGTGGCCCAGGTGGCCGCAGCATTGGCGACAACAGGAGCAAAATGATGACGGCGGGAGAAGCCGAGAACCGCGAGGTCCGCTGCCCCCCCGGCCCCTTTCGGGAAGTCAGGAGGTGCTGTTTTGGACAAGGGTGATCCGGGAACAAAGGACAGGAGGGTGACCATCCCCCTGATGCGCCTGCCGCACGGCGCCGGGATGCCACTGCCGCAGGCGATGACCGCAGGCGCCGCCGGGGTGGATCTCCTGGCAGCGGTAACCGCGCCGCTCACCCTGGCCCCGGGGCGGCGACAACTCATCCCGACCGGGATCGCGATCGCCCTCCCGCCGGGCTGGGAGGGCCAGGTGCGCCCCCGTTCGGGTCTGGCGCTGCGCCACGGGGTGACCCTCCTGAACAGCCCGGGAACCATCGACTCCGACTACCGTGGCGAGATCGGGGTCATCCTGGTCAATCTGGGTGAGGAACCCTTCACGATCACGCGGGGCGATCGTATCGCGCAACTGATCCTGGCGCCGGTCGCCGCCCTCCTCTGGACAGAGGTCGAAACCCTGGCGCCCACCCGGAGGGCCGAGGGAGGCTTCGGCCACACGGGATCGAGCTGAGCGCGAGCGTCGCCGACTCCGGGGACCGGGTCGCGCACGGGGGCCCGCCGCACACGAATCGACGGAAACGAAGAAGGAGCCGCCGGTGCTCAAGTTTTCCAAGAAACTGCTCTACGCCATCGAGGCAGTGACCGACATCGCCTACAATTCCGGGGGCGAACCCGTGCAGATCCGGGAAGTGACCACCCGCCAGGGGGTGCCCCAGCGCTATCTGGAACAGGTAATGCAGCGGCTGGTCAAGGCAGGCATCCTCAAAGGGGTCCGCGGTCCCCGCGGCGGCTATCTCCTCGCCCGGGACCCGAACCGCATCAGCGTCGGCGATATCGCCCGGGTGGTGATGGAGGTCCAGGAGACCGCAGCCACGATCATCCCCGAGGACATGGCCAACGGTCCCATCGGCCAGAAGGTGATCCGCCCCCTCTGGACCGAATTCCAGGCCCAGATCCTGGTCATGATGGACGATGTGACGGTGGCGGATCTGACGACCCGCTCCTTCCGCGCCGGCATCCCCAGCGAGGTCCACAGTCGCATCACCTACTCGATCTAGCGCGGTCCCGCTCCCCTGTGGGATGCGGCGCCCGATACACGATACACGGTCGGAGCCTGCGGCGGATGCTCTCCAAACGACACGGCAACATCCTCCTCATCGGCCTCGGTGGCCTGGGCAGCGCCGCGGCGATGGCCCTCTCCGGCCAAGGGCTTGCCCGCCTGCGGGTGGCCGACGCCGATACGGTGGCCCTCTCGAACCTCCCCCGCCAGTCCCTCTACTCCCTCGGCGAACTGGGGCACCTCAAGGTGGAGGCCGGAAGCCGCTTCCTGACCGGGCTCGACCCCGGGCTCGTGATCGAGCCCCTGCCGGCACGGCTGGAAACGGTCGAGGCCATCGCCGACGCGGCCCGGGGGATGGACCTCATCATCGATGCCACGGACAACTTCCCCACCCGCTTCGCCGCCAACGATGCCGCCCTCGCGACCGGAATACCCCTGGTCCACGGGGCGGCGACCGCCTGGCGGGGACAGCTCATGACCATCCTCCCGGGAGAGACGGCCTGCCTCCGCTGCCTCTTCGGGGGCCCCCCGGAGACCGCCGGGGGAACCTGTCTCGACCAGGGGATCCTCGCCCCCCTGGCGGCCGAAATCGGCTGGCGGATGGCCCTGGAGGCCGCTTCCCTGGTCGCAGGGCGGGAGGCCTCTTGCCAGAACCGGCTGTTGACGGTAGAAATCCAATCGGGGCGACGACGGTGGATCCCCCTTCGGCGCCGGGAACAGTGCCCCCTCTGTTCGCCGCGCCCATCCCCTCCCGGCCCGCCACCGCTCCCGGTCGCGCCCTTGCCACACCCCCCGGAGAAGACCCCGGGACCGACCCCCTGACGAGGATGACCCATGGCAATCCACAACGACATCACCGGCACCATCGGCGGGACGCCCCTGGTCAGGATCAACCGCATGGTCACCGAGGGAAACGCCGAGGTCCTGGCCAAGCTGGAGTTCTTCAATCCCATGTCCTCGGTCAAGGATCGCATCGGTCTGGCGATGATCGAGGCCGCCGAGCGGGATGGCCTCCTGGATGCCGAGACGGTCATCATCGAACCCACCTCCGGCAACACCGGCATCGCCCTCGCCTTCGTCTGCGCCGCTCGGGGATTGCGCCTCATCCTGACGATGCCTGAATCGATGTCGATCGAACGCCGCAAGATGTTCCAACTGCTGGGCGCCGAGGTCGTCCTGACGCCGGCGGGCGAGGGGATGAAAGGGGCCATCGACATGGCCTACGAACTCCGCGACACCGTCGGCAAATCCTTCATCCCCAACCAGTTCGAGAATCCGGCCAATCCCGAGATCCATGCCCGAACCACCGCCCGGGAAATCCTTGCCGACTGCGAGGGCCGCCTCGACGCCCTGGTGGCCGGGGTCGGGACCGGGGGGACGATCACCGGCATCGGTCGGCTCCTCAAAGCAGAACTACCGGCGGTCGAACTCATCGCCATCGAACCCGAGACCTCGCCGGTCCTGTCGGGGGGGATGCCGGGACCGCACCGGATCCAGGGAATCGGCGCCGGTTTCATCCCCAAGGTCCTCGACCGGTCACTCATCGATACGATCGTCCGAATGAGCGACACCCGCGCCCTGGAGACCGCCCGTCTGGCCGCCCGTCTCGAAGGAATCGCCTGCGGCATCTCCTCCGGGGCGGCCCTGGCGGCGGCGCTCGACTGGGCCGCCAGGCCCGAACACCGCGACAAACGGGTGGTCGCCATCCTCCCGAGCTTCGCCGAACGCTATCTCTCCACCGAACTCTTCGACCGGCTTTAGGTCATCCTCTCCCCGTGGCCCCCACTCCCAGCGCCACCCCCGGCCCCTCCATGAGCGGTGAGACTCCCTTTGCCGAGGCCTGGATGGAGCGTTTCTCCCGACAGCTCCTCCTGCCTGGCGTCGGCGGCGAGGGACAGCTGCGCCTCGCCCGGACCGAGGTGGTGGTGATCGGAGCCGAGGGTGTCGCCGGGGCGATGGCAGCATTCCACCTCGGCCTCGCGGGGGTGCGGGGAATCATCCTGAGCGCCAGCGACGGGAGAACCGGAGAGAACTCGACCTGGCCATTTCCGGCCCCCGCCGCTCCGGTCTCCAGAGAGGGGGAAGGGCGACCGTCCGGGGATCGGCTGGCCGCGCTCGTCGCCGCTCTGGGCGCCCGCGACCCGGAGATCCGCATCCGACGATTCCCGGAAACAGCGATGGCCCGGGCGCCGATAGGGGGCGTGGCCGCCCTCGTCCTGGGAGAGGGCAAACTCCCCGAATGGCTGCCGGGCGCGACCTGGGCCGCGGGGGTTCCCCTGATCGGGGAAAAAACACCGGCGGGAGAGGCAGGCGAGGCGCCCCCAGGCCCCGGATCGGAGAACCTCTCCGCAGGGTTGCGGGGAATCCTCCTCGCCTCGGAGACCCTCCGTCTGCTCCTCCTGCCTCCCCCACAGGGGGGGTGACCCCGGCCCTGCGGCCCCGCCCCTGCCTATAGTCATTTCAATCAAAATTTGCACATAAACGGCAAGATCTTCAAAGACAAACCGTGGAGGGGGGAACCCCTCCACACCTCTCCCTTTTTTTAATGGTTTTTCAAAAAGCGCGACGCACCGAATCCAGCGCCGCAACCACCTCCGGCCACTCCCGCTCGATCGCCCGGATCAGCTCCGCCACCGCCCCCGGATCGGGGTCGTTCTCTTGACAGAGAAATTGCAAACTCCTGCAACGCTTGGAGAGGACCAGGGCACCGACGGTCGCCGTCTGCGATTTCAGGGTGTGGGCCGCCTTCCGGATCCGCCCCAGGTCGCCATCCTCAAGGCCGGCGCCCAACTCCGCCACCAGCTTCGGCGCCCCCTCCAGAAACCGGTCGAGGATACGATCCAGACTCCCGGGTATCGCCGCCAGAGAGCGTTGCAGACGCCCAAGCGACTCCGGGTCGAGGGGCGATTCGGCGACAGCCCCCTCCGCCGTCGGCTCATCGGTCTCCTGAACCGCCTCCCCGACCGAAGGGACCCCCGCAACGGCCCCGGTCGCCGGTGAGACCGGAACGACCTGAGCGGGAAAGAACGGCGCCGCAACCTCCGCCACCCCCGGAGAGATCGGCACGGACCCGGTCGGCGAGACCCGGGCCGCGCTCCCGGTCACCCCCCCACCCGGGGAAGGGAGCCAGCGATCCAGCATCTCCCGCAACCGGGACAGGGCGATGGGTTTGGTCATATGGTCGTCCATGCCGGCGGCCAGACTCCGCAGGCGATCCTCCTTCATGGCGAAGGCGGTCACAGCGATGATGGGGGTATGCCGCCAGGTCGACTTCTCGCTTTCCCGAATGGCGCTGGTGGCGGCATAACCATCCATTCCCGGCATCTGGCAATCCATAAGGATCAATTCGAAACTCCGCTCGGAGAGGATCTCCAGGGCCTCCAGACCGCCGGTGGCCACGGTAGCCGAGTGCCCGAGGCGGGCCAGCATGGCCAGCATCACCTCCCGATTCATCGGATCATCCTCGACGACCAGGATGGAACACACCCCCGGGGCGGCGGCGGGGCGGCCCGGGGTGAGGGGAACCGGAAGATCGGCGGGGGGCAAGGGCCGGGCGGGCAACCCGGTGGCAGGGTCGAAGGGGAGGATCAGGGTGAAGCGACTCCCCTCACCCGGGCGGCTCTTCACCGTCAGGGTTCCGGCCATCCCCTGGACCAGGCGGCGACTGATGGCAAGACCAAGGCCCGTACCCCCATAGTGGCGGGAAGGGGAGTGGTCGGCCTGGGCAAAGGCCCGAAAGATCCGCTCCTGCTGCGCCGGCTCGATGCCGATGCCGGTATCCTCGACCGTGAAGCGGACCCAGAGGCTCTCGGGTCGAACCAGAAATTGGGGCCGTTCCGGGAATTCATCCTCCCGGGGCTCGGCATCCGCTCCCTCCCGGGGCTCGGCATCCGCTCCCTCCCGGGGCTCGATATCCGCTTCGGGGAAACGGAAGGGGAGAGACGGCGGCGACGCCTCGGGTTCGACGGTGAAGGTGATGCGACCGTGATGGGTAAACTTGATGGCATTGCCCAGGAGATTGTTCAGCACCTGCCGCAGATGGTGGGGATCACCCTGGAGATGAACCGGCAGGGAGGGCGACAACCGGTGGTGAAACTCCAGCTTGCCGTTCCTGGCAAGCTGACTGAAAAGGGTGACCAGATCGTGGACGAGTTCGGCCAGATCGAAGGTCCAACGCTCGATCTTCATGCCGCCGGCCTCGATCCGGGAGATGTCGAGGATGTCGTCGATGATGGTGAGGAGCGACTCCCCGGAGCGGCGCAAGGCCTCCACCCAACGCCGCTGCTCCGGGGAAAGCGCGGTCCCCTGGAGGAGCTGGGCCATGCCGAGGACCCCGTTCATCGGCGTCCGGATTTCGTGGCTCATGGTCGCGAGAAAGACCGATTTGGCCCGATTGGCCGAATCGGCCTGTTCCTTGGCCAGGCGAAGAGCCACCTCGACGCGGCGGCGCTCGCCGATCTCGCCGGTCAATTCCCGGGTGCGGACGGCAACCTGACTCTCCAGGGCATGCTGCGCATCGTTGAGGGCGGTGGCCATGGCGTTGAAGGATCGGGCCAACTCCCCGAATTCGTCATCGACCTCGGGCAACCGGGGAGGAGAACTCCCCGGGTTGCTGCCAACCGCATGAATGACGCGGATCGTCTCCTGCAACCGCCGGTTCACAAGCCGCTGGAAAAGAAAGTGCAACGTCAGAAAGAGAATCCCGAACAGGACAAAGAAGATGCTGACGACGTTCCCGAGCCAGGCCGACTGAGTGGTCAGGACCGTCCCGGCGGGGACGGTGATGATCGTGACCCCAACCACATCCGCCGCCGGCCAGTGGAAGCCATGCTCGGAGCCGTAACGGTCGATGATTTCCGCAGGCGCGTCCACCGGATCACCGTGGCAACGAAGGCAGGAGGGCTCGCTCCTGATCGGACGTGCCACCAGCAGATGGGGCGGCCCCTGACCATCCAGATGATACTGGCGGACCTCCTCGCTTTCGGGGTTTTTTCGAAAATAATCGATGAGAACAAGATCTTCAGCAGTTGCCTGATTGATGGGATTGAGGGGATTGGGAGAGGGTTGCCGATAGAGGTATTCGGGATTCTCCCTCCGCAGATTTTCAAGAATGTTCCGGGTGACGAAGGTCCCCGATTGACCCTCGAGGATGAACGGATGCCCGGGCAGGGAAGAGAGGGCCGGACGAAGGACCTCATGCACGTATCGACGGCTGGCCGTGGCAAAATCGAGCAGAAGCTCGGCGTGTTCGTAGAGTTCGTTTTCGCGGATCTCCCGGTTGATGGAGAAGAGGTGCGCCATGGCGCCGGCAAAAACCAAAAGCAGTGCCAGCAATAGATAGAGAATGAATTTGAGTTTCAGTGTCATGGCCACCCCTCACTCCCCCCCTTCCCCCAACTTGGCCAGCCGGTAGCGAAAGGCCCGAAAACTCATCCCCAACATCTGCGCCGCCCGTGTCTTGTTCCCCCCGGCGCGGGCCAGGGCCTGGCGGATCGCCTTCAGCTCCACCTTCTCCAGTATCCCCTCCAGGTTCACCCCCCCGGGCGGCAAGGTAAACCCCCCCCAGGCCTCGTCCCCCTCCACCCCCGGTCCCGAGGTCAACCCCGGAAAGGCCCCCAGATCCACCACCTCCCCCGGGGAGAGGGCCACCGCCCCCTCGATCAGATTTTCCAACTCCCGCACGTTACCCGGAAAAGGGTGATTGACCAGGACCTCCAACACTTCCGGGGCAAACCGCCGTGGCGGGACACCATTGCGGCGGGAGGCCCCCTCCAGCAAGGTCGCCGCCAGAAGGGCGATATCCTCGCGCCGCTCCCGGAGCGGCGGCAACTCAAGGTGAATCACCTTGATCCGGTAATAGAGATCCTCCCGAAACCCCCCCTGAGCCACCTCCCGCGCCAGATCCCGGTTGGTCGTCGCCAGAATCCGCACATCCACTGCCCGCTCGCCGTCCCCGCCCACCGGTCGAACCACCCGCTCCTGGATCGCCCGCAGCAGCTTGACCTGCGTCGCCAGAGGCATCTCCCCGATCTCGTCGAGCAGCAGCGTCCCCCCCTCCGCCTCCTCGAAGAGACCCCGCCGGTTGCTCACCGCCCCGGAAAAGGCACCCTTCACATGCCCGAACAGCTCGCTCTCGATCAGGTTTTCCGGGATCGCACCGCAATTGATGGCCACAAAAGGCCGATCCGCCCGACTGCTCTCCTCGTGGATATAGCGGGCGACCACCTCCTTGCCCGTCCCCGACTCGCCGGTGATCAACACCGTCGCCTGCGTCCGCGACGCCCGCTTCCCCAGCTCCAGTATCCGCCGCATCGCCGGGCTCTGGGCCACGAGTCCCCCAGCCTCGTGGCGACGATCCAACTGCCGCCGAAGGCGCACGTTTTCCCGCCCCAGCTCCAGCCGTTCCAGGGCCCGCGCCACCACAAAGTGAAAATCCTCCAGGGCGAACGGCTTCTCCAGATAATCGAACGCCCCCTCCTTCATCGCCGTCACCGCCGTCTGCGCCGAGGCAAAGGCGGTGATCAGCAATACCGGTCGCTCCGGCGCCAGGTGGCGCGAGCGCCGCAGAATATCCAGGCCACTCAGGTCCGGCAGCTTCAAATCCGTCACCACCAGATCCCACGGAGAGGCCTCCAGTTGTGCCATCGCCGCCGCCCCGGAGGCAACCGCCACCACCCGATGCCCCTCCTCTTCCAGGGAAAGGGAGAGAATCTCCCGCAGATTGCCCTCGTCGTCACAGAGCAGTATCGCCGCCATCGAGGCTCTCCATCGTCCAGCTCACGATCAGGCCTTCCCGACCAGGCTCCCCATTGGCCAGGGAAAGAACCCCACCGTTCAAACGCACCAGTTGATCGACCACCGCCAGACCCAACCCGGTCCCCCCCGTGCGGGTGGTGAAAAAGGGCTCCACCACCCGCGAAAAGAGCGCCGGATCCAGCCCAGGACCACGATCCGCCACCGAAAACCTGACCCCCCCC
>JADGCL010000027.1 GCA_015229005.1 Magnetococcales bacterium
TCACGTTGGACCTGCGCTGAGAGGCTGTAGAATCGTTGCGGACTGCCATCGGCGCGAGTCAGGAATAGGTCGCCCCGGCCTGCGAGACCCTGTTTGCCGAACGCGGCATTCCTGTGCGGCAGGTCAGCCAACGTGTCCGCAGCAAACTTCCCGGGGATCGGCATATGGAGGTCGACCTGCTGGTGGTCAATGGCGAGGTGGTGATCCTGGTAGAGGTCAAGAGCAAACTGAAACGCGACGACGTTCGGGAGCATGTCGAGCGCCTGGCGGAGTTCAAGGACTTCTTTCCGCAGTACGCCGGCAAACGTATCATGGGCGCGGTGGCGGGAATCGTCATCGAGGAGAACGTGGACCTCCTGGCCATGAAGGAGGGGCTGTTCGTGATTGTCTAGTCCGGTGAGGGCGTGCGGCTAGCCAATGACCCGGAGTTCTCTCCCCGGATTTGGTGAAGGTTTCCGGGACCCGGACCGGCAATCTCGGGGAGTCCCGGAGAGGCCATCGCAGGGGATGGATCGATGGGGTGACGGGAAACGGCGGCGATCCCGCCTGGACCTGCTGACGGGGGTGGTGCGTCGGATTCCCTGTAAACGGGTCGAGTCCGGCGCTGGAAAACTGCCCCGCTGTCCAGCGGAATTTAACGGTCTGTTGCCACACGAAGAGGGGATTTTCATGAGCGATCGCAAGGTGGTGCGAGTTTTCATCTCGTCGCCGGGAGATGTAAATCCGGAGCGTGAGGTGGCGCGGCGGGTGATTGCCCGGCTGGACCGGGAGTTTTCGTACCATTTTCGTCTGGAGGGGGTGTTGTGGGAGCGGGAGCCTCTGATCGCCACCGAGCATTTTCAGACGATGATCGCCCCGCCCTCATCGACGGATATTGTGCTGGTGATTCTCTGGTCGCGGCTGGGGTCGTTCCTCCCGCCGGAGCAATTTCAGGGCAAGGTGACGGGCAAGACGCCAGTGACAGGGACGGAATGGGAGTTCGAGGACGCAGTCCACGCCTACCGGCAGCACGGCAAACCGGATTTGCTGATGTATCGGAAACAGGCCCGCATCTCCGCCGATCTGGATGATCGCCAGGAGTTGGAACGGCGTCTGAACCAGAAGGAGATGGTGGAGTTCTTCCTGACCCGCTGGTTCAAGGATGACGCCACGGGCGGTTTCAAGGCGGCTTCGCATCAGTTTACCGATGCGGGCCAACTTGAGGAGATGTTGGAGACCCACCTGAGGGCCCTGCTGCGACAGAGGTTGAATCTGCCGGAGGAGGAGGCGATTCAGGCGGATATTCATTGGCACGAGGGGAGCCCCTTCCGGGGGTTGGAGTCATTCGAGCTGAAACACGCTCCCATCTTTTTTGGCCGGACCAAGGAGCGGCTTGAGCTGCGGGACGCCCTGGCCAGTCAGTCGGCGCGAGGGTGTGCCTTCCTGCTGGTGTTTGGGGCGAGTGGCAGCGGCAAGTCGTCGCTGGTGAAGGCGGGTTTGCTGTCGGACCTGAAGATACCCGGCATGATGGAGAAGGTGGGGCTGGTACGTCATGCCATCGTTCGCCCCACCGATGACGAGGATTTGTATGCGGTTCTGGCCAGGGGAATTTTGTCGGAGAGTGCCCTGCCGGAGTTGACATCCCTCCAATATGACCAAGCCAAACTGACCAAGCTGTTGCGGGCGGTTCCCGATCAAGCCGTTCTGCCCATTGAGCAAGGTTTGGCTCGTGCCGGAGAGCAGGAAAAGCTGATCAACCACGCCCAAGCGCGCTTTTTATTGATCGTGGACCAACTGGAGGAGATATTCACCCAATCGAAGGTCGGTCAAACGGAACGGGAGGGATTTGTCCTGGCCCTCAAGGCGCTGGCGGAGAGTGGCCTGGTGTGGGTGGTTGCCACCATGCGCAGCGACTTTTTCGACCGTCTGGTCACCCTTCCGGAATTGGTTCGGTTGAGCAAGGAAAGCGGTCGGTATTTACTCGAACCTCCCACGCCGGGGGCCACCGGCCAGATCATCCGTCAGCCGGCGCGGGAGGCGGGTTTGCGGTTCGAGAAGGAGTCGAAATCCGGCATTGGTCTGGATGAGTTGCTGCACGAGGCGGCATCGAAGGATGGGGCGTTGCTGCCGCTGCTGTCGTTCACGCTGGAGGAGTTGTGGGACCGGAGGACGGAGCAGGGGGTGTTGACCCATGCGGTCTATGGGGAGATGGGGGGACTGGAGGGTTCTTTGGGCCGGAAGGCCGAGGAGGTCTTTGGCCGCCTGAACAAAGGGGATCAAGCGGCGTTTGCCGGCGTGATGCGGCAGTTGGTGACGGTGGGACTTGGGGATGGTGGTAAGGCCACCGCCAGGACGGTATCGCTCTCCCGGTTTGGGGAGGGTACGCCCGCCCGGAGGTTGGTGGATCTCTTTCTGTCGCCTACGGCGCGACTGCTGGTGGCGGATGGGGATGGGGATGGGGCGCAGGTGCGGGTGGTACATGAGGCGCTGTTGGGCCATTGGCCGAGGGCGGCGCAGCAGATCGAGCGGGACCGTCAGGATCTTCAACTGAGGGGCCGACTGGAGCAGGCGGCGGCGCGGTGGCGGGTGGCGGCAAAGAAAGATCGGAAAGGATTGCTGTTGCCCAGCGGTTTTCAGTTGCAGGAAGGGCGCGGTCTGCTGAAGCGGTGGACCGGTGGTGAACTCGAACCGGGGATTGTGGCGTATGTAAAGGCGTCGGTATCGGCGCACCGGTGGCGACGAGGCAAGCAGACGGTGCTGGGGTTCCTGTTGTTGTTGACCTTGCCTGCCGGGTATGGGGTTTGGTGGGGCGTGAGGACTTATATGGGAGTTCAAGCGGTGGAGAAGGCGATGGAATTCGTCTCGATCCCCGAGGGGTGTTTTCAGATGGGGAGCCCGGAGGCGGAGGTGGATCGCGAGGGGGATGAGGAGCAGCACGAGGTGTGCGTGGAGGGGTTTGATTTGGGAAAGTTCGAGGTGACGCAGTGGGAGTGGGAACAGGTGATGCAGAGCAACCCCTCGACTTATAAAGGGGAGAATAACCCCGTAGAGATGGTGAGTTGGTTTGAGGTGACGGAATTTGCCAAGTATATGAGCTGGTTTGGCAAGTACCGTTACCAGTTGCCGACGGAGGCGGAGTGGGAGTACGCGGCGCGGGGCGGCACGAAATTTTCGAGGTATTGGGGGGAGGGTGAGAAAGAAGCGTGCCAATATGCCAATGTGCTGGACCTGGACTTGAAGGCTCGGATGGGGAAATCGGCGGGTGTTTGGTTCGACTGCAGCGATGGATATGCTCTTGGCACCGCTCCTGTCGGGAGTTTCAAGGCGAATGCTTTTGGCCTGCACGACGCGTTGGGCAATGTGTGGGAATGGACCTGCTCGGCATATGCCCAGGGATACGATGGGTCGGAGAAGAATTGCGCCAACACTGAGGATACGGGCTCCTCCCGGGTCAATCGGGGCGGCAGCTGCGGCAGCCCCCCGGCCTACGTCCGTTCCGCGTTTCGCATCAGCGACGGCCCGGGCTACCGGTCCGACAGCTTCGGTTTCCGTCTCGCCAGGACTTATCCTTAGCCCTTTCACGCTTTGTCTCTTTGCGGCGCGCAGCGCTGCCTTTGGGGTTGGTTTTGGCGCGGACTGGAGCCGGGAGGGCCAAGCGGAGCGGTTCTCAGCGGAGCGTCAGCCCTCCCTGCGGAAGGGAGCGCGGGGAGGTCCAGGAGGGGCGTAGCCCCTCTTGGTCGCGACGTTTTTTTTGACGGGTCTTGCCGGTGAACGTGCGGATTTTCACCTTGAAATTCAACAGATTGACCTGTGGCTTCGACGATACTGAGGTCCGTACTTTTGTCGCCGACAAGGAGGTGCTGTCGATCCGGGACCATGCGTTTGTCGATCATGGGGTTCCCCATTTGGCACTGGTGGTAACGTACCGCCTTGGCGGCAACGAAACTTCCGTGCCAGCGGAAAAGAACCATGCCGATAATCAAGCGGACAACTGGCGCAAGATGCTGGGCGAAGCCGACATGCCCCTTTTCAACACCCTGCGGGAGTGGCGCTCCCGCAAGGCCAAAGAGGAAGGTGTCCCAACCTACTTCGTTTGCACCAACAGGCAGTTGGCGGAGGTCGCCCGCCTTCGTCCCGGGACCATGACCGCCCTGGCCAGGGTGGACGGCTTCGGCACCGGTCGCCTCAAGAAATACGGCCAGGAGATCCTCGCAGCCATGGGGAACAAGGTTGGCACGGATATTCCGCAACTGACCGAAGGTGCCGAACAAACCGTGCCAACACCAGAACCTCCCCTTCCGGAGCCTCCAGATGAAACCGGATCGGAATGAGGACCTGCCCATCTTCGTCTGCTGGATGGAATTCCTTAAGTGGCTCCTCCCCACTACAGAGAAGTTTCCCCGCCGGGTCCGCTTCACCTTCGCCAACCGCATCGACACCCTGGCCCTCGATGTGGTGGAAGACCTGGTCGAAGCCCGCTATAGTCGGGACAAACGTGCGATCCTCAAACGGGCCAACCTGCGCCTGGAAAAGATTCGGGTTCTGCTGCGTCTCTGCCACGAGGAGCAGTTCCTCTCTCACGATGCCTTCGAGTTCGCCGTCAAAGGCGTGGACGAAACCGGGCGCATGCTGGGAGGATGGATGAAACAGCAGGAGGGAAAACGATGACCATGAGCCTTGCCGAGAGAATTCAGCATGAGGTCAGCCGTCTGCCGGAACCGCTGGTCCGGGAGGTTCTGGACTTCATCGGCTATCTGGAATATGCCCACCGTCAGGATCGGGATTTGGACCTGCTCAAGGAGGCCCAGCGGATTTCCATGCGCAGGGTCTGGGACAATCCGACGGACGAGGCGTGGAATGACCTGTAAGCCTGGACAACTGGTCCTGATTCTGTTCCCTTTCGCCGACAGGCCGATCAGTAAGAAACGTCCGGTGCTGGTTCTGACCTCCCCGGATCGGCATGGGGACTTCATCGGGCTGGCCATCACCTCCGTTCCCACGGAAGAAAACGCCGTCCGCCTTCCCCCTTCTGATCTGACCGTGGGCGCACTACCCTTGCCGAGTTGGGTCCGCCTGGACAAGGTATACACTCTTGATGCGGCGTCCATCACCCGAGAACTGGCAGAGGTCCATCCCGATTTCCTGAACCGGGTCATCCGTGGAACCTGTGCTCTCGTTGGCCTTGCACCGATTGTCGCCCCCTCGTGAAACGCGATGGCCACCTCTTCGACGCCATCATCGCCTTTCCCAACCTCTGGCGGGCGGCGCACAAGGCCTGGCGGAACAAGAAGGACAAGGCGCGAATTGCCGATTTCTACTTCAACCTGGAGCGGGAACTCCTGGTTCTCCAGCAGGAGTTGCTCTCCGGCGCCTATCAGCCCAGGCCTTACAGCGTTTTCACCGTCACCGACCCCAAGCACCGTGAGATCGCCGCCGCTGATTTCCGCGACAGGGTGGTCCATCACGCCATCGTCAACGTCCTGGATCCGCTTTTTGAAAGGCGCCTGATTTCCGATACCTACGCTTGCCGGGTGGGCAAAGGCACCCACGCAGCCGTGCAGCGAGCGCAGTCGTTTTCCTGCCGCAATCCCTATTTTCTCAAGTGCGACATCCGGAAATATTTCCAAAGCGTCGATCACGCCATCCTCAAAGCTCTTCTGGCCCGGATCATCAAAGACCGCCTCCTGCTTGATCTCCTAAACCTGATCATCGACCACCCTGTCCCGGGACACCTCCCAGGAAAAGGCATCCCCATCGGCAACCTCACCAGCCAGCACTTCGCCAACCTCTACCTGGGCGAGTTGGACCATGAGGTCAAGGAGCGGTGGAGGGTGCCCAACTACCTCCGTTATATGGACGATTTTCTCGTTTTCGGCCCAACGCCCTCCTTCCTGAACGGGGTACATTTCGAGATCCGAGAATTTCTGCGGGAACGTCTGACCCTGGAGCTCAAGGAGGAGGTCACGATTCTGGCCCCGGTGAGCGAGGGGATTCCGTTCCTGGGGTTTCGGGTATTTCCAGGGACCATTCGCCTGCAACGGAAGGGTCTGGCACGATTCCGGCGGAAATCCCGTGCCAAGGAGCTGGCATTCGCAGGGGGGGAAATCGACGAGGCATTGCTTTCACGCTCGGTGGGCAGCATGATCGGCCACATGGTCCACGCCGATACGCGGGCTTTGCGCCGACAATGGGTTGCGGCAGTGGTGGACCTGGGGTGACGGCGAAAGGGGCTCCAACCGGGTCAATCGGGGCGGCAGCTGGAACAACAACCCGGCCAACGTCCGTTCCGCGAATCGCAACAACAACGACCCGGGCAACCGGAACAACAACATCGGTTTCCGTCTCGCCAGTACAAATCGCATTGCCAGACAGGGCCGGTCTACGGGCCGTCCCTCCGCGCACAAGGTTTGTCCAACCCGTCACCCCGTGCCGGTGCCATGCGCCGGACGAAGAAAAACGGTTCCCGGCGTCTGGTAGGCCCTTTTGGGTTCGAAGGCCGTCGGGACCACTTTTTCCGCATACGACCAATTGACATGAATCCTTCCCCTGATGGAGCATCGGGCCAGGGGGACCGGGACCCTCAAGCGCCGGGAGCGTGGGAGAGCCGTCCCTGAGACGGATCAAGCACGGTGGCAGGAAACGGCGGCGATCCCGTCTGCGCCTGCTGACGAGCGAGGGCGCGTCGGATTCTCTGGCACCGGGTCGGGTCCGGCGCCCTCCTCGTCACACGAAATACACCGGCGCATCCTCACCGCTCTGAACCCGTACCGCTCGCCCATCCCGCACCGTCACCTGGTCGCCAGCGATCAAGCCCGCATCGGCAGCAACCTCAACCACCCCCTGAGCGGTGGCCACTCGAGCCAAGCCGCTGCTGACAGAAACCACCCTCCCGGAAACGGCAGCCCTTCCGGTCAGGATCTGTTGCAGGTCAAACAGCGGGTTGGACATGGCGGAGCAACTCCAGAGAGGTGATCAGTCTCGGCCCTTGAGCGATATGGCCCACACTGGTGATTTTCCCGCGCCAGGACCGGCCCATCAGGGCGTCGTGGACCTCGACGAGTTGGCCGGGCATAAACCCTGGCCGATGCAGGCACGTCAACGACACTTCCTGGAGTGCCTCGCCGGCATCGATTTCGGCCCGGCCCCGGGAGCGTTTGGCTTCGTTGGTGGTGAGCAACGGGTCGGAGATGTCGGCGCCTCGGAAGGCTCCGTCGCCGCGCTGGCAGAAGATCTCGCCGCTGCCCATGGCTTCGCCGGTGGAGCCGGAAAAACGAACCTGCACGGGGAATTCGTCCAACCCGGCAAGGAGTGATGGCGCGGAGAGGCCCCAGGATCGCGCCATGGAGCGATAGGTCACGCGAGCGATGGCCACGCCCGCTTCGGGCACGGAAACGGTGCGTTTGTCGGCCTCGAGGGTGAGCGCCCCCAGATCGTTCCCCAGCCAGATCACCGAGTCGAGGGCGAGGGCAGGCTTGTCCAGGGTAGCCACGGCCATTCCGGCAAAAACGAGATCCTGTTTGACCTCGACGACCTGCCATCCCCCCGGCAAGATCACCCCGGCGGAAACGATCGGGTCGGCCAAGGCAATATCATCACCGGCATGGACCAGCAGATGGGCGGTTTCGCCGCTGTAGAAGGTGGTCCGGCCCTGGTTTGGACCATCGGGTCGGGCATCGATTTCGACCGAGACGAACCCGGCCCCTGTCGGCAGATAGCCCCGGACCAGCACCTTGTTGACCCTGGTGCGCAGGATGTGGGATTCACGACAGGAGAGGTTGTCGGATGCGTCGGTCAGGACGCGATCGACGGCAGTCGAGGCCCACCCGGGAACCGCCACCGGGAAGCGATGCCGCACCCGCAATCTGCCATCCGGCAGAGTCTCCACCAGCCCGCCGGCGGCTTCGGCGATGGTTTTGACCACATCGAGGGGCGAGGCGTTGTGGACGGCGAGACGCCCGCCGGTGATCAGCCAGTTGACTAGGTCCCACTCAACGGCCTCGCTGACGGCCTCCTCGGCGGCATCTTTGGCCCAAACGGGTGCCTCCCACACCCGGTCCAGAGGGGTGGCGCGAGGCAGGACAAACCTCGCCGTGGGACTCACCACCGACACGGTGAGCCTGGGCATGGCAACGCCATCACGCTCCAGCGTCTTGTTGTCGACCATGAGCCTGTAAACCTCTCCGCCCAGTTCCAGCTCGATGGGGTCGTCGATGCGGATACGTTGGAATGAGGCCGGATCGATCACCTCCAAGTTGCCGCTCCAGGCAAAATCCATCTCGGCCTGGGAGAGGGTGGCGGACAGCACCGAACCGGTCATACCAGCTCCCCGAAATGGAAAGCGCGAACGGCAACGCCGGTCGGCCTGACCGGTCGATCCTCGGCGAGGTTCCAGAGCTGGATCGACGAAGCGGCGACCGGATCACGCTTGAGCCGGTCCCAGCGAAACAAGGCCTGCATGGCCACCGAGGTGGTGGAGGTCCAGGGCATGACGCACTGGCTCCGCGCCTTGCCTCGAAGGTTCCATTCGGACTCCAGGGAGGCCGAAACCGTGAAGTGAATCGGAAAGGCACACTGCGCCTGAACCGGGGCGTTGCCGTAAGGGAAGGAGGCCGACGAGAAGGCGAGAAGTGACCTGTACTCCTGCGGCAAAGCGGCCTTGACGACGATGCAGGAGTCCCAAGGCTGCTCGTTCGTGATCCGGGCCATCCATGGGCCGTAGGGTTGTTCGAGTGGCGCGATCAGTCTGGAATTATCGTAACGTTGCTCGAGTTCGACGGCGAGACGGATCGAATAGGGCTGCACCAGGGTATTGACTGGAATGGCGTCTCCCCATGGGGAGAGGCAGGCGGCGACAACACGCCGGCTGGCGCTTCCCGAGATCGGCGCGGCGGCAATGGCGGCTGAGGCGATGGCCACCGACTACACCAAGCGCACGGCGAGATCGGCGCCAGGGGTCGTCGATCCGATGCGGGTGATGTCGAGGGAGAGCCATTGGGTGGGCGTCAGGGAGAGATCGAGGGCTGTCGGCTCCAGGCGTTGGCTCCAGGCGGGGGGATCGATGAGATTCCAGACCGAGCCGTTGAACTCCCAATACCGGCCCCGAAAGGTGCCTCCCCCGGAGGAGTAGACGCGATCTCCCTGGGTGGCAGTCTGAGCGTCTTCGGTGAGGGTCCAGTTCCCTGCCGTACCGGCGACGAGGTAGACGTTACTCGGGACGCCGTTGATCAACCCCAGGAGCAGCACCCGCATGCCGGCGTGGACGGCCTCGCCGTCGAAGATGTTGTCCCCCCGCATGTCCGCCTGGGCGTTGGCGAGGGTGTCGTAGTAGAGGGTGCATTCGACCGGCTCCCGCCAGCCGACGGGGATGCTCCCTCTGGTCACGATCAGGCCACTTTTCCGGAGCGTGAACTGAACGGCAGCACCTGCCGAGGCGGTCCCGAGCCAAGCGTCCATCGAGCGAAACGAAACCGCCTGGGGCGGATACCAGCGGGTGGCGTCGGTCTTGAGCTGGAGCGTTCCCGGGACGCTGAGCGTGACTCCGGCGTTGGCACTCCTCTGGATTACCGAGGCGGGGGCCACGCAGGAGAGGGCCACGTTGCCGGCGGGCCACGCCACGGCAGTACCGCCATTGGACGAGGCGAGGATTCTGTCGCGGGAGAGGGTTCCGGCGGCGGCATCGACCGTGCCTTCGCTCACCTCCCACTGGGATCCGCTTTCGGCGCAATAGGCGCATTTGGCGCCGTTCCCGAGAGCGGCCACGAACCCCTGGTAGCCCTGGGCGGCGCCAGTGAGCTGATAGGCGGCGGCGCCGGTAACCGAGGCCGATTCCTTGACGCGATCTGCAAAGGTGAGCATGTCGGCAGCTCCTCCGATGACCTATAGATCCGAGTTGACCACTTCGTCACCATACAAAAACTGCATGTGGGCTTTTCTGTGATCGAATGGCATCAAGCGGGAAGAGTCGGCCCCGATGTTCGGTTCGATCCACATCTCGACCCGGTATTTGACGCCGACGGGGTGGAAGACCACGCGTCGGGTCGAGAACATGAAGGCATGGTTGGCCATGATGCCGAGATCGAGGACCCCGGAATCCGCCGGGAAAAGGTTGTTCTCGCCATTGGGCACGGGCTTGTCGTCGATGGTGACCTCGGTCAGGGCGTTGTAATACCCGGAGCTGGTGATGATCTTCGACCTCCAGAACGCCGTCATGAAGCCGAGGTATCCCGGATAGCCGACGCCGTCCCGCCAATTCTCGTCCCACCGTGACCTCCAGGGCCCGGGCCAGGGCACGCCGGGAACCTCGGTCGTCTCGACGAACGCCTGCGCCCAGCGGCCATTGGCGGTTGCGATGTAGTCGAGCCAGGCCTTGGGGAAGGCCCCTGCATCCGGCACGAAGAACAGGATGTCCCACCAGAGGCGCATCCTCGGGTCCCAGCCCTTGCCGAGACGATATTGGCCGGACACGACTCTTGGCTTTTTCTTGGGCAGGACGACTTTCCGGATGATCTTGAACGGGCCGGGACTAAGAATTACTGACATGGTTCAGCATCCTCAAGCGGAAAGTCCGTCCGTGGTCGTCACGCCCTTCGATGTAGGTGATGGTTTCGATGTCGACAAAGGCCTCGGGATCGTTTGCATCCAGGAAAAGCCGGGTCACGACGCTCTCCCGGGTGCCCGCGACCTCGACCCAGTTGTCGTTCCACTCCGTCTCCGTGGCCCGCGCCACGTACTGCGCCCGAGGGAAACCCTCCGGCCAGAACGATCTGGCAAAGGATGCCGTGACGGCCTTGTTGCGGGAGAGGGCGATCAGCCGTACCGGCGGGATTTCGGCCTTCTTGATGTCGCCGAAGATCCAGGCCTGCTTCATCTCGGCGAAGAGTTCGGGCGAGGCGATGGCTTTTCCGGTGTCGTAGGCGATGTTGTAGAGGGAGTATCCCGGGCTGTACCGGACGACGATGGCCCCGGTGGCTTCTCCGGAGGTGTGGAATTCGCCCTTGTCCGGATCGTAGACTGGGTCGGGCATTATCGCACCCTGACGGTTCCGAAAGAGGGTCTTTTGGATGATCTCGATCGCCGGGTTGTCGTAGTTGTAGCGGAGGCGCTTTCGGATCTCTCCGGACCAGGTGATGGCCTCCACCAGCGGGTCGAAGCGGCGACCGACCAGGGTGGCGGTGTTGATCGGGAGGGTGTGGGGGATTTCGACCTTCTCCCACCGCCAACTGGCGGACGGCACGGTATGGGTGAAGAAGGGTCCCCAGTTGGGGAACGGGCCGGCGACGGCAACGGCCCGCCATTTGACCTCGGTGTGGGTGAAGGTCGCTTCTCCGTTGTCGACCAGGATTTTGATGGACGGTGCATCAGCCGCCGAACAGTAGACCTTGACCCGCTTTTGCCCGGGGGCCAGCATTTTTTCGAGGGGTTCGAAGCCGGTCGCCGAGCCCTGCCATGAGGCCAAGCCCCAGGCCTGCATGAAGACGCTGAGGTCATTGGAATACTCGACCTCCACCGGCCTGTTGCCCGCCTGCCCGGTGTCGTCGACCACCAGTTCGAACGGTGTTTCGGCGGCGAACGCGGCGAAGTTGATCGCAAGATTCGCCGTGGTTTCGCCCATCACTCGCTCTCGCCCGAGACGCCGATGATGACCTTGTCGCCGGAGAGGGAGGCGGTGTTGGGCGGGATGATCCGTTTCTCCCAGATGGGGAAGGCCGCCGGGTGGCTCTTGAAGGTGACCACGTTCCCGGCGGCCCAGGTCCCGCCCCACAGGGAGGATGGCAGGGTAAAATAGGGCCTCGAATAGGTGGCGTTGTTGGGGGCGAAATTCGCCGTCACCGTACCGCCACCGACCGGTCCGACCGTATCGCCGACGCCGGTGAAGGTGGTGGCATTGGTGAAGGTGAGGGTCCAGGTCTGCTCGATGCCGGCGATGGCGTCCACCAGCCTGGCGTCGGTCAGAATGGACGGGGGATTGCCGAGGCCGTTCCAGCCGCTGAGGGTGCCGGTTGGCGAGGAGATGGCCCAGGTGTCGGTGCGGGCCCAAAGGTCCCCGGCCTCGATCACCGGGGCCACCCTGGTATTGGTGGCTGAATAGGCGTTTTGCAGCGACGTACCGTCCGCCAGGAGCAGCGTCACCAGGTTGCCGTTCCAGGTGACGGCCGAGGGGGTGTTGTCGAGGCGCACGAATTCTTCCGAACCCGCGAAGTCATCGACGCTGCCCTTGTCGGAGATGCGGATCAACTGGTTCGGATTGAAGATCCAGTCGGTCTGTTCTTCGACATTCACGGTCAATGAGGTTGCGCCGACGGTGGTATTGGCGTTCAACTGGCCGCTTCCGTAGAACAGCGTCGCGAGGTTGGCCACGTCGGCCTGGACGTTGGTCTGGGTGGCGGGGAAGATCAGCACCCGGTCGCCGCCGGGGGTGGGGGTTTCGACAAAAATGCGGGTGTCGATCAGCTTGAGATTGTCCGGGCTGGCGATCTTGATGAAGAGCTTGCGGAATTTGGTGGAGCCGCTTTTCCTTTCGCTGGCCGGAACATCCGGCCAGATGTTGTTCTTGACGCCGGTGGCGACCTCGGTGTCGGCCATGCGACCGCCGTTGCTGGTGGAGTCGCTGACGGTTTGCGATTTCATGAACTTGATCTGACTGTTTTCGATGGGCATGTCACACCTGCATCAATTTGATGAGACCGTTGAAGAACCTGCCGTGCGGGTAGATCGGGGTAAATGATGTCGCCGGTTGGTCCTGGTGGCGGAACATCACCTGGAACGACTCGTTATCCAGAATGAGATCGAAGACGCCCCCCGGCTGCATGGCCATGGCGTGGATCGCCCGCACCTGCTCAAGGGTGAGCCAGGAGCTGTCGCCCTCGGCCTCCAGATCGATGGGGCGACCGCCGATGAGCCCCGAGTTCCACACCACCAGGTTGCCCCCCAGGGTGCGGGCGGTTTCCTGGACGGTGGGCGACCATTCGTACTGGTTTTTCCACTGCAGAGAGTCGGGCAGAACCAAATCGCCGAGCTGTTTCATCCCAGCCCCCGCTGCATCTCCTGCAGGGCCCGGACGAAGCCACGGACCTGCTCGCGACTGCCGGTGAGAAATGGCGGTTCCTGGCGACTGCCGGTGACCAGTTCGAGCCGCACCACCCCTTCGACCTGGGGCGTGACGGCCCCGCCACCGGCAAGGGCCATTGGCGGGATGGTGGGGATGACCAGGTTCTTCGCCAGGCCACCGAACTGGAATCTGGGAACGGAGGGCATCCTGAACCGGGGGATGAATGGCATCGCCCGCACCACTCCTCCCTGGGCGAACCGGGGGAGGTCGGTCGGTTTGAGCCGAAGCTGGTTCATGGCCTGAAGCCGCTCCAGGCCGTAGAGGCGGACGGCATGCCGATTGAGGACGAACTCGCCTGCCTCCAGCAGGGCGCGGATTTTGTCGCCGCCGCCCCAGCCGGGGAGAAATCCGCCCCGGGCGAAGCCGACCATGCCGCCCTGGGCGTGGGCCTCGCTTCTGCGTTCGACAGTGTTGACGGTGACGGTTTTCTCCGAGGGGATCTCGGCGATTCTGGCGATCAGGGTGTCGATGGCGGCGACGGCCTGGCCGGTATCTCCGACAATGGTCACCTTCTCTTCGGGGGGAACGCTGTTTTTGAACTCCTGGAACTTGGCCATCAGGCCGTCGATGGCGCCGGTGGCCGAGACGGTGTCGAACGTGGCTTTTACCTCGGGCTGCCAGCCGGTAAATTCGGTCTTGAATTTCGTGAAGACGCGAGAAACCTCGTCGAGACTCGCTTGGGCCCTGGTCATTTCCCCCTGGAGGACATTGCCGACCACCGATTCCAGGGCCGTCGCCCCACCCTGGAGCTCGGCCTTGATCCGGACCACCCGCTCTTTTTTCTCGAGGAGGGCATCGATCTCGGCTCCGGCGGCCCTGATTTTCTCGATGTTGGCGTCGATCAACAGGGTGTGGTCTTTGGCCAGGGCTTCGTCCACCCCTTTGACCGCCTCCCGGATCCTGGCGAGGGCCTCGGTGGCGGCTTCCGACTTGTTGTGGAGGGTGTCGGCGGCCTCCTGGTGGACACCAGCTTCTTCCCGGAAGGCCTGGTTTTCGATCTGTGCCGCCTTCTGCATCTGCTCGATGGCGCGGGCGGCGGCCGCTTTCGAGCCAACGACGACCTGGTCGCCCTGCTGCACCGCCTCGGAGGTCTGTTCGGCGACCCGCTTGCCGACCAGGGGTGTCCAGTCGGTTTTCTCCACCGGCGCGTTTGATCCATGCATGGAGGTGGTGGCTACTACCCCGGCGTCGATCAGCGCCTGGGCTGCCTTTTCGCCTTCCACCAGGACCACCTCGGAGGCCCGAGCAATGCCTGGCAGGTTGTACAGGGGCCTGTGGTCAGTAGGGGCCCGCCATTCCCGAGCACGCACGTCCCAGGGCCGGAATTGTTTCTTCCCTCCGGGGGGATCGTACCGATAGACGCAGACCAGTAACGCCCCGTCCTGGTCGTGGTAATTCCACTTGCCCGTGGGCGGTCCCAAATCGTCCAAAGGCGGTTCGCGACGATGGGGTGGTGATGCCGGGATTGACCTCGGTGGGCCGCCCAGCCATTCCCGGACCTCGTCCAGTAACCGGGGAAAATCCGAGTGGGAGTTCAGCCCCCTGGTCCTTGCCCACAGGTCCAGGATATCGCCCCCCAGTCCGGTGGCATGGTCGTACCAAACACCGGTTTTGTTGCCCGTCAGCTCCACCTTCATGCTTTCGCCGGGATTGCCCTCCACGTCCCCGATGAGGAACTTGCCGTGACGGACCCTGCCGGCGGGCAGCAGATGAAAGAGAACCTCCTCGATGCGCTCCAGCAGGCGGGCCTTGAGCCGGTCGGTGTCGTGTTTACCATCCCGAAAGGCCCGGGGTTGGGTTTGGGGGCTGGCATTGTTGAAGTCCATCCATTGGTAAGAATCCTTCTTACCAAATGGCTCCGGCTGATTTTGGTAAGAATCACCCTCATCAAAGCTGCCAGCCTGTCTTTGATGAGAACCGTTCTTACCAAACGCTCCTGACTGGTTTTGGTAAGAATCATTCTTACCTTCCTCGACCTTCGCCAATTCGCGAGTCGCCTTTTGCTTCACCTGGCTTGGCGACATGCCGGAGCAGTTGTAGACGGCGCGGTAGGCCGTTTCGGCATCGCCGGTTTCCAGCAATGCCTTGCGGAAGGACTCCTGCTTGGGTGTCAGCATGCCAGTCTCCAGCAGCGGTCCTGCCAGTCGCAGAAGCGGCATTCGAAATGGCTGGAGTCGCGGGTGAGGCGGGGCAGAAGTTCTCCTGCCTCGGTGGCTTGGAGAACGCGCACCGCCCGGTCGGTCATGCGTTGGGCCAGGTCAGCGTCGAAGGGGACAAGCTCGAAATGCAGTTCGGCGGTATCCTTGTTGATGGCGGTGAACAGGGCCGGGTTGGTGGAAATACCGGGGACGGCAGTCTCCATGTAGGCCTGATAGGTGGCGATCTGGGCGGCATAGACCGGCTTGGAGAGGGCTACGCCCCGCTTGCCGGTGTCGTTCCATGACTTGTTGTTGAGGGACTTGCACTCCCACAGGGCGGGGTAGCTCATGGGCACATCCAGGGGCCCGCCAGACAGGATGCCGTCCACATGCCCCTGAATGCGCCCTTTGGCCACCGAGAAACCGAACTGCCCACCGTCCCGTTTCTGGGTGACCAGATTGAACCCAGCGGCCCGCAACCAACGGATGGCCAACTCCTCGAAGAGATGCCCGGCAGCGAAAATGCGCAGGGTCTTGCCATCGAATCCCCGTCCTGCATCCCTGGGGGCTCCGGCGTATTCGAATTGCAGCGCCCGCTCACAGGCGACACCCAGCCTCGAACCTCCCAGGTATTGCCTGGGAGGACTGGCCGCCTCTTCGGCAACGAGGGCGGCGTCGATCAGACCGATGACACCCTCGCCGAAAGATGCCGTGTGGTTGAAATCCAGCATGACGGGTGCTCTCAGAACGGAATATCGTTGGGATCGGCTTTGGCCATGTGGTCCTGGTAGGCGGAGATCACCACTTCGACCAAGGTCAAGACCTCGTCCTTCCTGTAGTCCGCCAATGGGCGGTCCATGCCGATGCTGCTCACATATTCCCCGAGAGGGCGCAGGGCGGCGGCCATTGCCGCCTTTTCAAGGTCCGATGCGTCCACCATGTTTTTTGCCTCCAAAAGCATCTCGTGTGGGACTGCCCTGACGCCGTTCAGGAGCCAGATCAGGACATGCCCCGGGTTTCGTTTCAGAATTCTCTGGAAGTTGCCCAGTTGCCTCTTGGGGAGTGCTCCCAGCCCCAGGCGACGGGTGCGCAAACCGGGTGGGAGCGAAATCCATCCCCACTTCGGGTCGTGCCAGATGCTCCTCTGGCGGGTCCAGGCGATAGCCACATCAAGCGACCTCCTTCAGTGCCTGCCGGTCTGCCTCGAAGACCAGGCTTCGGATCGCCGACTTGTTGAAACGGAAGGTAAGCAGCGCCGACGCCTGATACCGGGTGAGATTGAGGTCGTGGCGGTATTCTGCCGGTAGGTACTGAAGCTGTTTTTCCGTAGGGGGCTGATTGAGCCAGGAACGGGTCTTGTGGGCCGACTCGGCGGTCTCGTTTTCGTTGAGCCAATCATCGGCAGCCGCCAGACAGATGGTGCGCTCGCCGATGGAGAGCAGCCGGGTGTGATGGCCCTTGGCGCCACCCACGGCGTGCCAGCGCCCGTTGAGGCAGAAGACCCCGCCCCAGGCGGTGAACCCATTGGCCACCAGGGCCGCATCATCACCGAAGAGATCGCACCAGCGGAAACTGGAGCGGGCCAGAAGATCGACCTCGGTCATGATGAAATCGGCCAGAGGTTCCGGCGGGCCCCCGTCGTCGTCCTCCCGCTCCCAGACATAGCCGCAGAGGGGGCATTCCCGAACGGCCAGTGGGACGGTGGCATCGCATTCGGGACATTGCTTGGTGGGGGCGTCACCGGTGGTTTCGCGGCCATCCAGATTGACGTCCTGCTCCAGGGAGCCGTGCAGCAGGGTGGAGATGCCGAAATCCAGAACGATGCAGTCGGTTTTGATGATGCCGGGGTGCTCGTTGGGATCGATGGTGCGCAACCCCCGGCCCACCATCTGGATGAGGGTACTTTTGTAAGAACTTGGCCGGAGCAGCACCACGCAGGAGGTGGGGGGATAGTCCCACCCCTCGGTGAGGACAGCGACGTTGACCACCACCTTGGCGGGGCCTTTCTCGAATCTGGCCAAGGTGGCCCAACGCTCGCCGCCGACCAGCTCTCCGTGGATCATGACCGCCCCCACATCGGCAGCGGTAAACGCCTCCGTGACATTGCGGGCATGATCCACGGTGGAGCAGAAGACCACGGTTTTGCGGTCGCCGGCCTTTTCTTTCCAATGCTTGATGACCGCCTCGGTGACCGGGGCCTTGTTCATGATCCGGTCGACCTCGGCCATGTCGAAATCGTCGGCAGTGCGTTTGACCTGCCGCAGGGCCTCGCCGGTGCCAACGTCGATGACGAAGGTACGGGGCGGAACCAGGTGTCCGGACTGGACGAGTTCGCCCAGCCGGACCTGGTCTGCCACATTGGAGAAGATAGGGCGCAGAGCCTTTTTGTCGCCCCGGTTGGGGGTGGCGGTGACGCCGTAAATGCGGCACTCCGGATTGCGCTCCCTGGCGGCGTCGATGATGCGGCGATAGCCGGGGGCCGCCGCGTGGTGCGCTTCGTCGATCACCAGCAGATCGAGGGGCGGCATGGCCTTCAGGTTGGATTGCCGCGCCAGGGTGGGAACCATGGCAAAGGTGGTCCGCCCTCTCCAGGACTTGGACTCCGCATTGACGATGGAGGTGGAGAGGCCGGGGTTGACCCGACAGAACTTGGTCACGTTCTGCCGGGTCAGTTCATCCCGGTGGGCCAGGACGCAGGCCTTGCCACTGCCTTCGGCCAGCATCCGACCGACCACGGCGGACAAACACAAAGTTTTGCCCATGCCGGTCGGCGCCACCGCCAGGGTGTTGCCGTGCTCGTGGAGGGCCGCCACCGACCGCTCCACAAATGCCTGCTGTCTGGGCCTGAGAATCATCCCCGGTCTCCTTGCCTACTGGGCCCAAGCCGGGCGGGCAAAATTGCCGCCGCCGTTCTGGCCCTGGGCGGCTGGGGCGGATGCGGTCTGTTGTTGTGGAGGGCGCCAACCGTTGGCGGCAGGGGCAGGTGCCGATGCTGGTGTCGGAGGCTGGAATGCCGTGGGGGACTGGAAGGCAGCAGTGGGCTGAAAGTTGGGCGCCGTTTGATACCCGACAGGAGCCACCGGGGTGGCGGAAGCCTGGAAACCCTGGTACTCCTTGTGGTCCGGGGTGACAGCAACCTTGATCACGTTCTTGAACTGGTCGTTCTGGTCCTTTTCCACGTCGATCTTGGCCAGGAATTCGATCCCATCGATGTCGACAAACCCTCGAATGCGGCGGGCCTCTACGGCCCGAGGGGACGTGTCCTTGTCCGACAGTCCCCTGGAGGAATTGAGGATGGCGCGGACGAAAGAGCGGCCCATGTTGCTCCACTCCGGCCCCTTGGGGCTGTAAAGGCCAATCAGGCTCCAGACCTTGCGCCGGGCGTACTCACCAGCGGTGATGACGAACTCGCAGTTGAGGTAGACTGCGTCACTCTCCTTGGCCCGGGTGGCATAGCCTCCGGTCCAACCCCGGCTCGGATCGTCAATGCCGCCGGGCCTGATGGTCATGCGAACGGGGGCGATGGTCCCTTTGGGGATGATGTCGAAGCTGTTCTGGGCGTCGGCGTCGTTGAAGTCGTTCCAAACAGTCATGGCAAGATCTCCTTTGCTGTTGTCAATTGGATGCAACGGTGGCGGTCTCGGCGGGTGCCGGTTGGCCGTATTCGAGGCGTTCGTGGATGGGGCGCGCCGGGCCGCTGATCTTGGCTATGAGGCGACCCAGGTGAGGCTCCTCGACCATGGCCAGACGACCGGAGCGGTCCTTGGCGGGAAAGCCCCAAGGGTTCAGGGTCTGGCAGACGAAGGCCCGGAAGAGTTGTCCCGTTTCGGTTGCCATTTCCGCCATGGTGATGACCTGGTCAACGATGCCGGGCAATTCCAGGCCGGTTTTGTTGCCTTCGATCTGGGGGGAGAAGAACCGCTTGTTGAAATCGTCGAACTTCTCGTCCAGGATGCCGACGAAGAAGATGTTCTTGCCCCGAGTGTGTTGCAGATGGGTCAACCAGGCGATCATCTCCTGCCCGTGCAGCCCATAGGCCCCGCGCAAATCGGGCTTGCCGGTCTTCTCCGAGAAGGCTTGAGGCTGGCCCTTGCACCAGTGGAAGCAGAGCCGCCCAGCCACGGTGAGACTGTCCACGAATATCGTCTGGTATTTGTTCAGCACCGCCGGGTCTCCGAACTGCTGGCAGACGGCATCGTAGTGGGCCTGGCTGAAATACTGGTCGTTGCGCAGAGCTGGATTGGGACCGCCGATGAAGACCGCGAAGTCTCGGCACTCGTCCCAGGTGCGGGGGCGGATGGTGTCGCCAGGCCACCCTTCGACCGCCAGATCCCCGGCCTCCAAATCGAAAAACAAGACGGTTTCCGGATCTAGGGTCCAGAGCAGGCTGGTCTTGCCGATGCCCGACTTTCCGAAGATGCACCCCTTGATGCCACGCCGCTCGGCCATGCGCTGGTCGGCGGTGATGATCGGAAGCTTGTTGTTACCCATCACGCCGCCTCCTTCAGTTCGTTTTCGTTGGTCGCCCAGCCGGTGACCACGAACCTGCCGAAAGGCCCCTTGCAGGCCGGACGGAAATCGCCGAGGCCAATCCGGGAACCGGCGGCATCCACGATCTCGCGGAACAACTTGGCGGTGATGATTCCGTCATCGAGGAGCACCGTGAACCGAAGTCGCCAATCCTGGAAACAGGGGCGATGGGAGAGGATGCGTCCGCCGGTGGAGGGAATGCGCACGGCCCTGGTGTCCACCGTCCATGGTTCCTTGTGATCCAGGGACAGTTCGATTTCCTCGATGGCGACGCATGCCGGGATCAAGGACGATTTCTGGGTGGTGATGAGGGACTTGCCCGCCTTGAAAAACCGTCCGGCATCGATGATGGCGCGAAATAGGTTGGGGGCCGGAAGCATGGGGTTGCCGTCGTGGCCGATGTAGAGCCTGCTTTCTGCAATCTCGCGGGGCGTGCCCTTGTTGCCCACGATGCCGGTGCGCGTTCCTTCCGTGGCGGCCATCTGGGCCGCATCGGTGAAGCGGTTGCAGAGCAATGGCGTCATGCCTTCAATGCCGATTTCGAGTCGTTTCATGAGTGTTCTCCCTGGTTGTTGATGTCCGGAAAATTAATCAATTTTGTGAAATCCGTGCCTTGCCTCGCCAAGCCATGCCCAGCAGCGCCTTGCCATGCCTAGCCCCGCCTTGCCCCGCATAGCCCTGCCATGCATCGCCTCGCCATGTCATGCAGTTCTTGATGGTTCATATAAAATCCGTGCCGTGCCTTGCGTTGCCGCACCGTGCCAAGCCTTGCCCGGCCTCGCCTCGCCACGCTTCGCCAAGCCGTGCCGTGCCTCGCCACGCCTAGATTCGTCATGCATGATTATCTTTCCGGTACGACAATCTTGAACGCCTGCCGCCCGCTCTGAGTCGTCCTGGCTTCTTCAAAAACCGCCTTGATATGGTTTGGCCACGCGGAATACTTTCTCTCATCGACCCCATGAGTCAGCTTGACGTACTCGCCAGGGTCTTCACCGCTTTCCGCTATGCGGGAGACGATGGTTGCCAGTTTCTGTTGATCCCACTTCACCTCCTTTTTCAGATCAGCGACGATCTCGAGTTCGTCCTCGTGGAACCGGATCACCCCATACTCCTTGCCGCTCTCCTGGCGGATGGCAGCGGCCCGGTCACCGAAACGGCGGACGAAGACTCCGTCCAACAGGTTGTTGATGAGCTTGGCGCGCTCCATGACCTTGCCGGCCTCCTGTTGGAGCCGGGCCAACTCCCTGGCTGGCAGGGTCGCCACTTTGCCCATGGGCATCTGCGGCAATTGATCCAGGGTGACGGTGTGTTCCATTTTCACTCTCCACTTTGAGGGAACGGTTGATTGTTACGTCGCATGGTGTCCTCAACGGCTGAGACCAGGCGCAAAAAGCGGCTACGGAATTCAAGAAGGGTTTCAGGGAAAAAATCCCCGGGGCGATGGCACAAGCCGGTTTCCAGGTCGTCGAGAAGACCACGAAGGGCCACCCCCCGGTTGGCCGGGACGGAATTCGCTCCCAGTTCGACCTGTTCCAACCGGTGCTGGAGATTGATGCACTCGTCTTCCGCCTGCAGGGCGCGGCACTTCCAGGACTCGACCTCGGCCAGGAGATCTGGCAATGGTTGCGGCATCGGCTCCGGGACGCGGGTCTCCAGCTCAGCAATACGGGCCTTAAGGGCGGTGCGATCCTTGTTGAGGGTGCGGATGCGTTCCTTTTGCGCCATGACCAGACCGGACGCCTCCTTGGCCTTGCGTTTCCAATCCTGGATGTCCCCCGGAACAGGGGGACCGCCGGCATCGTCTCCGTCCTTCGGTGCTTCCTGTGGCGCTCGGGTGGTTGGGGAAGAAGTCTTGATCTCCTTCTGCCGGATGACTTCGCGGATGCTGCGGGCCTTGTTGTCCAGAACGGCCTGCACTGCCTCCATCTGTTCCGGCTCCTCCAGGCCAGCGAGGGCGTCCAGTTCCAGGCTGTTGTCAGCAATGGAGGCCACATCACGAATGGCGTCGCGGACCTCCTGGCTGATATCGTTGGCGCGGCGCACCGCCTGCTGGATGTTGCGGGCCGTGGCTCCAGTTTTTTGGGCGGTATCGGCTGAAAACGAAATAATTTCGTTTCCAGCCCGCATCCTGGTTCCGACCCCATTATTCCCACCACCACAGGCGCCGTGGCGGGTTTCCGGATACTTGGTCTCGTAAAGGGCTTTGCGCTCTGATAAGTGTTCGGCCATTTCCAAATGGGTCAATTCTGAGCGACAAAGGTTTTCGTCAATCTCGGCGAGTCGCTGGTCCAGTTCCTCGACAGTGACGACGTTGGCGGCGATGTCGTGCATGCCGAGTCGCCTGCACGCCTCCAGGCGATGATTCCCGGCGATCAGACGAAACCTGTCCGGCACCCCCTGGCCATCGTCATCCGGCAAGGGAGTCACTAACACCGGGTTCAACAGCCCCAGTTCCCGGATGCTCTGCGCCAGCGCCTCTACCGCTTCCGGGCGGACCTGCCGCAGTCGCTTGCCGACTACGATGTTGTCGATTGGAATACTTTTCATGTTTGGCTCTCCTCGCTTTATGCCGCCTTCAAACCCTTGTACGGGGTTCCCTTGATAAGGATTTCCAGGTCCGGATCGGAAACATGGATGCGGGTTTCCTGGACCAAAGCGTCACGATGACGGGGACGCATGGCCCGTTGGCGAGCAAAGATGTTGTGCTGCAGCCAGTCACCCGCCATCTCGGGGGTAACATCGATTTGCTTACTTGAATGGATGGTGATCACTTGATTTCATCCCTCCCGGATGAGCGGGTTCGTGTTCCGCCTACAGTGCAAAGTGAATAACAAATGGAGTCGACCTTCTGGGAAGACGAATGTCGGTCTCCCTGTAACCAAACGCCACAAAGGCTGCCCTGATGCGTTTAATCGATTCATAAATGGTTGTGCGAGGTGTTCCCGTATTGCGGGCGATATCAGTGACGGTCTCGTTCAATAGCTGGACGGCGAGCCTTTGCGGAAGCTTGGGCAATCTGCGAAGAACCTGTTCTACATCCATGTGCATATGGATGGCGTCACCCACGTCTCCCTTGGAATCCGCCCAGAGAGCCTGTTCGGTCGAAATCGCGTCGATAAGCTCCAAAGGGCGCCCCTCCTGGGGCCGGGCGATGTGAAAGTTGAGGGAAAAAATCTCCTGCCCACCACCTCGGCGGGGTGACGAGGCCTTCTCGATGAGCGTGGCCGCACAGTGGGCCAGAACCCGGGAGATGAAGGTGGGCAGGCCAGCTTTGTCGGGATCAAATCGGGAAATACGCCGGTGGAGGTCCAGCATCAATTCCTGCTCCAGGTCCTCCAGATCCGACAGCCCAAAGGCAGGGTGCCGGGTCAGGCGACGCGCCCAGTGGCGCACGGAATCGACCGCGTAGGGCAGGATGCCGTGGTATTGGTTTCGGGACTTCATCGTCGATCTCGGCCTCTTCTAGGGTAGTGGGCGTTGCGCCCTGCTCCCCTTACCGGTGAAATTTCACTGGGAGGCCCCAAAAAGGTCGAAATTGGTTTCGTGCATGCGGAAAATTCCTATATATTTCGGCTAGATGTAAAATAAATGAAATTTCAAAATAAGTTGGCATGGCCCGGTGAAATTTCACCGGATAACAACTTTGTTGTGTTGAATTGGCCGTAGCGGGCATGAAACGGCCACTGCGGATCAAATAAAATAGCTATCTATATCAATGCGATAGATCAGGATTGCGGGATAATCTCCACCTCAACGGCTGAACGCAGTCGAGGTGATGGGGGTCGCGGTGAAATTTCACTGGGGAAAAGATGAGGGAGACGCTCGAACGGATGATGTTCCGGTGAAATTTCACCGGAAGGGAGGGGAAGGCTGGCTTCGGACTCGTTGGGAGAAAAAAATCCCGGTGAAATTTCACCGGGAGGAGGAGAAGGCTGCAGAGTGGCCAGGCGGTGGGATTGGAACGATCAGGCGACCTTCGCGGCAAAGCCGAAATGGGTCCGTTGCTCATCCCACCGCGCCGGAAAGGCATTGGCGAGGACGGTCATGGTCATCTTTTCAGGCTGGCGGCCATCGAGAATGGCTTCTACGATATCCGGCGCCAGAAGAGTCATGCGCAGCAAGCGCGCCATGTAGGAGGGGTCGATCTTTTCGGCGTCGGCCAAGTCTCTCATCGAGGCCGCATCACCGCTCTCCAACGCCTTGCGCCACCGAAACCCCCGGGCCAAGGCCTGAATGAGGGCATCGCTGTAGGCCGCCGTGGGCAACCCGAGATCGTTCGCCCCCTCCGGTATAATGATGCGCCTCCGACCGCCCTGCCGCCGCAAGCTCACGGGAATGCGAACGATGATCGTCTGGCCATCCTCTGTCAATTGGGCGTTCATGGCGCTCACCTCTCCTCCCTGTTGTCTTCTTCGGTTCCAATCTCAGCGGCCAGAAGATTGAGCCCGGAGACCCGAAGATGCACCTCCACCTCATCCGTATGAACGACGGCCCTCCTGACCAGAAGGTGCAACAGGCGGGCTTGTTCCCCTGGGAAGAGATCGTCCCAAACGGTCTCGAGGCGGTGGAGGGCCCCGACCAGGTCCCGCTCTTCGAAAGGTTCCTCAGTTTTTTGGGCTTCCTTCCAGACCCTGGCGGTCATCTCCGGGGATCCCACCATGGACTGAACCTGCCTCAGGACCAGTTTCTCGATATCCCCGGCGGCCATACCACCGATGGGGCAATCCCGATAGCTGTTCTTGGAGGCGTTCATGCAAACGTAATAACGGTAGAGTGTCCCCTGCTTGCGGGTGTGGCTGGGCCGCATGGCGCGCCCGCAGTGGCCGCAGTGAATGAGGCCTTTGAGGGGCGCTGGGGTCTGGGCGCGGGTTGCGTTTGCCCGGGTGTGCCGATTCCCCGCCAGAATCGAATGGACCCGATCCCACAGTGGCTTGTCGATGATGGCCTCGTGTTCCCCGGGGTAAATTTCTCCCTGGAAGACCACCTCGCCCAGGTAGGTGCGGTTGTTGAGGATCTTGTACAGTGTGCCCTTGTCCAGAGGACGACCGGGGCTAAGCGCCCCGTCGGCGGCGGTGGAGGATTTGGAGCGGATGCCGTGCTCCGCCAGTTCCCTGACCAGAAGGGTGGCAGACCCAACCTCCAGAAACCGCCGGAAAACGTGGCGCACCTGCTCCGCCTCTTGATCATTGACCACCAACCGCCTCTCCCGGGCGTCATAGCCCAGAGGTGCGCGTCCCCCCATCCAGATGCCCTTCCTTCGGGAGGCCGCGTACTTGTCGCGTATCCTCTCCGCCGTAATTTCCCGTTCGTACTGGGCAAACGAGAGCAGGACATTCAGCGTCAGCCTCCCCATGGAGGAGGTGGTATTGAACGACTGGGTAACGCTGACAAATGTTACCCCGTGCCGGTCGAAGATTTCCACCAGCTTGGCGAAGTCCATCAATGACCTGGAAAGGCGGTCGATCTTGTAAGTCACCAGGCAGTTGATCCGACCGGACTCGATGTGTTCCAAGAGCCTTTTCAGTGCCGGGCGTTCCAGGTTTCCACCGGAAAATCCCGGATCATCGTAACGATCTGGAACCAGAACCCACCCCTCCTGTTTTTGGCTGGCAACAAACGCCTCGCAGGCCTCCCTCTGGGCGTCCATGGAGTTGAACTCCTGATCCAGCCCTTCCTCTGTTGATTTCCGGGTGTAGACCGCACAACGGATCATGAGGATCGGTTTCTTGTCCTTCATTTCCCGCCCCTTTTGGCTCGATTACCGTAGAAAAAGATCCGCCCGTTCCACTGGGTGCCGGTAATGGCCCGAGCCACCGACGACAGGCTTTTGAACCGGCGCCCCTGGTATTCGAATCCGTCCTCCATCACCGTCACGCAGTGCTCGACGCCTTTCCATTCTCGCAGCAGACGGGTTCCGGCCACGGGTTCATACCCAACGGATTTGGCGATCATGTTAGGGCTTTTATCTTCCTGGTTGGCAATGCTCTCCAGCCGCTTCAGGCAGGACGATGGCAGTCCGCCGTAGACCAGTTCCTGAAGGCGGTAGGTCAGTCTCCGCACCAGAAAGGTCTTGTTGTAGGGGGGCGGGTCGGTGTTGTTAACTTCCCGCCACATTCGTCTCAGCTCCTGGGTAGACATGCCTGGCAGGGCAGTCACCCGCTTGATCACATCGATGTTCATGGACTCTCTCCTTGGTGGCCTTTTGCGCACCCATGAACGCTCTTTACTGCCCGTTTATCCAGGAAAACATTCTCTTTTTTGTGGTGTGCCTGTTCGCGCTTGCGGGCGGCTCCACGCAGGATTCCTGCAGCAAGAATCCGGGCGACATCCCGCAACCGTTCGTCGTCACTCATGAGGTCAGGGTGGAGTGGGTTGACCATGGTCGCCTTCCTTTCCCTTCTCTGGTAGTCGATTTTCTGGGGGCATTGCTTACCTACCGATGCCCAGGGAAAGCGTCGGGAAAAAATCGCTGTAGCCTTCCGATCCGGCTTCCGATACAATTTTTACCCTAATCTAGGTTAGGGTAATTCCGAGGAGGTGAACATGGTAGTGGCAGGCGATGGAAAACGCCGGGGCAAGAAGCCCGCAAAAGGGCTCAGCCCCATCCTGAGGAACACCCTTGGTGCCATCCGGGATTTTTCCCTCAGGGAGGGGATTTCACCGACCATGCAGGAGCTGGCTGACATTCTCGGAGTGAGCAGGCCAACGATTCATGAGCAGATCGGCAACCTGGAGCGCAAAGGGTACGTGCGGCGGAAACCCCGAAGGGCCAGATCGCTGGAACTCGTGGACAACTCCATGAAGGTTGCGGAGCTGGTCTCGGTTCCTGTCGTCGGCACCGTGGCCGCCGGGGTACCAATCCTGGCTGAGGAAAATCGGATTGGGGAGATTCTGGTGGATTCCGGGGTCGCCAGGGGACGATGTTTCGCCTTGGTAGTCCAGGGCGACAGTATGGTTGATGCCAATATTCAAGACGGCGACTTGGTGATTGCCCGGCAGCAGCCGCTGGCAGAGAACGGTGACATCGTGGTTGCCATGCTGGCCGGCAACGCAACCGTCAAGCGTCTCTTTATTTCCGGTGAGCAGATCGCCTTGCGCCCGGCCAACGACAAGTATCAGCCAATCGAGGTAGCACCGGACGATGATCTCCGGATCCTGGGAAAGGTGGTTGGGGTGCGATCCAAGACTACAGAACGGCTTTGACAGTGAGAGACAAAACAAGGGGTGACTATGGCTACATTCAATCCACGGCGTTTCGCTCGGCCAGAATGCCTGAAGGCGGTGACGCCTCATCGTCTGCTGGCGTTTCTCAATCATTTTCGGGAATATTTGGACGGAAGGATCCGGTTGCCGGAAAGGGCCGAAGATGGCATTCCATACTCCAAACTGGCCACCGTACTCATGAGCCCAGACGAGTCCGCCCCGGAGCGGATGGTGGACGCCCTCTACCTCATCCATGAGATGGCGGCCCCGGACAGCATGGAAATCTTGCTGAAGGCTGCCGGGACATTCGGGTTGGATTTGTCGATGGACGCAGATGCGAGCCCTGCCGACGTGGCTCTGCAGATTTGGCTTCTGGCTCCTGGGCTTTTGGAGCGCAAGCACGCCGAATCCCAGGTCTCCCGGCCCCGGTCATTCCGCTACTTCTGCGGCACGACTGGAAACGGAGCCGGTTTTTCTATTCCGACAACGACCATTGTCCGGGATCTTGAAATCGATCTGGACTCCTGGTTTGCTGAGCACAAGCGCGGTGTGGGCAGCAAGGTGTTCCTTTTCGATGACGGCGTTCGGCTCAGCATGATGATCCGTCACGGCATGCCGGTAAAACGAGAAGGAGCGATGAAGGACGGCCAATCCTCCAGCGTTTTCTATCGGCCCGAAAAACATGATGTCCTGGTCTACAGTCGGTCGATGGACGAGATCGGCATCCACACCGGAACCAAGGGCGAACGGGAACTCTACCTTCGGAAGATCGGGCAGTATTTTTTCGGTGATCCCGGCCATTTCCCTCGGGTAGAAAAGTACCGCCTGGATCCGCTACGCGATGACGGGCAGGCTGCCCTGGTTTGCACGGATGTTCCCGGTTTGGAGAGGGTCACCCTGCTGGCCATTTCCAACGCTATCGGCGGGGACTACAAATTGGTGGAGACCAGCAAAGCCACCGATCTGTTCGCCGCCATGGAGATGGCCAACCGCCCCTTGATCCCCGCAGATGCCTGCCCGGTTCGGGCGGTGTTCGAGATCCAGGTGGCCGATAGCAAGACCGTTCGGAAGATTACCTTGTGCCCGCCCAACGTGGCCATCTACACCCGGGGAGAGGAGAGTCCCCTGGTTGAGGAGTGGCTGTTGAAACGAGGATTCATCATTTCCCCCCGGGGGTATTCCCATGCGCACGGCGATGCGGTTCTGGCGGGCCCTTGAGGCCATCCCCGGACAGGCGGACGTCATCGGAGAGTGGCGGCTGGCGTTCGGGGAGGATTTCGATCTGGCTCGACGTTTCCTGCGCCCAACAGAGCGGCGGGCCAAGGTTTTTCGCTGCCCGAAGCCAGGAGGCCAGGGATGCCCCCGCCGGGTGGTGGTCCACGGAAAGGGCGATATCGTCGCAGTCTGTGCCAACGTCGAGCGGGACTGTGACAGTTTGGAACTGGCGGAAGCGGACATTATCGTCCAGACCCTGGACCATCGGCGGCTCGGCTCCGCAGTGGCCGGTGCCCTGGGGATAAAACCGAATTTGGTCGTGATGGAAGGGCTTTCTTCCACCCTTCGGATCGGCGAGGACCGGTCACTTCCCGGAAAACGCTTCCCGCTCTTCTTCACCATCCCACAAGGCCCGGACGGATTCCGCAAGGCAGTTCTGAGTCTGGTGGCAACAGTAGGGGGCCCATTCGTGTTTTTGACCCCAACCGATCAGCGCGTGGAGAGGGATGCCGCCCACCTGCTGATCGAGTCAAAGGCTGCTCATTTGCCTCTGTCGGAGGTCCTTGGGATTGACGGCGCTGGCACATTGGCGGCAATGCAACCGCCTGCAGACCTGCTGGCCGAGTTCCGCGCCTCCGCCTCTCCCACGGCGCCGGAAAACACCGTCGCGGAGCGTTTTCCGACTCCATTCGACACCACCTGGGAGCGAATCCTCATGGAGTTCCACGCTGACGAGGTCATGCTGGTCAAGTGCGGCTCCGTGGTCCGGCGGGTGGAGCCCGAGCAGATGGGCATGAAGAGCCGCAAGAGTGGCAGACCCACGTTGCAATGGACTCTGCTGCGAACCCTGGCCCTTACCGGAGGCACCATCCCGTTGCAGTCCCCCAAGGATCACGACCGGGTGAAAAAGCAGAAATCCGAACTGAGCAGCAAGCTCAAAGCCTATTTCCAATTGCCGGGTGAGCCCATTGTTTGGAAACTGGGAGAGTACGCCTGGGAGGCGGCATTTCGGATCAGGGCCGTAAATCTCCGGGAATCGTCATTGGAGACATCCCCCTGATGGACGCCTCTCGAAAAATCATCCACGTCGACATGGATGCGTTCTACGCCTCTGTGGAACAACGGGACAATCCAGAGCTCCGTGGCTGTCCACTGGTGGTGGGGGGGAGAAGCGCACGCAGTGTGGTGGCCGCCGCCAGTTACGAGGCCCGAAGATTTGGCGTCCGTTCCGCCATGGCCATGCAAAAGGCTTTGGCCCGATGCCCGAATCTGGTGGTTGTCGAGCCCAGAATGGGGGCCTACAAAGCCGTCTCTTTGCAGATCAGGGAAATCTTCCTGGAGTACACCGATCTGGTGGAGCCGCTCTCCCTTGACGAAGCCTTCCTGGACGTCACCCGCAACAAGAAGGGAATGGCGTCCGCCTCCAGGGTGGCTCAAGAGATTCGAGCCCGTATTCGGGAACGCACTGGCCTCACCGCCTCCGCCGGGGTCTCGATCAATAAGTTCCTGGCCAAGGTGGCCTCGGATATGAACAAACCGGATGGCTTCACCCTGGTTGCCCCAGAACAGGCCGATGCTTTTGTCGCCGCTTTGCCCATCGAAAAATTCTTTGGGGTCGGCAAGGTAACCGCCGGGAAAATGCACGGTCTGGGAATCCGAACCGGGGCGGATCTTCTGAAATGGACGATGAAAGATCTGGAATCGGAGTTCGGCAAGGCGGGGCGCTCTTACTACCACATCGTCCGTAACGAAGACTCCCGCCCGGTCGATCCCAACCGGGAGCGGTGGTCGATGGGCACGGAGGACACCTTCGAGCAGGATCTCCACGACCGGGAAGAGATGCTGGCCTGTCTGGAAAGCATTGCCCACGAGGTGGTGCGAAGGATGGAGAGATGCCATTTCGCGGGCAAGACCCTCACGTTGAAAGTGAAATTTGCCGACTTCCGGCAGATCACCCGTAGTCGGACTGTGGATCGCCCCATTGTGGATGTGGATAATATCGTGGCGATGACACGGTTCCTGTTCGCGCCGGTGGAAATTCCACCGAAGGGGGTGCGTCTGTTGGGACTGACGGTCTCCAATCCCCGCGCCGTGCAATCACAGGGCTGGACGCAGCTCATCCTGCCATTTTTCGAGTATAGGTTACCCTCATGGACATCCCCTACAACCGTTTGAGTCCCGAGGCACTCCGAGGCATTGTCGAGGAGTTCGTCAACCGTGAAGGAACGGATTACGGGGCCGTGGAGGTTCCCCTGGAAACCAAGGTGGCCCAGGTCATGGACCAGATCCGCAAAGGGTTGGTGGTGATTCGTTACGACCCCGTGACGGGATCCTGCGGGTTGTTCCCCAAGGAGTGACCCTCCCCGTGCGGCAAGGGCAGAGTGTTTCGAACCCGGTTTCCCTCGCTGCCTGGGTTCGACGCGAAGGGGAGTCGAACTTGGCCATTTTTTGACTCTGGGACAAATCCGCGTAACACGTTGAATTTCAATCGAATTCACCCAGTACACAGAGCTGTGTACTGATTTGGGGCCAGTACACAGGTTACAGAGAATAGGGCCGAAGAGAGAACAAAAGAGGCCGTTTCGGGGCCATGCCCTACCTCAAATGGCGGGGCGACCATTTTGGGCGTGACGCGCTATCTATTGAAATTATTGGGTATTCCACCCACAAATAAAGCCGCCCTTGGAGGCGGCCTTTGGCTCTGAGAACTTCCGAAAAGCTTTAATGGTGGAGCCGAGGGGGATCGAACCCCTGGCCTCCGCATTGCGAACGCGGCGCTCTCCCAGCTGAGCTACGGCCCCCGAACCCCGGATTATGGTCCCCTTGTGCCTACAGGGCAAGGGTGAAAATGGCAACACCGAGGAGAAGCCGGTAAATCACGAATACCGTCAGGGTTTGTTTCTGCAACCAGCCCATGAGCCAGTCGATCACCCAATAGGCCGAAACGCCGGATACCACCAGACCGATCGCCATGCCCCCCAGGCTCCCGGGAACCAGCTCGGGTCCTGTGACCAGTTTGATTGCATCCAACAAACCCGCCAATACTCCAACAGGAACGGCCATCAGGAACGAAAACCGGGCACACTCCGCTCGGGTAAACCCTGAAAACAGCCCTGCCGTCATCGTGATCCCCGAGCGCGAGGTGCCTGGGATCAACGCCAGGGCCTGAGCCACCCCAAACAGCAACGCATCCTTCCAGGAAAAGCCCGTCAACGTCCGCTGGCGCTTTCCTCGCCGATCAGCAATGAAGAGAATCACCCCGAACAGAATGGCATTTACCGCAACCACCCGCGGATCGCGGGCAGAGTGTTCAACCAGGTCGTGAAAGGCAAGTCCCGCCAATCCAGCCGGAATCGTCGCCAAAATCAAATGCCACGCCATCCGGGCACCCGGGTCATCACCTATCCGCCGTCTGGCCAGGGCACGGAAAAAACCCGCCACGACCTCCTTGACATCCCGTCGCAGATAGACGACCACGGCCAGCATCGTCCCGGTATTGACCGCTATATCATAACTCAATCCCTGGTCCGGCCAGCCAAGCAGATACGGCACCAGAATCAAGTGGCCGGAAGAACTGATCGGCAAAAATTCGGTGACCGCCTGGATCACCGCCAACACCACGGCATGTACCCAATCCATCCACGACGACCTTTCTTCACTCAAACCTACAAATCAATCCGGTTCAGTTCGCCCCGAATCCGATCTCTGAGGTCAACCGGCGGATCTCCAGCCGCAGCAGGACCCGCGGAAACATCCCTGACCCCATCCCCGGAGTTTCCCGCTCGCTGCCAACGGCCTATCGCCCACCAGAGAATCCCCCCTCCGAGCAGCAATCCAATGAAAGGGGCCAGCCAGAGGATCGCGTTGGCCCCGCGGGTCGTCGGCTCCAGGTAGATGTAGTCCCCATATCGCGAGAAAAAATACTCACGGATCGCCGTCTCACTTTCGCCCGCAGTCACCTTGTCACGGATCAGCCCCAGCATATCCTTGGCCAGGGTTGAGTTGGACTCATAGACCGACTGGTTCTGGCAGACGGCACACCGGAGATCCTTGGCAATCCGCCGCACCACCTCCTCGGCGGGATCCTCCCGAAGTTCTCCGCTACTCAAGGGAGGGGCCGCTTCCCGGACCGATGAGGTGGCAGCAGTTGCTGCAACCGGCACCGGTGGGGAAGAAGGCACCCCCGGGGAAGGCGCCGTTCCTGCCGTCTCCGCAGAGGCAGGAGCGACCACGGCAAACCCCTGTACCGAGCAGACAACCAACCACGCGAAGAATGCCATGACCAAACCGGGGCGGCTCATGGCGGCATTCCCTGGATGAGCGGCATCGCCTCCTGTTCGAACCAACCCGGGTAAAGCGGCCCAGCCCGTTTCAAGCGAATGGTGCCCTGGGGATCGACCAGAAAGGACTCTGGGGCCCCATAGACGCCCCAGTCGATCGCAATCCGCTGTTCGGGATCGAAGGCGTGTCGGTAACCCGGATCACCGTGGCGGGACAGAAAGCGCAGCCCTCCTTCGCGGGTATCGCGGAAGTCGACGCCGATCATGGCAAAATCCGACCGGTCACGAGTCTTGCGCGCAAGCTCCATGAGGTAGGGATGCTCCGCGACACAACTCACGCACCACGATCCCCAAAAGTTGACCAGCACCCACTTGCCCGGCTTGGCCTCCAGGACCACGGGCCCCTTGCCATCCAATCCTTCGGCAGAAAACGGAAAGGCGGGTTTGTCGAGGAGAGGCGAAGGAATGTAACGGGTGTCGACCCCGAGCCCCAGATAAAACAGGGTCAGGATCCCCATGACCGTTGCCAGCAAAGCGATTTTCCATGTGGATTTCATCGGCATCACCCGGAAGAATCGTAAACGTTCACCGAAAGTACAGAACCAGAATTCTTGATCAGATTGACCGATGTCGAACAAGAACCTACAAAAAAAGACAATATCGAAAGTGGTTGGGGGAGCCCGAGGGGGAGGCTCGGCCTGCCCCCTCGGTGGGGGTTCGGGGGCGAAGCCCCTGAAATAACAGGATGATACGCCCTCCCATGCCCCTCTTCAGGAATCCCGCCGCTTCAGGCCACGCCCCTGCCCCAGGGAGACGACCACCCCCAGCGCCATCAAGCCCGCCCCCCACCAGATCCAGACGATCAGCGGGTTGCGGTAGCACCGGATCGCCCATCGATCATCGACCCGGTCACCCAGGACGATATAGAGATCCTCCCTCCAGGTTGAGTGGATCGCCGCCTCGGTGGTCGGCATATCGTTCCGGTGATACTGGCGTTTCTGTGGCTTGAGAAGCAGTTGGCCACCCGGACCTTCCACCACGAAGGAGGCTTCGACCGCATCCCAATTGTGCCGGGATACCTGACCGATCCCGGTAAAAGTGAGGCGCCAGCGGCCAAGCGTCGTGGAATCCCCAACCTTCATGAGGAGATCCTGCTCCTCCTGGAACAGGCCCGAGCCGATGAACCCCGCTGCCATGACCAGAATGCCCACATGCACGACGAACCCGCCGTAACGGCGCTTGTTGCGTCCGATCAGGCGGAACGGGGCCAGAAGGATGGAATCCCCGGAACGGCCTGTCCGGGCGCGAAGAGCGGCGATAAAATCCCGACCGTGGCTCACCGCCACGAAACCGATCAGCGCCGCTGTGGCCACGCCGTAGGGGTGGGCGATCCCCATTCCGAGGGCAAGGGCCGTGGCCCCGATCCCCGCAAGGGTTGGAACCAGAAGCGCCCGCAGCAGTCGCGTCCGGTCGACCCGGCGCCAGGGAATCACCGGTCCGACGCCCATCAGGAGCAGCAGGCCGAGCATGATCGGGATGAAAACTTTGTTGTAGTAGGGGCTTCCCACCGACACCTTGGCTTCGGTCAAAGTTTCGATGGCCAGGGGGTAGAGGGTCCCGAGGAGAACGGTGGCGGTCGCCACCAGCAGGAAGAGGTTATTGAACAGGAAGGCCGATTCCCGGGAAAGCGGGCTCTCAAGTCGCGCCTCGACCTTCAGCGAGTCGGCCTTGGCGACCAGGAGGCCGAACGAGAAGAGCAGCAGCACCGCCATGAAGACCAGGATGTAGACCCCTCGCCCGGGATCGTTCGCGAAGGCGTGGACGGACGAGAGGACCCCGGAGCGCACCAGGAACGTCCCGAGCAGGGAGAGCGCGAAGGTGGTGGTGATGAGGAACAGGTTCCAGGTCTTGAAGAGCTGCCGCCGCTCCTGCACCATCACCGAGTGGAGGAATGCCGTTGCCGTGAGCCATGGCATGAACGAGGCGTTCTCCACCGGATCCCATGCCCAATAGCCGCCCCATCCCAGTTCGTAGTAGGCCCAGTAGGCCCCGAAGACGATCCCCGTCGTGAGCATCGCCCAGGAGAAGAGCGTCCAGCGACGGGTCGCGAGAATCCACTCCTCCTCGACCCGACCGGTCAGGAGCGCCGCCATCGCGAAGGCGTAGGGGATGCCGAAGCCGACGTAGCCCATGTAGAGGAAGGGCGGGTGGAAGACCATCCCCGGATCCTGGAGCAGGGGGTTGAGATCCCGCCCGTCCGGTGGGGGAGGGAGCATCCGCTCGAAGGGGCTGGAGAGAAAGATCACCAGGAGCAGGAACCCCGCCAGGACCGTCCCGAGAATGGCCAGGACATAGGGAATGGAGAGCGGGTGGGTGCGCCAGTGGCGCCAGGCGGCGAAGGCGATGAACAGGGAGAGAAACCAGGCCCAGAGGAGAAGGGAGCCCTCATGGCCGCCCCACATGGCGGTGGCCAGATAAAAAATGGGCAGATCCAGGGATGCGTGGTCGGCGACGTAGGCGACGCTGAAGTCGTGTTTGAGGAAGGAAAGGATGAGCCCCGCGCACGCCAGGGTGAGGAGGGCGGCGCTGGTGAAGGCGGCCTGTCGTCCGACCCGGATCCAGACGGGACGCCCCAGGGTGATGCCCACCAGGGGGGCCGCGATCTGTGTGAGGGCCACGAGCAGGGCCGCGATCGTGGCAAAATGGGCAATTTCAATCCACATGAGCTTCCCCGCCGGCGCCGGCGACCCGCCCCCCCGCCCGACCGGCGGTGGTCATTGGAGTGATTTCATCAGGGATTGCTTGGACTTGGCGATCCCTTCCTGGCTCATCTCGATTGGGACATAATCCTCGGAGTGTTTGGCCAGAATGGTCCCCGCCGGGAAATCACCCTCCGTTGGCCAAACCCCTTCCACGACCACCCCCTGACCTTCGCGGAAGAGGTCGGGCACCATCCCCTCGTAGCGGACGGGCAGTTGGGTGGTGCCGTCGGTCACGAGGAAGCGGATCTTCAGGGATCCCGGCTCCTTGTGCAAGGAACCCTCCTGGACCATGCCCCCGATACGGATCTTCTTCCCCGCCAGGCCCGCCGACTGGGCGGCGATCTCCGTGGGGGTGTAGAAATAGACCAGCGAGCCGGTGAAGGAGGTCACCACCAGGGCCAGGAGCGCTCCCCCCACAACCACCAGGGTGACGAGCAACAGGGCCCGACGCTTTTTCGCGGTCATGGGGCCTGCTCCTGCCCGTTCCTGAATTGTTCCAACGCTGTTGCCAGCCGGCGTCCCTCCCGGCGCCAGACGATCCAGGCCCCGCCATAGACACCCAGGGCGATGGCGTAGACGGCAAGGACGTAGGTTGCGTAGTCACTCATGCCAGTTCCCTTTCCACCTCCAGGGCGGTGAGCAGGCGCCGGTCACGCACGGCCCGGGCCTTGACCGCGAGAAGATAGGCCCCCATCGCGACGAAGGCGATCGACATGATCACCAGCGGGGTCAGAAGCGGGCCGGTGATGCTTGGTTTGCCGCCGCCGCCCAGCGAGGCCGGCTGATGCAGGGTCCGCCACCATTGGACCGAGAAGTGAATGATCGGCAGGTCCACAGCGCCGATGATGACAAGAATGGCCGTCACCCGACCGGCCCGGACCGCATCGTCCATGGCGCTGCGCATGGCGATGATGCCGACGTAGAGGATGAACAGGACCAATACCGAGGTCAAACGTGCATCCCAGGCCCACCAGGTCCCCCACATCGGTTTGCCCCAGATGGAGCCCGAGGCCAGCGTTACCGCGGCGAAGGCCGCTCCGACCGGGGCGGCGGCCTCGGCGATGATATCGGCGCCCTCCCCTTTTTTCCACAGGTGGTGGACACTCGCCAGGGTCAGCACGAGATAGGCGAAAAGGGCCATTTTCGCCGAGGGGACGTGGACGAAGAGGATGCGCACCGCCCCCCCTTGTTGGAAATCGGCCGGGGCGTTCCAGACGAACCACAGACCCGTCGCCAGCAGGATCAGGGTGATCACTCCGAGCAGCGTTTGCAGCTTGAGAAAGCGATCCATCGGTGTCACTCACTCCTCGACCAGCCAGCCGAAGGCCCAGGGGGCCAGGGCCAGGTAGACGATGTCAAAGATGACCATCAGGCGCAACCAGTCACCGATTTCGCCTCCCTGCAGGAGCGCCGAGGCCGCCTGCACACCGGCGATCAGGAGGGGGGCGACCAGGGGCAGCAACAGCAGGGCCAGCAGGGTTTCCCGGGACCGGGCCGCCTGGGTCATGACCGCCAGCAGCACTCCGAGGGCGGTCAGGCCGAGTGTGCCCAAAACCAGGATCCCCAACAACGGAAAAAACGCATCCCAGGCCTCCACGTTGAAGAGAATGAAGGCGAGCGGCAGGAGTCCTGCCTCCACAATGAGCGTCAACACGAGATTGCCCAGCCATTTGCCGAGGAAGATCACTCCCCGTGGCGCCGGGGCCAGGAGCAGTCCCTCGAAGGCGCCATCCTCTTCTTCGGCCTGGAAGACCCGTCCCAGGCCCACCAGACTGGTGAAGAGGATCGTGACCCACAGAAGCCCCGGCAACAAGCGCCTCGCCTCGGCACGATCCGGGTCGAAGGCGGCCTGGAAGATCACCAGGACCGCCACGGCGAAAAAGAGCATCGACGAGAGGGTCGCCCGCCGGCGAAAGTCCCCCATCATATCTTTCCAGGCGATTCGGTAGGCGGCGATGAACATCATGGAGTTTCCCGAGGGGCTGTTGTCTGCTCGGCAATCAGCCGTCCCTCCTCGAGGCGCCGGATTTGTGGCGACAGGGGGGCCACCCGCTCGGGGTCATGGCTCGCCAGGATGATCGTCCCCCCGCCGCGCAGGTAGCCGCCGAGGAGGTCGTTGAGCCAGGAGACCCCCGCATGGTCCAGGGCGGAGTAGGGTTCGTCGAGGAGCAGGAGCGCGGGTTTGGCCGGCAGGATCCGCGACAAGGCCAATCGCTTGCGCATGCCGGCGGAAAACCCCCGCACCGGTCGTTCCGCATGGAGGGCGAGGCCGACCGCCGCCACCGCTTCGCGCAGGGCCTCCGTTGTCGGGCGAAGCCCTCTCAGATCGCAGAAGAACCGGAGGTTCTCGACAGGAGTCAGATGGCCGTAAAGATGCGTGTGGTGGCCCACATAGACCAGTCGCCGCCGCAACTCCGAGCCTTCCTCAGACGCCAGGAGACCATCGAGCCGATAGCTTCCCCGTTGCGGACGATAGCCGGTCGCGAGGATCGTCAGGAGGGTGGATTTGCCCGAGCCATTGGCCCCGTACAAGGCGATGCACTCGCCGTCGGCGCTCGCCAGATCCACCCCGCGAAGCACCTTCTGCCGACCGAAAGCGTAGTGGATTCCCTCTGCGTGGATCCGGGCCATGGCCCCCTTTCCGATCTTCCGGGCGGAGACTCCGCCGGCCCGTTGAACTTGGCCGGCCATCCCTGGCCGGCACGGCCTGTTCATCGACGGGCTGACAACCGGCCCGCCATCCCTGGCGGACCCGTCCTGAGGTGGGTGGTTACGGTCCGGAACCGACGATCGAGGGAGTCAGACCGAGACCGCTTCCCCGGGCCATCTGCGCTGCCTGTTCGGCCATTGCCCGGGTCATGAAAGGCCCCAGGCGCACCCGGTAGACGCTCTTGCCGTTCACCTTCGACTCCTGTTTGTAGGTCGGCATGGTACGTCCCTGGATGCGCATTCCGGAGAGCTTCTTGACGACCTCGTCGGCCCGATCGGCGGCAGAGAAGGAACCCAACTGGACCGAGTACTTGCTGCCGCCGGGGGGCGTAGCCGCTGCGGGGGGTTTGCCCTCTTTGCGGGCCGAAGCGGTCGCGCCCTCGCCGGACGACTTGGCCCAGGCGGTGATGGCGTCCTGACCACCGGATGCTGCAGCTTGTCCGGTTGCTGGTCCGGCGGGTGTGGTTTTCGGGGGTGTGGCAGCCGGCTGTTGGCTCTGGCTTGCCGCCGGTTTGGCTGTCTTGGCCGCCGTCGGAGGGGTTGCGGGGGTTGCCGGCTTGGCGGCTGCCGGCGGGGTTGCGGGGGTTGCCGGCTTGGCGACCGCTGGCGGGGGTGCGGGAGG
>JADGCL010000028.1 GCA_015229005.1 Magnetococcales bacterium
CCCCCCCTGTCAAGCAACCTCTTTATTCGTTCCGGCAGTTTTTTTGTTATCCCATTTGGCCAGGTTCGCCCTCCGGAGTTGGTCTCCCATGAGAAAATCCGCTGGACAGTCAGCCGATTTGCCGGGAGAATCTCCCGGGCGGGGGAATGAATTTTACTTTTTTCGGCGGAGACCCGCAAACGGAAAGCTTCGGGCGGGGCGTGTCTCCCAGCCGTCCCGTTCTCTCCTCCAGACCGGTGTTGCCCGCTTGCGAAAGGATTCACCGTGAAATTCATCGACCCTCGCATCGACTTTGCCTTCAAGAAAATCTTCGGAAGCGAGGATGCAAAGGACATTCTGATCAGTTTTCTGGAGAGTCTTCTGGGTCTGGACGGTGACCGCCGCATCGCCGACGTGACCATCCTGGATCCCTTCCTGGCACCCAAGATCAAGGAATTCAAATATTCGGTGCTGGATATCAAGTGCCGGGATCACCGCGGCATTTCGTATATCGTGGAGATGCAGATCCAGAAAGCTGTGGCCTTTCTTAAGAGAATTCAGTACAATGCTGCAAAAGCCTATGTGAACCAGATTGAAAATGGCGAGGACTATCCCAAGCTCAACCATCTCGTCGCCATTACCATCACGGATTTTCCTCTCTTCGATGGATTCGGTCATTGCGTTTCTCGCCATGAGTCCAGGGAAACGGTGACTGGACACTCCTACCTCATGGAGGTTTTGCATTATTTTATCGAGCTCCCAAAATTCGACAAGCCCTTGGAAGAATTGACCGACGTTCTCGATTTGTGGATCTACTTCATCAAGTTTGCCGGTTCTCTGGAAGCGATTCCAGACAAGCTTCGAGTGGAGCCGATCCGTCACGCCTTCGAAAAGGCCATGGTTGCCAACATGTCGGCGGAAGAGTACGAGATGTATGAAAAGGCCGGCATTGCCATAACGGACGCCAGGGGCGCCATCCTGTTGGCGCGGGAAGAGGGACGACAAGAAGGCGAGCGGACAGGCGAACGGAAAGGGCGTCAGGAAGGGCGTCAGGAAGGCGAAGCGACGATGCTTCTGCGGTTACTCCAGCGGCGGTTTGGATCACTGCCCGGATGGGCCTCCGAGAAGGTCCGTTCCGTGGACCAGACCACGTTGGAGACGTGGGGAGACCGGGTGTTTGAAGCCAAGACCCTGGACGAAGTGTTTGCAGAGCGGTCGTAGCGGCTCGTTGATAAGCGGGCTGGCAGGCGTCCCGTCGGGTCACCCGGCTTCGACTCTCTCTCCAGATTCGACCATCCCGTACAGGAGCCGGATCTCCTCGGCCCAAAGCGCGTCGTCGATTGTCTCCAGGATCAGGGGGATCTCCTCCATCCTGGGGTCGTTCATGATCAGGCGGAACGCCTCCAGTCCCAGCCGTCCCCGTCCCAGGTTCTCGTGGCGGTCCACGCGGGCGCCGAGGTCGGGCTTAGAGTCGTTCAGGTGCATTCCCCTGAGATAGGAAAAACCGACGGTTTCGCCGAAAGTTCGCATCACCTCCGTATAGCTGGCCTCGGATCGAAGGTCGTAGCCGGCGACGAAGGCGTGGCAGGTATCGAGGCAGACGCCTATCCGGCTCTTGTCCTCGACCCGGGCGATGATCCCGGCCAGGTGTTCCCAACGATATCCGAGGTTGGAGCCCTGCCCGGCGGTGTTTTCGATGACCGCCGTCACCCCCTCGGTGACCTCCAGGGTTCGATTGAGGGCCTCCCCGATGCGGTCGAGGGATCGCTCTTCGTCAATCTGGCGCAAGTGGCTGCCCGGGTGAAAGTTGAGACAGGTGAGCCCGAGAAGGCGACATCGGCGCATTTCGTCGATGAAGGCGTTCAGGGATTTCTCCCATCCTTCCGCCTCGGGGTGTCCCAGATTGATCAAGTAACTGTCATGCGGCAGGACGTCTGCCGCACGAAACCCGCCGGCGGCCATCGCCTCGTGAAAGTCGTCGATCTCCCTGGCCGAGAGGGGTTTGGCCGACCATTGGCGCTGATTCTTGGTGAACAAGGCAAAGGCCCTGGCGCCGATCGCGGTCGCGTTTCGGGGGGCATTGGCCACTCCGCCGGTGGTGGCAACGTGGGCTCCGACACGTTTCACCTGTGGTTTCTCCTCGTCTGTTCCTCTGGTGGATCGTCGATCCGAGCGGCAGGGGGCGCTAGTTCTTCCGGCGGCCCTTTCCTCCGGCGGAGGCCTTGCCCCTGGGGTTCTTCCTTTTTTCCGCTTTTCCCAGGGCAGGGGAGCCTGCCTCGGTCTTTTTCCGGTTCCTTCCGGCCCGGGGCGGTTTGAGACCGGCAACCGTGATCTCGATGATCGGGTCCACTGCCAGAGCCTCCACAGCCGAGCGCATCTCCTCGCGAGAGACGGTGACTGCCTGTTGGTCCTGCGGGGACGTGAGCGGTTTCGGCGCTCTCTTTTTCCGAACGACCGCTGCGGGAACGGGATCTGCGAGCGGGACGGGAACGGGATCTGCGGGCGGGGCGGAAAAGGGAGTGATCGTCGGCAGGATGACGGGTTCCAGGTCGCCTCCCGCAGGGGAGGCGGCCACGTCCCCGCCCTCACCAGGTACGGGCTCCTGTTCCGACTCCGGCGCCGCCGGTTTTTCTTTCTCCGGGGGGGCTGCGGCGGTCACCATCTCCGGCGCCGCCGGTCTTTCCCTCTCCGGGGGATCCGAGGCGGTCACCATCTCATCCTGTGCCTTTGCCCTCGCCTCGACGACCATCTCCGGCTCTATCCCCGACTCGGTGATCGCCTCCGCTTCTGTTCCTGCCTCGATGATTGCCTCTGCCTCTGTCCCGACCTCGACGACCGTCTCCGGCTCTGTCCCTGCTTCCGTGATTGTCACCGCTTCCGTCCCCGCCTCGGTGATCGCCTCCGCTCCTGTCCCCGCCTCGGTGATCGCCTCAGCTTCGGTCCTCGTCCCGATGACCACATCCGCCTCGGGTGCCTCTGTGGTGATAGGCCGCGGCTCCTCCGCCTCGGGTACCTCTGCGGTGACAGGCTGCGTCTCCTCTGCCTCGGGCGCCTCTGTGGTGACCTTCCTGTCTATCACGCGAGCCGCGGTCTTTGCCGCTGTCGGCGGCCCGGACTCGGATCCCGGGGAGGAGGGGGCACTGCTGCCGGAGGCGGGGGGAAGGTGACAAGCGCCTCCGGGCGTCGGCTGACCACGGCTGGTGCGAGACGACGGAGTCCCGTTCTCCTGGGCGGGGGAGGGCAGGATGCGGGCAGGGTCGAGGATCAAGATATGGCCACCTTCATTCACCCGGGCGATGCCGCTGACCAGGCCCGTCTCCGATAGTCGGGTCACCGGCGGCGGCTCGATCATGGCGTCGTCGAGCTCACGGACGGCGTCCACCCCGTCGACCAGGGCGCCCAGCAGGTTCGTTTCGGTGGCTGTCGCCAACTCCAGGATGATGACCCCGCTCGTCGGCGTGGTCTCCACCTCGGCCATCCCCATGCGGAGCCGGAGATCGACGACCGGAATCACTGTCCCGCGGAGGTTGAGGACCCCGCGGATGGTCTTCTGGGATCTGGGCACCCGGGTAATGGTGAAGCGTTCCATGACCTCGCGAATATGCCCGATGTCCAGACCGAATTGGCCATCGGCCAAGCGGAAGGCAAGAACCTTCATTGTGATCGGACTACCAGGGAGATTACCACCAGGATGGAGAAGACGACGACGCTGATCACCAGGCCGGAGGTTGATTGACGCCTGATCTCATCCACCCGTTTCTCGATCTGGCCGACGATTTTGTGGAAGCTGAGGGTGGTCTCGGAGATCTCCTGTAACCCGCGTTGCAGTTTTTGGAATTCGTCGGTGCTGTTCTTGACCTGAGTCCGGTCCCGATCCGCTGTCTCGGAATAGTTGTTCAGGGCCGCTCGGATCTCGGCCACTTCGTTTTCCAGGAGCTGCAATCGTCCTTCGAGCGCTTCCAATTCTTCCTGTTCGACCATCTTGGAGCCTTTCCCGACACGCTTGGATCAAAGGAATCGCGAGCCCTCCCAGCGGCCCACTTCCTGGTCTCCCCCGAGAGAACCGAGGGAGTCTACCCGAGATCCGCCCATGGCGTCCATCGGCAGCGGGGCATTTCAGGTTACTGGGCACATCGATTTGTCATGTAATGGCCGGCGATGGCCACGGCTCGTCCGGCTTGTGGAATTGCCATGTGACGGCTGTCGGTGATAGCTACGGACCGTCCGGTTTTCGGAAGTGGAGCAGGTACTCGCGATTGCCGGCGGGACCAGGAATGGGAGAGGGCAGGAGCGGACGAATTTCGAGCCCCAATCCCTGGACCATCGAGGTGACCCGGCGCAACACCCTTTCCAGGGTACTTTCCGAGTCGATCACCCCCCCGGGACCCACTTCATCCCGGTCGGCCTCGAATTGGGGTTTGACCAGGGCGATGCCGGGGCTTCCGGGGTGGAGCAGGGGGAGGATCGGCGGCAGGGCCAGGGCAAGAGAGATGAAGCTCACGTCCAGGGTTGCCAGGGTCGCCGGTTCCGGCAGGAATCCGGCGCCGACATGGCGGACGTTGACGCGGTCGTGGATCACGACGCGCGGGTCGCGGCGGAGCTTCCAGGCGAGCAGCCCGTACCCGACATCGACCGCGTGGACCTGCCGGGCCCCGTGGCTCAGCAGGACCTCGGTGAAACCACCGGTGGAGGCGCCGATGTCCAGGCAGACGCGCCCATCGACCGGGATCTCCCAGCTCCGGATGGCATGCTCCAGCTTGACTCCCCCCCGCGAGACCCACGGATGCCCGCGCTCGTCCCTGAGGCGGATGGAGGCGCCGGTGGGGGGACGGGTCCCGGCCTTGACGACGGGCCGGTCGTCGACGAGAACCTGACCGGACATGACCCGACCCCGGGCCTCGTGCAGGTCATGGCAGAGTCCCAGGGAGAGGAGCCGCTCGTCCAGGCGGGGACGCACGAGTCCGCCACCCCTCCCGGTCACTCTTGGAGTAACTGACGAATTTGTAAGGCCACGCCGTCGGCATCCAGCAGCAGCTCCCGGCGCAACTCCTCCTGACTGCCGTGGGGGATGAAACGGTCGGGCAGACCCCAGGTGCGGACTTTGAGATTGCCGTCGAGGAGACCATCCCGGGCCAGGAACTCGAGGACGGCGGCGCCGAAGCCTCCCAGGACGGTATTTTCCTCCAGGGTGATCAGCACCGGGCAGCGGGCGGCCTCACGCAGGAGGCGTTCGTCCAGGGGTTTGACGAAGCGGCAGTCGAAAACCGCGACCGAAATGCCTTCGGCCTCCAGGACAAGGGCTGCTTCGAGGGCGGTGTGGGCCATTTCGCCGATGGCGCAGAGGGCCACCCGATCTCCCTCGCGCAGCCGGCGACCGACGCCGACGGCGATGGCCGGGGTTTGGCGCTCGGGGAGGTTTTTTACGTTGCCCCGGGGATAGCGCAAGGCGACGGGTCTGCCCAGGGTGACGGCCGCCGCCAGCATGCCCCGAAGTTCAGGTTCGTCGGCGGGGACCATGATGACCATCCCCGGGATGGCCCGGAGAAAGGTGAGGTCGTAGGCGCCCGCGTGGGTCGGGCCGTCGGCCCCGACCAACCCTCCCCGGTCCACGGCGAAGACCACCGCGAGATCCTGGAGGGCGACATCGTGGACGACCTGATCGTAGGCCCGCTGCAGAAAGGTGGAGTAGATGGCGACGACCGGGACGAAGCCTTCGCAGGCCAGGCCCGCCGCGAAGGTCACCGCGTGTTGTTCGGCGATGCCGACATCGAAGAATCGGTGCGGGAAGCGCTCCTGGAAGGGAAGAAGGCCCGTCCCTTCCGGCATGGCGGCGGTGATGGCCATGATCCGGGGATTGGTTTGCGCCAGTTCGATCAGGGCATCCGAGAAGACCCGGGTGAAGCTGGGGCTGGTCGATGTGCCGGTCCCGTTCGGACTCAGTGCCTTGCCGGTCGCCCGGTCGAAGGGGACCACCCCGTGATAGGTGCAGGGACTCTCCTCCGCCGGTGGGTAGCCTTTGCCCTTGCGGGTGACGACGTGTAGGAGGACCGGTCCCGTCAGCACTCGGATATTGCGCAGGGTGGGCAGGAGGGAGCCGAAATCGTGGCCGTCGATGGGGCCGAAATAGGTGAATCCCAGCTCTTCGAAGAGGGTGCCGGGGGTCAGGAACCCCTTCATGTGTTCCTCGGCGCGACGGGCGGCGCCCAGGAGTGGCGGCGAGATCTTTTCCAGGACCCTCTGCGTTCGCCCCTTCAGGCGGGTATAGAAGCGTCCCGAGAGGATCCGCGAGAGATAGGCCGACATCGCCCCGACGTTGGGGGAGATGGACATTTCGTTGTCGTTGAGGACGACGACGAGGTTCACATCGTCGTGCTGGCCGGCATTGTTCAGGGCCTCGTAGGCCATTCCCGCTGTGAGCGCCCCGTCGCCGATGACGGCGACGGCCCGCTGCTCTCCCTGCCGGTGGCGGATGGCCATGGCGAGGCCGAGGGCAGCCGAGATCGAGGTCGAAGAGTGTCCCGCGCCGAAGGGATCGTATGGGCTCTCCTCCCGTTTGGTGAACCCCGACAGGCCGTGGCGCTGCCGCAGGGAGCCCATCTGCTCCCGCCTCCCGGTCAGGATCTTGTGCGGGTAGGACTGGTGCCCGACGTCCCAGATGAGGGGGTCCCGGGGGGTGTCGAAGACGTAGTGCAGGGCCACCGTCAGTTCGACCACGCCGAGGCTGGCGCCGAGGTGTCCCCCGGTTCTGGCCACGGTGTCGATGGTGAACTGGCGAATCTCCTCCGCCAGGAGAGGGAGACGTTCCTCGGGCAGAAGCCGGAGGTCGTCGGGGCTCGCGATGGATGCCAACAGAGATGTCATGATGGAAGGTTTCAATGACTCCGGGTCAAAACGAAACGGGCCAAGTGGCGCAAGGGTTCGGCCTTCTCGGCGAACGGGACCAGCGTGGTCAGGGCTTCTTCGACGAGCAGTTCCGCCTCCTGGCGGGCCTGGGAGGCGCCCATGAGGAGGGGGTAGGTGGCCTTCTTCCGATTGCGGTCGGCGCCGGTGGCCTTGCCCATGACTGCGGGGTCGCCCGTCTCGTCCAGGAGGTCGTCCATGATCTGGAAGGCCAGGCCGATCGTCTCGCCGTAGCGCTTGAGGCGGCGCTGCGCCTCCTTGTCTCCCCCCCCGAGGCAGGCCCCCGCCAGACAGGAGGCCCGGATCAGGGCCCCCGTCTTGTGGATGTGGATGTTCTGCAACTCCGCCAGGGAGGTCTCCTTTCCCTCGGCCAGGAGATCCAGCATTTGTCCCCCGACCATGCCGCCGATCCCGGCGGCGCGGGAGAGCTGGACGACCATGGCCAGGACCGGCTCCGGTCCCACCGCCGCGACCGGCGAGGCGGCGAGCTCGAAGGCGAGGGTCAGGAGGGCGTCCCCGGCCAGGATTGCTGTCCCCTCGTCGAAGGCCTTGTGGCAGGTCGGACGACCGCGCCGCAGGTCATCGTTGTCCATGGCCGGGAGGTCGTCGTGGATCAGGGAGTAGGTGTGGATGCACTCCATCGCCGCCGCAAAGGGGAGGAGCTGGCGGTGATCGCCGCCGACCGCGTCGGCGGCGGCCAGGACCAATATCGGACGCAGGCGCTTGCCCCCTGCCATGAGGCTGTGGCGAATGGCCTGGTTGAGACGCACCGGCGGCTTGTCGGCGGCCGGGACCAGCCTGTCCAGGCTCTCGTCGACCAGGGTCCGACGTTCGTGAAGGTAGGTCTGAAAGTCCACGGTGACCTAGACAGTTCCGGGGAGAGTTCCGGGGAGAGCCCCTGGCGCGACACCCGTCCCGATCCCCGGGGGTGCGACCGGAGCGGCGGTCAGGGCCTCGATTCTGGCCTCGGCCTGCTCCAGACGGAGTTGGCATTGACGGGAGAGACCCACCCCCTCCTCGAAGGCGGCGATCCCCTCTTCCAGCGGCAGGTCCCCCTTTTCCAGTCGCTGGACGATGAGTTCAAGCCGACCGAAGAGTTCTTCGAACGTCCGGGAATCCATGGGCGACACGATCCGCGAAACGGGGTTCAGGGTCTTTCCGGGAGGAGCGACCCCCCTCCCCACTGCCGCCCAGTGTACCAGGAGCCCGGATGAAAGGGGAGAGTTGCCGGCAGAAATTCCGGTGGGCGAGAACTCCCGGGCCAGTCGTCCCACTGGGGAACGACTGGCCCGGGGGGATAATTCCCAGGGTGGATTGTGGTCGTCAGAACCGCTCGAACTCATCGTTGTGGTCGTTACCGCCGCCCAGATCCAGCTCGATCTTGGGTTCGCCCAGGGCTTTTGGGGCCTGCCTCACGGCCACGGCCTTTGTGGACGACCGATGGGAGGTGGGGGCTGGCTGGCCTTTGCGCCCGCTTTTCCTCGGGGCTGCGGTCTGGCGACCCTCCGCGCCAGTTCGGAAGAAGGCGATGGTCGAGGCGAGCTGGTCGGCCTGGGAGTTCAATTCCTCGGCGGTGGCGGCCATCTCTTCCGAGGCCCCGGCGTTCTGTTGGATCACCTGATCCAACTGCTGGATCGAGACATTGATCTGCTCGGCCCCCTGGTTCTGCTCGCGGCTCGAGGCCGAGATTTCCTGGACCAGCTCTGCGGTCCGCTGGATGTCGGGGACGAGCTTGCCGATGATTCCTCCCGCCTTCTCGGCGACCTGGACGCTGGAGGCCGACAACTGGCTGATCTCGCCGGCGGCGGTTTGCGAACGCTCCGCGAGTTTCCGCACCTCGGCAGCGACGACGGCGAACCCCTTGCCATGCTCCCCCGCCCGGGCCGCTTCGATGGCGGCGTTCAGGGCGAGGAGGTTGGTCTGGCGGGCGATCTCCTCGATGATGCCGATCTTGCCGGCGATCTGTTTCATGGCCGCGACGGCCTCATTCACCGCCGAACCGCCATCCTCGGCATCCTTCGCGGCGGTCTGGGCGATCTTCTCGGTGGTTTGGGCGTTGTCGGTATTCTGCTGGATGTTGCTTGTCATCTCCTCCATCGCCGAGGAGGTCTCCTCGATGCTGGCGGCCTGCTCGGTCGCCCCCTGGGAGAGATTCTGCGACGAATCCGACAGCTCCCGTGAACCAATGGAGACATTGTCGGCTGCGGCGCGAACGTCGCTCACCACCTCCTTGAGCTTGTCCGCCATACTGCGCATGGTCGCGGCAAGCTGTCCCACTTCGTCCTTTTGGTCGATGGCGATGGTTGCGGTCAGATCCCCTTCCGCGATGGAGCGGGCAAAGGCGACTCCCTGTACCAGGGCGCTGACGATGGCCCGGGTGATGACGATGGCGATAAAAATACCGAGGAGCATGGCGACGGCGCTTCCCCCGGCGATGAGGGCATTGGCGGAGGAGATCTCCTGGTCCATCTTGGTGTCCTGATCCGTGGCCGCCGCCTGCGCGATCTCATCGACCTTGTTCCGGGCCTGGATCATCTCCTCTTCCGCCTTGACCTGATCGCCCAGGGCCTTGATCACCGCATCCAGTTCCTTCTGGTAGGTACCCAGGGCGGCGATGATCTTGTTGCACTGGTCGATGTTGGCCTGCTGCTTGAACTTGGGGAGCAGCTCCTCGACCGACTTCTTCGCCTTGGCGGCGCTGGTTCGGGCCCGCTCGGACTGCTTGGTATCCTTCCCGCGGGTGAGGATGACCTCCTTCTCCCCGAGGCGCCCGTCCTGGAAGGTGGACAGGGCGTCCTGGATCGTGTCGACCTTGAGCATGCGATCCGCCAGCTTGGCCGAAAAAGCGGCGGCCTCCTCCTTGGGGATGCCGTTCTCCACCGTCTTCAATTGCTCGCTGAAGGAGGCAAGCTGGTTCTCGACCATGGCCGCCACCTCCGAGGAGACCCCCTGAGCCGCCACGCGGATGCGTTGGATGGCCTCGTTGACCACCTTGTCGAGATCGATGAAGGCGCCGAAGGCCTTGCCGTAGGCCTCCGCCGCTGCGGCGATGTTGTCCATCTGTTTCTGGTTGGCGGGATCGTGGAAGGCGCTGCGCGACTCTCCGGCCTGGCGCTTCGTCTCCTCGACCGCCTTCAGCCCCTTCTCCCGGAGCGAGGCATCCTTGGTCCCCAGGAAATTGCGCTCCGCCCTCAGGGCTTCCCCGGCCTGGGTGGAGAGGAAGGTCATGTCGGCGACACTCTCGACTCTGCCGGTGACCTTTGAGAGACCGTTCCAGCCGGTCAGGGCGACCGCCACGGTGCAGACCAGCACCAGACCGAACCCAAGCCCCAGCTTGAGCCCCAACTTGAGATCCTTCATGACGATGTGTTCCCCTCCATTGTGAATGGCGACGAGGATCGCACACGAGGCGCCCGGGCCCGGAGCCTTCCCCGGTCGACCGAAGCCCACACCCCAGCGCGAGGTGATCCCCCCTTCCCACCCCCCAGAATCCCGGCATTCTAACCCGATGACTATTCCCTTGTCTGCAACCAAATTTCCCGAATTTGGTCTGCTTTCAGAAGGGAGGAAAATCGTCTCCCCCCCCTTGCGGCGACCGGTGTCAGTGACCATCTCAGGCTTGGGTGGCGGTGGCCGCGGACACCACGCCAAAACTGATCGATCCTGAACGAATCCGATGCCAATGGGAGGTTTGCCATGTCCATGCTTGCCCACTACGATCCTTTCCGCAGTGCCCGTGCCCTGCAACACGAGATCAACCGTCTCTTCGAGCGGGATCTGGATGATTCGACGGGACAGATGGCCCAGTGGACCATGCGCGTCGATATCCGTGAGGACGAAAGTCAGATTGTCATCACGGCGGATGTGCCGGGGATGGAGCAGAAGGATGTCCACGTCAATGTCGACAATGGTCACTTGACCATCTCCGGGGAGCGCAAATTCGCCGACGAGTCGAATCTGCAAAGTTACCACCGGGTGGAACGGAGCTACGGGCGTTTCAGCCGCTCGTTCCAACTGCCCAATACCACCGATCCCAATGCCATTCGGGCAACCTGCAAGAATGGGGTCCTGGAGGTGGTGCTGCCCAAGCGTGAGGAGGCCAAGCCGCGTGCCATCGAGGTCCAGGTTCACTGAATGACGGGAGGTGAGGTGGGGGTGATCGGCGGGATCGCCGAGTCACTCGACCGTGCGGGACCGGCCCTGGGTGGGGTCGGTCCCGTCGGCGGAAGGGGGGGTGAGGGGCGGGTGGACGGCTTCCGGGTGGGTGTGGTAGCATGCCCCCATGATGATGGAGTTCGGAAAAGATCCCCGGTCGCCCGCCTCCGGGTGCCGCCGGTCCGGCCTCGCCTCTCGGGGCTTCGGTGCCGGGTCTCGTCTTCGGATGCCGGCCTGTTCCGAGGGGAGGGAGGCCCGGTCCTGACCGGGCTCTCCGGGGTCCATGGCCGCGCCTGTCAGCGAGTACACCCTCTCGCGCCTGGTCGTCGTCTCCTTTGCGGGGACCATCCTGATCGGGGCGCTGCTCCTTTTCCTGCCGATCGCGCAAGCTCCGGAGGCGGCGCCGGTCTCCTGGGTGGATGCCCTCTTCACCTCGACCTCGGCGGTTTGCGTGACCGGTCTCGCCGTCTTCGATGTCGGAACGACGCTTTCCTTGCCCGGGCAGGTGGCTCTCCTCGGGCTGATCCAGGTCGGTGGGCTGGGTTTCCTGACTCTTTCCACCTTCGTGGTCTCCCGGCTGCATGCCCGCAAGAAGGGGATGAGTCTGGAACAGCGCCACCTCCTGGAGATCTCCCATGGGGCGGTGGAGACCGTCTCTCCCGCTCTGTTGCTCCGCGCCATCCTGTTGTTCACCTTGATCACCGAGCTGGTCGGGGCGCTGTTTCTCTTCGCCCGGTTTTCCGAGTCGCATTCTCCGGGGTGGGCCTGGTGGCTGTCGGTGTTTCACGCCATCTCCGCCTTCTGCAATGCCGGATTCGGTCTCTTTCCGGACAGCCTTATGGCCTTCCGATCCGATCCCCTGGTCAGTGTGACGGTCATGTTCCTGATCGTCCTGGGGGGACTGGGTTTCATCGTCGTGGCCGATCTGACGCTTCGTGCCAGGGGGTTGCTTCGGCACAGGCGGGCGCCCCTCTCTCTGCACGCGCGTCTCGTCCTCATCACCACCGCCCTTTTGATCGTGCTGGGTGCGGTTCCCATCGCTCTCCTGGAATGGGGCGGTCAAGCCATGGGAGGGGAGACCGGGACGGTCATCCTCGAAAGTCTCTTCCTTTCGGTCACGAGCCGCACTGCCGGTTTCAATACGGTCGATACCGGGCTGCTGACCGGTCCCACTCTCTTTCTGGTGATTCTCCTGATGGCCATCGGCGGCTCCCCGGGTTCGACCGCAGGCGGGATGAAGACGACGACGGCTGCCGTCTGTTATGCCCTCCTGAGTTCCAAGGCGAGGAACCGTCCTCGGGTCGAATGCCTCAAGCGTTCCATCCCCGATGACACGGTCAACAAGGCCATCCTGGTGGTCACCGGGTATATCCTGGCGATCGTCCTGGGGGTCCTCCTGCTGCAATTGACCGAGGCGGGGCAGCGTCCCTTCAACCGGACCGGTGACAATCTCTTTCTCGCCCATCTTTTCGAGGTGGTCTCGGCCCTGGGGACGGTGGGGCTTTCGACCGGGATCACCCCGAAGCTGGGCACCGGGGGAAAGCTGGTCCTCATCGTCCTGATGTACGTGGGGCGGGTGGGACCGCTCCTCCTGGCCACCGCCTTCGTTGGCCGGGTCTCGAAGGTGCGCTACACTTACGCCGAGGAGAATGTCAACATCGGTTGAGAGGAACCGGAGGGGTGGCTCTTCCCATCCCCCCGCCGAGAGGAGTCATCCCTGATGGTGGGCAATGTTCTGGTGGTCGGTCTGGGGACTTTCGGCACCCTGGTGACCAGGGCGCTCTTCGAGGGCGGGGCCTACGTCCTGGCCATCGACTCCGATGAGGCCAGGGTCGACGCCATTCGCGAACAGGCCTCCCGATCGGTCTGTTGTGACGCCACCGACACCGAGGCCATGCAGGCGGTCGGGGCTTACGATGTCGATACCGCCATTGTTGCTATTCGCAAGTATTTCGACGTCACCGTCCTTGTTACCCATGCCTTGCACAAGCGTGGCATTGCCCAGATCCTCGTCCAGGTGGACAAGGAGCAGGAGGCCGAAGCGATCCAGGCCCTCGGCGCCTCCGAGGTCATTTTTCCGCCCCGGGACACGGCGATGCGGATAGCCAAGCGTCTGATCCACCCGGACCTTGCGGAGAGCATTCCCCTGGGCCACGATGTCGCCATGATCGAGATCCCCTGCCCGCTCCCATTCGCCGATCAGACCATCAAGACCCTGGGATTGCGGGCCCACTACGGGGTGAACCTCATCGGCATCCGTCAGCCCGACGAGGCGAAGCGGGGCAAGGAACGGTTTCTCATCAACCCGTCGGCGGATACCCGGCTGCAGAGCGCCTTCACCCTGATCCTCCTCGGAACCCTGGACCAATTGGCCAAGATCAAGGCGCTCTAACCGGGTTGGAGCGCCTTTCTTCCCTCTCTGTTTCTCCGCCTGGATGCCACTGCCGATGAGCGAAACCCATCAGTCTGCAGCCGACAGCGGCAAGACCCTTCCGGACCGGCCCGGGGTGGCGCCTTCCCCTTTCCCCCCGTTTCTGGGCGGGCGGCTCAAACCTCTGGAACTTGTCCGGATCCTGATCTCTGGTTGGTGGATCGTCCTGGGTTGTCTTGCGGCTGGGGGATGGTGGGCTTTTCAGGAGGAGAAGCGCTATGTTCCCCGATATCGATCGGAGGTGCTTCTCCACTCCGAGGTTGCCACCCAGGGTTCGGCGGGTTCGCAATTGGTCGGGCTCCTGGGGTTGGGCGGGGGCACTTCCGCCAGTTCGGACTCCCTGACGATGGCCATTCTGACTTCCCGGGTATTCCTGGAAAAGTTTGTCGAGGAAGAGAAGCTGCTCCCTCTCCTGAATGAAAATCTCTGGGACAAGCGGGAGCTGAAGTGGCGTGAACCCAAATCGGGAGAGGTACCCTCTCCCAGAGCGGCGGCCGCGGTCATGCGGGGGAATATCGAATGGTCGCCCGGTCCCGGCTCCGGGATGACGATTCTGGCTGTCAAATGGGTCGATCCGGCATTGACTCATCGTTGGGCCAACCTGCTGGTCGAACGGATCAATGCCTTTCTCAGGGAGAGGGAGATCGAGATCTCCCGGCAGAGCATCGAGTATCTCAAGGAGGAGCTGGCCCGGACCCAGGTCGTCGAATTGCGCCAGGGGCTCACGAACCTGATCGAGTCCGAGGTGAAGAAGATTATGCTGGCCAACGTCAAGAAGGAGTTCGCGTTCCGGGTCATCGACCCCGCCATCGAACCGACCGCTCCCATCGGGGCGGAGCTGACCCGGATCTGGATCAGGGGTTTTGGCCTGGGTTTTCTCGCCAGCGTGGCCGGCGCCATTTTCTGGCATTTTCTCCGGGTCTGGTGGCGGTCTCGTTCCCGGCGCTCCCCCTCGCCGGGGTGAGACGACCTGGATCCCCGACCGGACCGGAGGCCTGATTGAACCGGAAGCCTGATTGAACCGGAAGCCCTTTGTTTTCAGGGGAGGATCGCGGCGGTTCCCTCGGCGCCGCCCAGGGGGAGGGCCATATCCTCCGGGGAGGTGACCGCTTCGTCGCGCGGATTGATGCGAATCAGTTGTCCCCCCGCCCTCCGGGCGTGGTTTTCGGAGCGGAGGCGGATCGTCGGGATCGCGAGGCCGGCGCCGATCTCGACCACCACAAGGCGTTGCTTTCCGAGGATCACTCCCCGGAGCCATTCTCCCAGGGCCTCGGTTTGGGACTGGGTGCGTTCGGGGAGCCATCGGTCATCGCCGAACATGAGGATATTGGGCCGGGCCACCGCCCCGCAGCGCCTGCATTCGGGGAGGGGGGGAAGGGCGCGGAACCGCCCCAGGTCCACCCTGACCTCGGTCCCGTCCGCGTTTTCAATTTCGTCCGAGCAGGGGCGGCTGCATTGGAGGTGGTGGATGGAACCGTGGCACTCCTCCACCCGGTCGGCGTCGAACCCGGCCTTCTGAAACTGCCCGTCGACGTTGGAGGTCAGGACGAAACAGCCTCCCGGCAGGCGATGGGCCTTGTCGAGGAGACGGGAGAAGCCGTCGTGCGGTCGGGTCTGCCGATAGAGATTGAGGCGATGACCGTAGAAGGCCCAGGCGAGGGTCGGATCCCGGTCGAACCAGACCGGATTGGCCATCTGCGAAAACGACTGCCCCATCCTGGCGATGGCCGGATAGGCGCGCCAGAAACCGGAATTGCCGCGAAAATCGGGCAGGCCGGAGTCGACCCCCATGCCGGCGCCGGCGGTGATCAACAGCGCCTCGGCCTCCCGAAGGGCCCTTCTGGCTCGTTCGATCGTGGTCTGGAGGGTCGCCAAGGTGCGGGCGCCGTCAGGAAGGAGTTGCCCTGTCGGTGCCGGCCATATTGGCGGCGAGGGCGAGGGCCACCGTTCCGGCGGGGGCGTCGGTCGCCTGGATGGCGCGACCGATGGCCTCGACCAGGATGAAGCGGATGCGCCCGGCCTCGACCTTTTTGTCGCGGGACATGCTCTCCAGGTAGGCCGGGGTGGGAAAGGCGGGGATGGTGACCGGGAGTCCGGTCCGCCGCAGGAGGTCGCGGATCCGGGCGACGTCCCCTTCTCCGCACAGGCCCAGCCGCTGCGAGAGGTCGGCGGCCACCACCGTCCCTGCCGCCACCGCTTCACCGTGAAGCCAGCGACCGTAGCCGCTCAGGGATTCGATGGCGTGACCGAAGGTGTGGCCCAGGTTGAGGAGCGCCCGGGCCCCGCTTTCGCGCTCGTCGGCGGCCACGACCTCCGCCTTGATCGCGGTACACCGGTGGATGACCTCCCCGAGGGTGGTTCTTTCCAGGTTCAGGAGCTGGTCGATACGTTCCTCCAGGAGTTGGAAGAATCCCGCGTCGCGAATGATACCGTATTTGATCACCTCGGCCATCCCCGCCACCAGCTCCCTGCGGGGCAGGCTCTCCAGGGTCGCCAGATCGATCATCACCAGCCGTGGCTGATAGAAGGCGCCGATGAGGTTCTTTCCCAGGGGGTGGTTGATCCCGGTCTTGCCCCCGACGGAGGCGTCCACCTGGCTGAGCAGGGTCGTGGGGAGTTGCACGAAGGGGACCCCGCGCAGGAAGGTCGCGGCGACAAAACCGGTCAGGTCCCCCACTACGCCGCCGCCGAGGGCGATCAGGGCCGTGGTTCGCTCGCAGCGGGCCTCGAGAAGCCGGTCGATCACCTGCTGCCAGTGGCGCCAGTCCTTGGTTTCCTCGCCATCCGCGAGGACGATCGGCAAGACGGTGAAACCGGCTGCGGCGAGGGATCGGGTCACCCGTTCCAGATAGAGGGGGGCCACCGTTGTGTTGGTGACCACCGCCGCCTGCCGTCCCCGCAGCAGCGGTGCCAGGCGTTCGCCGACCGTCTCCAGCAGCCCGTCGCCGATGAGGATGTCGTAGGAGCGTTCTCCCAGCTCCAGGTGCAGGGTCAGGGGGGTAGTGTTCATAGGGGATTGATGATCCTCGGGGTGATGAAGATCAGAAGCTCGTTCTGTGAGCCGGAGGACTCCTCACCCCGGAAGAGCCACCCCAGGATGGGAATCCGACCGAGGCCGGGAACCGAGGTGGTGATCTCGTTCTCGGAGTTTTGGAAAATTCCCCCCAGAACGATGGTCTCGCCGTTGCGGACCATGGCCTGGGTCCGCACCTCCTTGGTATTGATGGCGGGGGGGGAGCCGGTCCCGAGGGAGTTGTTGGTGGCGGCCACCTCCAGGGTGACGAAGCCGTTGGAGGTCACCTGGGGGGTTACCTCCAGGCTCAGGGTGGCCTGAATATAGGAGTAGGTGGTGCCGCCGCTCGAAGACTCGGTGGCGTAAGGCTGGTTGATTCCCTGGTTGATGCTGGCCCGGTGATTGTTGGTGGTGAGGACTCGGGGACTCGAGATCGTCTTGGCCTTGCCGCTGGACTCCAGGGCCCCCAGCTCGATGTCGAGGTCGAGGAGGGGGGAGAGCGAACCGAGGTGAAATCCCAGGGTCCCTGCGGTCACCGCCGGCAACAGGTTGACGTTGCTGGAGGGGGTATAGGTCCCATCGTTGGCGGCGGCGGTCATGCCGGCGCGAGGGTTGAGGAGCCGGGTGGCATCCTGCTGGGTGTTGTAGGCGTTCATGGCGGTGTCGGCGACGCCCCACTTCGCCACGCCGCTGCGACCGGGTTTGAAATTGAGTCCCCAGTTGATTCCCAATGCTTCCCCACTCGTCCGGTCGATCTCGACGATGCGCGCCTCGATCAGCACCTGAGAGATCGGCTGGTCGAGCTTCTGGATCATCTCCCGGACCTTCCCCATGACGCTTGCGGTGTCCTTGACGATCAGGGTATTGGTGCGATTGTCGATCGAGACGCTGCCGCGGCTGGAGAGAAGCCGGGTCCCCTGTGCCTGATTGCCCTCCATGAGCAGGGTGCGGATTTCGGCGGCGTTGGCGAAACTGACGGGGATCATCTCGGTGATCAGCGGTTCCAGCTCCTGCTCGCTCCGCTGCGCCTGGATCCGCGCCTGGGCCATGCTTTCGATCTCGGCGAGGGGGGCGATGCGCAGGATGTTGCCTTGCAGCACCTTACCCAGTCCCCTGGCCCCGAGGATCAGATCCAACGCCTGATCCCAGGGGACGTTCACCAGGCGCATGGTCAGATTTCCCTGCACCGAGTCCGAGAGGATGATGTTGAGGTCGCTGATCTCGGCGATGAGCTTGATCGCATTCTGAACATCGATCCCCTTGAAATCCATGGAGATGCGCTGCCCTTTGTAGACGGGCTCCGAATCCTTGCCCAGGGTCTGGGCCGAGGTGATCCGGAGGTGGATCTCGTTGCCCTGCTGGACGATGCCGTGACGGGCTCCCTCCTCGGAGAGGCGCACCACCAGGCGGAGATCCTTGCCCTCCGCATAGGTGTCGACCGAGGCGACCGGACCGGCGAAATCGCGGACATCCAGGCGTCGGACCAGCCGCTCCGGGAGTGAGGTCTCCTTCAGGTCGAGGGTCAGGGTACTCCCCTCCCGGTGGCTCGTCATCTCTCCGTCCGGGGTGTTCAGACGCAGGCGGATCAGGGCGTCGTTCTTCTCCTGGGTATAGAGAAGATCCTCCAGGTTGCGACCGGCGGGCGAGGCCTGGACCCGGGTGGAGTCCAACTGGATGGCGAGTCCGTCGCCCTCGGGGATGACCTGGTGGGTGAGGGAGGCATCGTTCAACTCCACGACCAGGCGCACCCGACCGGGACCGACCCCGACGACGATCCGACGGGCCTCGGGGGTATCGATCGGGATGGTCGGTTTGTCGATTTCGGTCTTCACACCGGGGAAGTCGAGGACCAGCCGCGGTGGGTCGGGCAGGCGAAAGGTCTGCGGCATGGGCAGACGCCCCCGACCCTGCACGAGGAGGCGGGTCCCGGGGGGAGTGCGATCGACGTGAATTCCCCGGAGGGCGGCGGCGCCGTCGGTGCCGGGGGAGTTGGCGGGAGGGGCGCCGGCGGGGGATGAGCCCGGGCTGCCTGCGATATTGCCCACATCGATCCGGAGTCCCTCCGCGTGGGCGCTGACCTCGCTTGCGAGCTTTCTGGTCAATACCACCTCGACCAGCGAGGAGCCGTCACTCTCCTGGGTCGGGAAGACACCGGAGACCGCCGGATGCGATAGAAGCCGGGGTTGCACTGTCGGCATCAGGGTAACCCTGGGCAGGGAGATTCGCAGGCGCGGCGGCTCGTCCTGTTGGACCATTTGGTAGGGCAGCGGACCATTGCCCTTCAGTTCGATACGGATTCCTTCCCCCTGGTCGACCAGAGAGATCGCCTCAAGGCGCGTGGCCGGCGGCGGGAGGGTGCTGTCAGACCCGGTGGAAGGCGACCGCTCCTTTGCGGCCTCTCCCGGTGTTGATTGCCCTGCGACGACCGCTCCCGGAGCGGAGGCCTCCGACAGGGTTTTCTCTCCCTCGGACGGAAGGATGATGCCCTTTTCTTCCCGGGCCGACTCCTGCCGAGCGGATTCCGAATGGGGGAGCGCCGAGGGCCCACCGGCACCGTCCTGGGCACATCCGGAAAGCGATACCAGGGCCAGCCCCAGCCATCCGGCCCAGGTGATCCATCTGTGTTGGCTCATGGTGTTTCCTCGTTTGCAAGCCTCAGAGTGGTGACCCGAGTGGCCTGGGGATTCTCCCGGGTAGGCGTCGGTTCCCGGATTGACATCTCACCTTCGCCGATGGCCATGATCTCTCCGCCCGCCATTCCGATACTGTCGCCGATACGGACGGTGTGGCCCTTGCCGCTTGGATCCTGGACCATGGCCAGCGCCTGGTCATCTGCCTCGATCAGGACGATGGCGACCAACTGCAGGCTGTCCAGGGGGAAGGCATCGAGTGGGCCTTTATTGCCCCGTTTCTGGTGAATCGGGGGGCGCAGGGGCTCGCTTTCGGAGGGGGTGGAGCGCACGGTCAGGGGGGAGGAAAAGGGATCCCGTTTGCCCTCCGGCAGGTAGTGATAGGGGCCTTGCGGGGGGTTGTCGGCGCGGGCCCTGGCTGCTCTGATCGCGGCTTCCATTTCCAGGGGGGCCGGTTCGAGGGAACCGATCCGGACAGGACTCCCTTTCTCTGGCTTTGTGTCGGCTTCGGTGACGGAACCGACCGGGAGAGCGGCACCCTCGCCGCCGGCGCCGGTTTCGATGCTGGATTTGGCCGGAAGTGCGGCCTGTGGCGTGGTCGGGAGTGTACTCTTGGGCGCGGTAGGGGGGGGGCTTCCGGAAACGCCGCTGCTGGCGGCAGCGGGGAGCGATGAGGCGGCGACACCGCTCCCGGAAGCGTTGGTGACGGGGTTTCCCGATGCTGCCGGAGGGGTGGTGGCGGCCTTTCCTCCCGAGGGGGTCGTACCTCCCGGGGTTGCGGCAGGGGTTTCTGCTGCCGCTGCAATGTTTTTTGATTCTGTCGTCTCCACCCCGGGTGGTGCCACAGTCGAGAGGGGCACGGGTTTTACGGTCGCCAGGGGGAGCGGTTTGACGGTCGAAAGGGAGGAATCGGCGAACGCACTGGCCGCCGACCAGGCGAGCAGACCCGCCAGGGGGAGGAGCCAGAGGAGGGGGGGGAGCCAGAGGCGTCCCGTCCGGCCCGGAGGCGTTTGCCTGGTCCCGATCATTTTTCCTTGGCGTCCTTTGGTTTGGCCGGGGCGGCTTTGGCGGCCTTGGCGGCCTTGTTCTTGTCACCGGCCTTGGGGGCACTCCTCGCCTTGGCGACCTCCTCTTGGGTCAGGAAGCGGTAGGTTGTGGCGCGTGCATCGACGACGAGCTTTCCGACCTTGGAGTCTGGTCGCAGGGAGAGGTTGGAGAGGTTGACGACCCGGGGGAGATGGGCAACCCTGTCGAGAAAGATGGCGGTGTCGTGGAAGCCACCGGTAAAATTCAGGCTGATCGGGACCTCGGCGTAGAAATCCCGCTTGATTTCAGCCCCTGGGGCGAACAGGAGAAAATCCAACCCTTCGGCATGACCGGCGCTGGAGACATCGGTCAGGAGGCTCGGGATCTCTTTTTCCGTGGGCAGCACCTTCATGGCCTCCTCTTCGCGGCGGTGAAGGTCTTCGAGTTCCGCGCGGAGGGCCGGAAGCTCCTTCAGCAGTGATTTTTGGCTCTGAATCTTGAGTTCCTGTTCCTGGATCGCCTTGACCAGCGTTTCCAATTGTTCCGACTGCGCTTTGTAATAGAACTGGTAATACCCTGCTGCGACTGCCAACAGGATTCCTGCCGCTATCCCAAGCTTTTTAAGGAGGGGGAGGCGCAGGATGACGAGAGGATCGATACCCAGTTCCACGACTCAGCCCCCCTTGGTGGGCGCCGGGGGGCTGGCTGCCGGAGGTGGGGGAGACTGAGACCGGTCTTTTCCCGGAGCTGTCGGACCCTTCTCCTTGGCTCCTGCCTGCGGGAGAGGGGGGGTGATGGCAATCTGCAAGGTGAACTCCTTGACCTTCTGTTCCGACTCGGCAACCTGACTGATCCGTGTCAGGTCGACCTGTCCGAAATAGGGAGAGGCGTCCAACATCCGCATGAACTGTGCCACCCAGGCATTGGAGATGGCCCTGCCGTTGACGGTCAGGAGGGCTCCCGCGGAGGAGACCTGGGAGATCCAGACCTCTTTCGGGATGGAGAGTGCCAGTTCGTCGAGGATGTGGACCTGGAGATCGCGCTGGTTCTGGAGGGAGGCGATGGTATCGAGCCTTGCCCGGACCTCTTCCTTGATCTCTTTGATATCCTTGACCTCTCCCAGATCCTTCTCCAGAGCGGCGATGGTCTCGGTGTTTTTTTTCTTTTGCCGTTCTTTTTCGGAGATCCAGTCGTTGACGGTGCCGTTGACGAGGAAGGCGAGGAGGATCCCGAGGAGGAGGGTGGCGCCCCAGGCCCCGATGATCATCTGGACCTTCTGCAGGCGTCGCCCTTCCCGATAGGGTATCAGGTTGATGCGGATCACAGGGCACCTCCGCGCAGGGCGAGCCCCAGGGCGATCATGAATCGGGGAGAATCCTGGGGTCTGACACCGGCCCCGAGCGTTTTTTTCTCCGGGGAGAGGGAGGCGAAGGGATCGGCCAGCCGGGAGGGGATCGAGAGCATCTCCTCCATGCGTTTTTCGAGCCCTCCCAGCAGGGCGCAGCCCCCGGAAAGGTGGATCATGCCGATTTTGGTATTGGGGTTGGTGTTATTAAAAAAGTCGACCGTCTGCGAGGCCTGCCTGACCAACTGCTCGAAGAAGGGTTGGATCACCTCCTCGCGGAACTGGGGAACTTCCTGACGGACCCCGTCGGCGATGAAGGCGCCTTCGGTAAGAATGGCGCCCATCTGCTGTGGGGTGAGGTTCTTGTATTCCTGCTCCAGGGGGCGGGTCAGGGTGTTGCCACCGAAGGCAACGTCCCGGGTGAAGACGGGATTTCCCTCGACGATGATATCAATGTTCAGGTGGGTGGCCCCGGTGTTGACCAGGCAGACCGCCGTGGTTTCTCCCCCGGATTTTCCGCCGGTGGTGGGGGGACCTTTGGGGGAATCCTTTTCCTTACCCTTTTCCCCTCCTTTAGATATTTTCCCGGTCCTGCCCTTCGACTTGCCCTTGATATTGCCGTTGTCCGATCCGGAGGAAGTGGCTGGTGCGAGGAGAGAGCCATAGGCATTGCTCAGGGCGAAGAGGTCCACGTCGCACAACAGGGGGGTCAGTCCGACCTGGCGGAGGAGCTCCTGGCGAACCTCGACCGCGTCCTTTTTGCAGGCGGTGAGGATGATCTCCAGGTTCTTTTCGTCCTCGGAGGCGGTGGTGGTTCCCAGGATCTGGAAATCCAGATAGACTTCGTCGATGCCGAAGGGAATATACTCCTCGGCCTCCAGGGCGATCTGGTCCTCGAGTTCGAGTTCCGACATGAAGGGGGTCTGGATCTTCTTGATGACGACGGAGGCGCCGCTGACGGCGATGGCAGCGTTTTTCGTGGAGAATTTTCCCTCCTTGATGAGGATCCGGATCGCCTCGGCGACGGCCTCCGGCTCCTTGATCTGACCATCGACGATGGCGTCGGCTGGGAGGGGCTGCATGCTGCAATGGTGCAGTCGCCATTTCTTGCCGGCAGGTCTGAGTTCGACCGCCTTGACGGCCGAGGTGCCGATGTCCACCCCCACAATGGGCCTGAACCGGGAACCAAATGGGAACATGAGGGATGCCGCCTGAAAGTGTTGGTCCGCCGCTGCGTCCGATCCTCCCTGTTAACCTAATGGACCCCAGTCCAAAGAGCAAGAAACATGGTCCCGGTTGTCTCTCCGGGGTATGATCGGCTGGCCCCCCTACCTCCAGATTTACCGGTTATTACCATGAACAGGAAAACTCAGAAGAAAAAAAGATTTTTCCGCGTAAGGGTCGTCCTTGGAGGGCTCTTCCTGGGTATTCTCTTCGGGCTTTTGATGCTCTGGGGGGTGTACCAGAAGTTCTCACGGGATCTGCCGACGCTGAACAGTCTGGCTGATTACCAACCCAATCTCCTCACTCGGGTCTATGCCCGGGACTACCAGTTGCTGGGGGAATTTTTCGCCGAGAGGCGCCAGTTCGTGCCCATTGCCGACGTGCCGCCGGTGTTGATCAAGGCCCTTCTCGCCATCGAGGACACGGCCTTCTACGAGCACTGGGGCATCAATCCCCGAGGCATGGCGCGGGCGGCTTTGGCCAATCTCTCTGCTGGTCGAGTGGTCCAGGGGGCCTCCACCATCACCCAGCAGGTGGCGAAGACCTTCCTGTTGAGTTCGGAGCGGACCTGGGTGCGCAAGGTCAAGGAGATCATCCTGGCCCTGCGCATCGAGGAGCGCCTGACCAAGGACGAAATCCTTGAACTCTACCTGAACCAGATTTTTCTGGGGGCGGGCGCCTATGGGGTTGGGGCGGCGGCGCGAGTCTATTTCAATCGGGATGTCGCCGACCTTGAGCTGGGGCAGATGGCGATGCTCGCCGGGCTGCCGCAGCAGCCCAGCCGCTACAATCCCTGGAAGCACCCTGAGAGGGCCAGGAAGCGCCAGGCATTGGTCCTGCGGCGGATGGCGGGGCTGGGTTACATCAGCCGGGAGGAGGCCGATGCCGCGATCGCCGCTCCTCTTGGTTTGGCCAAGGCGGCGCAACCCCTGGAGGCGGTCGCCTCCCATTATCTGGAACATGTTCGCCGGACGATCGCCGCCGACTGGGGCATGGGCAATCTCCTCGGTGGGGGGCTCGATGTCTTCACCACCCTGGATCCACCGTTGCAGAGGGTGGCGCAGGCGGCCTTGCGTCGGGGACTCTTGGTCTATGACCGTCGCCATGGGTATCGGGGCCCCCTGGAGCGGATCGAGGGGGGGATGACCGCCGAAGTTCGGGAAAAGTGGTTGGCCGCGAACAAGAATGTGGAACCGACCGCCGGGGGGTTCCTCAGGGGGCTGGTTGTCGCGGTGGCGGCCAAGGGGGCGGCCAAGGTCCTTCTCACGGATGCCAGGGAAATCGAGCTTCCCCTGGAGGGGGTCACCTGGGCTCGGCGTCGTTTGAAGGCCAAGAACAAGCCCGTCGGTCCGCCGGTCAAGGCGGTTTCCGAGGTTCTCGCGGTGGGAGATGTGATCCTGGTGGAACCTCCCAAGGCGGCCTCCCCCGATGCCGAGGCCGCAGCGGCGGCAGCGGCGGCAGCGGCCAAGTCGGATCTTTCGCCTGCGGAGATCGCCGCCGCTGCCGCCGAGGCGGCGGTGGCCAAGGGGCGTCCCTACTACATGCTGGCCCAGGAGCCGGATGTCGGCGGCGCTCTGGTAAGTATCGATCCCCACAATGGCCAGATTCTGGCCATGGTCGGAGGCTACGATTTCAGCACCAGCGAGTTCAATCGCGCGACCCAGGGCTGGCGCCAGCCGGGGTCGGCCTTCAAGCCTTTCATCTACGCGGCGGCCATGGCCAAGGGGTTGCCCCCGACCACCATCGTTGACGACAGTCCCATCTCCTTCCAGTCGCGCAATCCGGCGACCGGGGCGGTGATGGTTTGGCGCCCGGAGAACTACGAGCAGAAATTCTACGGGCCGACGACCCTGCGGGTGGGGCTGGAGCACTCCCGCAACCTTGTGACCATTCGTCTCTTGGAGCGGCTGACGCTCGACTTCACCATTCCCTTCGTTGGTCGGTTTGGCCTGGAAATCCCGGACTCCCGCAGGAATCTGACCCTGGCCCTGGGGACGGTGGTCTTCACCCCCCTGAAAATGGCCTCGGCCTATGCGGTCTTCGCCAATGGTGGCAAGTTCGTGGAGCCGGTCTATATCGCCCGCATTCAGGACAGGCTGGGGCGGACCATCTTTCGCCATGGGGGCGGTGACTGTCTCCTGTGCCATCAGGAGCCCAAGGCGGTCTCCGCTGCGGACGCCGCCATCATTTCCGCCGATCCCCTGACCAAGCGCCGGGTCCTCACCCCGGCGACGGCCTACCAGATGGTCTCTCTCCTCAAGGGGGTCGTGGAGCGGGGCACGGCGCGCAAGGCCCTGGTCCTGAAGCGGCCTCTGGCCGGCAAGACCGGGACGACGAACGATCTCCGGGATGCCTGGTTTATCGGTTTCTCCCCTTCGCTGGTAGCGGCCGTCTGGGTCGGGGCGGACGACTATTCCGAGCTGGGACATGCCGAAACCGGGGCGATGGTGGCCCTGCCCATCTGGATCGACTTCATGCGGGAGGCCTTGAAGGATATCCCGGTCACCGATTTCCCGGTGCCGCCGGGCATCCACTTCGAGTCTGTTTCTCTCTCTTCGGGCGGTCCTGGGAGTGGATCCGGATCGGTGTTGGAGGCCTTCCAGGAGGGTCAGGGACCCAATCAGGGCTCCTCCTTTCCCTCTTCCGGCGATTCCGAGACCACTTCGGGGGGGGCTTCTCCGGGGGGAGAGAGTTCCGATATCGGCGATGGTCTCTACTAGAATTCTGCTCACAATCTCCGTATTACTAATTAATGAGTGCGTTGTTTTGCCGACATGAAAACTTCCGGAACCCTTGCGGGGCAAACAATCGCGGTCATGATCCGCAAAACCGTGTCGGCTAACCAACGCACTCATTAGTATGCTAGAATTCGGTCCCACCGTTCAGGAGGAGACCGGCCACGGAACGAAATATATTACCAATGGCGCTTGGATAATCGCAACGCTGCGTAATGCCAAAAGGGATCGTGTTTTCGCCCTTGGCACGGTCAGCCGAGGGAAAGGCTTGGGGCGATGTTTGACGGCTCGTGATTCAACACGACCATGCCGGTTCCCGATCCGGTGGAAAGCGATGGCGCACAGCATTGCGTCCAAGAGGCGGGATCGTTTTGTTCCAGATGCGTGCTCGATCTTTTCTCGGGACGAATTCAGGAGGGCTCCTCGCTGAGGAGCTGATCCGGGAAAGCGGAAAGAAATTGCTTATTCAGTCTTTCTATTTGTTCTCTGGCCTTCCTTATGATAGACTTGAAGATTGTCAGTATCCGGTATGGGATGTGATGCTTGGTCCTGCAAACCGCATTATGCGCCATGCAGGAGACTGATTCCATGTCTGTCTGAATCGTAAATGTTTTTCCTGTCCAGGCGCCATTGGAATTTTATGATTACAATTATAGATGAACACGAAAAATCCCGCAAAGAACGGGAAATGCTGGTCAGTCGCATGAATGCCATTTTTCATGGGGTGGATGATGCTATTGTTGCCATTGATGGGGAGTGGCGCATTGTCCAATTCAACGAATCCGCAACCAGGCTCCTGGGAATTACCTCCTCGGCGATGAACCGATTATTGTGTGAGGTTGTGGTTTGGCTCTTCCCCTACGTGGAACCCCTACTGCGCCAAGCTCAGATCGAGGGTGAGGGGAAACGCACGGTACGCATGGTCAACATGACCGAAGGTAGGGCAAGTCGGGTCTTGAATTGCACGGCGTCTCTCTTTACCGACCCGGCACAAGACTCCCAGGGAGTGATCCTGGTGGTCCGTGACGAGAGCCGCATGGCTATGCTGGAGCGGGAGACCAAAACACGGCAGGGTTGGCATGGGCTGATTGGTTCAAGCCGGTCCATGCAGGAGGTCTATCATCTGATCGAACGATTGGCGGAAGTCGACTCCACTGTTCTCATCACCGGTGAAACTGGCACCGGCAAGGAGGTGGTGGCCCTGGCGCTGCACGAGACCAGCCTGCGTAGATCCGGCGCCTTTGTGGCGGTCAATTGCGCGGCCCTACCGGCAGGACTCATTGAAAGCGAGTTGTTTGGCCATGTGCGCGGGGCCTTCACCAGTGCTACACGTAACAATCCTGGCCGCTTCAAACTGGCGGACGGGGGTACCATCTTTTTGGACGAGATCGGCGACCTTCCCCTGGAAATGCAGGTAAGGCTCCTGCGGGTCTTGCAGGAAAGGTCATTTGAGGCCGTAGGAGACAATAAGCCCATCCATGTGGATGTGCGGGTGATCACCGCCACCCATCGCGATTTGCGTGAACGGGTCCGGGAAGGGCTTTTCCGTGAGGATCTTTATTACCGGCTCAAAGTGGTGGAAATGCGCATGCCCCCGTTGCGGGAACACAAGGAGGATCTTCCCGCACTGGTCAGCTATTTTCTGGCCAAATTCAACGTCCGCCTGAATCGTTCGATCAAGGGGGTGAGCGATGAGGTCCTCTCGGTCCTTATGGATTATAATTGGCCGGGAAACGTCCGTGAACTGGAACACGTTCTGGAACATGCAATGGTTGTTGCCCCGCAATCCATCCTGGCGTGCTCCAATTTGCCTCCAGAATTCCGTGCTTCCCCCACCCCTCCCTTGTGCGACCCAACGGCATCAAGAGGCCATCCCGTCGGACGCCCTCTGAAGCGCGGCCTCGATTCAGGAGAGGAATTTAATCGAGAAACGATTTTACGTGTTTTAGAAGAGTCTGGTTGGCGCATACAGGTCGCTGCCGCCAAGTTGAATGTTAGTCGCACCACCTTGTGGCGTCGAATTAAGTCTATGGGATTGAAACAGCCAGAATAGAATTTGAGAAGTTATGGTTCGCGCAAGCTGGAGTCCAATGTGCGGAGGATGGGATAAAAAAAGTAGGAAAGCAGGCTGCGGGTTCCCACCTTGATTTCGGCAACTGCGCTCATCCCTGGAATCAGACGGAAATCCTTGGGAAGTTCACGCAAGGTGTTCTGCTTCAGTGTGAGCCGTGCCCGATAAACCGGCTGTTTGCGCCCGTCCAACTCTTCTTCGAAGATATCCTCGCTAATCGTCGAAATCGCGCCTTCCAAAGTGCCATGACGCTGAAACGGTATGGCATCGAGTTTGACTCTGGCCCGATCCCCTTTGCGCAGATATCCGATATCCCGCGCGGGAATGTTCACTTCCGCTTGCAGCGGACTATCCACCGCCACCAGGGTGAGCAACACTTCGGCCTGACGAATGATCGATCCCGTGGTACGGGGGGCAATATCCAGCACAACCGCATCAATCGGCGCGGTCAACCGCACCAGCATAAGCATCCGTTCGTGTTTGGCCACCACTTCTGCATATTTGATCAACTCCCGTTGCGCGGTCTGCAGCTCCTGACCGTCCTGGCTCCGCCACTCCGCCATCATGGCGCTGCGCTGGGCTTGCGCCGCCGCCAGCTTATGACCGAGTTCCTCTACACTATTGAGGAGATGCTCGCTTGTGCGCCGGGTCTCACTCAATTGCCGCTTGGCTTCCAATAACAGGACTCGGGAACCGTATCCCTCTTCCAACAGGGTGCGGCGCATGGTCTCCAATTCCCGCACAATGGCCAAGTCGGTCTGCATGGCCCGCTGATCCTCACGGGTTGCTCGCAGACGTGCCTGCAATTCCTGGATTGTCGACTCGGAGACCAACAATTGGTCGCTTCGCTCCCGCTGGCGCGATGCATACAGTCTGCGCTGCAAGCGCTCCTCGCCCTGATCGGTAGAAAAGTGCGTGGGATTCTCGCCATCGAGCTCTGCGGTCAAACGCTGAACCTGCGCCGCGAAGCTCTTCATGGAGGCTTGGCTGGAAACGGCCTCGGCCTCGGCAAAGGTGGGATCCAATTGGGCCAACAGTTGCCCCGCCTTGACCTCCTGTCCCACCTGTACCTCGATGGAACGGACAATCATGGTCTCCAACGGTTGGATGAAAATTTTCGCCGCCCGGGTCACCAGTTTGCCTTGACCGCTGACAACGCGGTCAAGGTGCGCCAGCGAGGCCCAAACCATCCCCACCACCAGGAACATGATTAAAGTAAACATGATCCACCGAGCCACCATGGGAATCGGCTGCTCTTCAATTTCGATCGCATCGGGCTGGTATTCCAAACGAACCCGACGAAAGCGTCGGGATTGTCCGCCAAACCAGCGTCCCCACCAACCCGTTGGAGAGGGGGATTGACCGGCCATCACCACATGATCGGGATGAACGATGCTCTCATCGGCCTGGCGCAACCGTTCCGTGACCATCTTGATCATGGAAAGGGCGCTCTCTGGACGATGGCGCAACAGTTGATAAAAAGCCTCTCGCGAATAAACCCGCAGGGTCACTGATTCCATGGCCAGGGCCGAGGCATTGCGCGCCAAGCCGTCCAGCACTCCCATTTCGCCAAAAATCTCGCCTTTGCCCAAGATCGCCAAGCGTATCGGACCCTCGGGCGACTTTATGGTCAACTCCACTTGACCGGTGACCACCTGGTAGGCGCAATCGCCGGCATCGCCTTCCCGAAAAATCAGTTGGCCCCGCTCATAGGGCTGTTCCACCACATGAACCCCCCCCGCATCCGCCAATGGGTCTGGCGGTGTCCGGTCAGGATCAGGATCCGTGTTGTCCGGGTCAATGCTCATGGCTATGCTGCTTGGACCACAAGTGACGATAGATCCCATCCTGAGACAGCAGTTCGTGATGGGTTCCCTTGGCCACAACCACCCCCTGATCCAGGACAAAAATTTGATCCGCATCCATCAGGGTGGCTAAACGATGCGAAACCATGACCACTGTGCGCCCCTGGGCGATCCGGTTCATGTTGTTCTGCACAATGGCCTCGCTTTCTGGATCCAGGGCGCTGGTCGCCTCATCGAAAATCAGAATCGGGGGCTGGGATAGTACCGCCCTGGCAATGGCCAAACGCTGCTTCTGCCCGCCGGAGAGATTACCGGCATTCTCTTCCAGCAGGGTTTCATACCCCTGGGAGAGACGTTGAATGAATTCATCGGCCCCCGCAAGATGGGCGGCGGTCACCACTTGAGTAAAGGAGGCTCCCGGCAACGATTGGGCGATGTTTTCCCGAACCGTGCCACGAAAGAAAAAACTCTCCTGCAGCACCACTCCGAGGTTGTGGCGCAGATTGGAAAAATCCAGATCCCGAATATCCTGTTGATCAAAGCGAATCGCCCCTTGTTGCGGCAAATGGAGCCCCTGAAGCAGCCCCAGCAAGGTGCTTTTTCCCGAGCCGCTCCGGCCTACAATCCCGACCATGCTCCCGGCGCGGATGGTCAGGGAGATCTCTTTCAGGGCTGGCACCGCCATGCCTGGATAGTAAAAGGTCAGACCCTCCAGGGTAATCTCTCCCCGCAGAAGTGGACGCAGCCCTGCCTGATTCGTCTTCTGTTCCGAGGGATGATTCATGATCTCCCCCAACATGCGCACCGACATGGCGGTTTTTTGAAATTCATTGATCAGCGACACCAATTGCACCAGCGGGGAACTGACCCGACTCGCCAGCATTTGAATGGCCACCAACTCGCCCACGGTGAGTGCTCCGTCGAAAACCATGACCGCCCCCATCCAGACAATCACCACAGACAACAGTTTTTCCAAGAAACCGATCAGCGCCTGGGCGCTGATCGAGATCTTGCCCACCCGCATCTGCATGGTGATGGCCTGGGCCGAACTGGCGCTCCAACTGCGCCGAAAACCCGGCTCCAAGGCCAGGGATTTCACCGTGCGCATCCCATGAATCACCTCAACCAGTTGGGCTTGTCGCTTACCCTCGGCGGCGTAGAGTCGTTCGATTTCCCGTTGAAAAAATGGCATCACCACCACCAGGGTCACGGCCGTCAACCCGGAAAAAAGCAACACAATAAAAGTCATGGTAACGCTGTAGAAGAGCAGCGCCGGCAAAAAGATGAACAAGGCCCAGGTATCCATGACTGTCGAGAACAGTTTGCCGGTCATGAAATTACGTATCACCTCGGCCTGCTGCATATGTTTGACCAGCACGCCGGCGGATCTGTTTTCGTAAAAAGAGAGGGGGAGTGACAACAGGTGGCCAAAAGTGCGAGAAGTGAGGCGAATATCCATTTTATTTGTTGTGTGCAACAATAGATAATTGCGCAAAAAACCCAATAGAGACTCAAAAAATATGGCGACTGTTACACCAATACCCAATACTGTCAATGTATCTGCACTGTTATGCACCAACACCTTGTCAATGACGATCTGAAAAAAGAGCGGCGTAATGAGACTCAAGGCGTGCAGAGACAACCCGGCTACAGCCACATAGGTAAAGGCCATCCTCTGCCGCGCAAATTCCGGCAGAAACCAGTGCATTCCAAAAGGTTGCTTTTCGTCGCAAAAACTGTATCTGCGCTTTATTAAAATAACCTCATGTTGCCACATGACCTCAAAACGGTCGCGACCAACGAAGATGAATCCCGCCCGATCCGCCAAGGGGTCGGCCACCACCGCTTCCTCAACCCCCTCATTCTGCCGAAGACCTGCCAACACTATGCTGTTGCCGTTCTTCAAACGGGCAATCAGGGGATAGGCTTCCCCCAACCGGCTCAACTCGTTCCAGCTCATGGTGACTTTTTTGGCCTTGAAGCCCAGGTCACGGGCGATTCGCAACAAAAGATAAGTTTCAATGGGGCCGGTACCGATGGCGTAGTCGTGGATAAGGCGTTCCACACTCACATCAACTTCGTGATGGCGGGCCACCATTTCCAGAGTCTTCAGAGCGGTCAGTTGTTGGGTGCTGAGATTATCCATGAAACCCAGAGACAAGCGAGCTTATATAAAATTGGGTGAGGTCGGAGGTTTTATCGCTCCAGATGACACAGCTTCATGAACCGCTTCATCTTCTGCTTTGTACTCAACCCTCTCCTGCAGTGGACCAATAACCTTGGCTTCGGTCAGTTTGCGCACCAACTCCTCCAACGTGGCGAAGGCGCGCAAAAATCCATCGACCGGCAGAATCAAGGCATGAGTTGCCATGGAGACTGGCAACTCCGAATCACTGTCGCATGGAACCATGCTGTTTAATTCACAACGAATCACACCGCCGATAAGATCGGCTCGGCCTATGGTGTGGGCAAAAACCGTTTTCACCAGGTTCTCCTCTCACAATGACCAACACCACCTGTCAGCCTGTTGAAAAAGTCCATCCATGGACTTTTTCAACCTGGGAAGGCAAAACGCGGTTTCGCCTTCCCTTACAAATTCAACGGGTTACACCATCCCGTTGAATTTGGCCGGCCATCCCTGGCCGGCGCAGCTCGTTTATCAACGGGCTGCTATCCCATCAACTCTTGCCAACCAGTATCCCAAGTCTACGGGTCGCACTCAGGTTCGGATCCTCCACCATGGCCAAAGCGTGGACGCCTGATGCGGTGGCATCGCGGTAGGTCAAGGACGATGATGGCAGGAGCACTCCCTCCACGGAGGCAGAAGAACGGGCACTGCTTTGAGGCAGGCTCAAGGAGTAGATCGCATGGTCTGAATAGGAATCGACCCCTAAAGCATCGCCGGCGAGGGGACCATTCTGTCGAATTGGATTGGCACCCATCGGGGATGCCAGGATGGCAACAGGACTTCCACGATCGTGGAGGTCATAGCCGGCGCTGGGTGGCAGACTCTTCATACGGGAACTGACAATTTTGTCGGCGGAAATTGCGAGCTCATGGTGGCCTTGTGGATCACTCCCCCCCGCCCGATCCCTGACCGTGATCAACGCCGAGTTCATGCCTTCCAGGGAGCGTGCCCCAATCACGGCGGCAAGGCTTCCATAAGCGTGCGACCCACTGTCCGCCACCGGCAAAGCCGCTACGGTTTCTGGCATGGCGCTTGTTATGACCGGGGCGGCGAGGGAAAAAGAAAAGATTCCCCCATTATCCGCCAGAGAATAGATGTTCCCTGCCTCGTAATAGCTGGAGACCAGAACCTGACTCTTTGTACCACTCTTCCTGATGATCAGATCGTTTTGGGAGCGGAAAAACTGCAACTGGCTGCGGTCGACATCCTCGAAAGTCAGCCTATTGCTGCCGCTATCCACCACTGTATCCTGGCCAAAGTCAGCCCCGAACACATAGGCATCGTTGCCCAGCCCACCGACCAGAAGACCCTTACCGCTACCAGCGATCAAGGTATCTGAACCCGTCCCACCCCTTAGCACATCTGCGTTACTGTTGCCCACCAGGGTGTCGCCGCCACTGCCAGCCATGGCGTTATCTATGGTGACCCCATAGGCGATGCCTAGATTATTGACAGCCGGGGAGCCATCGAGCTTACTTCCGATGGAGCTGAAGGAACCGGCGTTGAGGTTGAGGATGCAGGGGAGGGTCTGATTGCTCGCATCCAAAGTATTCGTGCCGCCCGCATCCCAGATTGTCGAAATGAAAGCGGATCGGTCTGGCCAGTTGTAGATATCGTCCCCGGTGCGGGTGGTCGTGTTGGCGCCGTATATGGATTGGATCGCGGCAATGTCCATTACCATGGCTGAAGATGGGAAAAGGTTTTCATTCAGATAGGCTGGACTCTGAAAATAGGACATCATAGAGTGTTGGCGATCATCGTTGCCGAACAGACGCCCGGTTTCAATGGATTGCCCGCTCCGCACTTCGTAGTTGCCTGCATGGTTGAGTCCCAAGGCGTGGCCCAATTCATGAGTCAAGGTCGTCAGGCCATATTCTCCAGATCCCATATTATAATTTGATTCCCAATCAGTGCTCAGCCATACATCTGAACGGGTGATATTGGTGCCGTCTGGAACCCATGTGCGGGTATAGGTGCCACCACCCTCTGTGGTTGATGATGCCCCAAAATTAATGCCTCCCAGGTTGGAGGTCTCGACGAATTGAATATTGGCCACATCAGACCAAGCTTTCAGGGCTGAGACCACTGCCCCCCGCTGCGGGCTGTCAAAGGCAGTGAATCCAGTCGCTTCTGTTGTCGTCCCAAAATCTGGAGGACGATCCATGATGCTGTAAGTGATTTTTGCTATTCCCATCGCGGAGGCCCTGGATTGCCCGCTATCCAGGACGTTGATGTATTGCTGAACCGTAGCGTCGGGTTTGTCCGCCCACCAGGACCCGTCACTGGTGATTGGCATGCTCTCGATATGGGTCCCCATGGTGAACCTCCTGACAGAATCGTTCAGATCAAGCAAAAAACAAAACTTTCTGACAGTTGTCTATTGGGTCAAGCGCAAGCACTCCCTGGGATATTAGGCCATAATCAATGATTTCAACAGATTCTATTGACCTAATCCTGTAAGAAAAAATCAAACGCTTAAATGTTTCATGGCAACGCTTTGTCAATCACCGCATCAACCACCTGATTCTTCTGAACAATCCCGGACTTTACCAACTGGTCAATCAGATCTTGCATGACCTGAAAGGTGGACAGAAACCCGTTAAGGGGCATGATCAAGCGCCCACTCCGTTGCAGCCTGATCTGACTATCACTTTGTTTTTCCTCAGGATAAGCAGAAACAAGCTCCAGGCGTACCAGCCCACCGGAAAAATCGATATGCTTCACCATGTCAGCGAAAACGTCTAGCATCGTCGTTGTCCTTTCATCGAACCAAACAGGCTCAGTGATCCATTTTCAGTTCTTCGAGTGGTTTATTCATAAGGCATGGCAGTACTTGTCATCTGGTAAACCATGATACCAATCTGGGCTTCAAGTGAGGCCTGTGAGGCCGTTGAAAAGTCCACGCATGGGACTTTTCAACGGTCTCGTAGGGCCTGGATGCGACGAATGCAACCCTTTTGGGAAACTTGGTTCACGCCTTGTGTGGCCGGTATCCGTGAGATGTCACGGCAACTTTCTGACCTCTTTGGCAAAATCCTCCATATTGACGCTGAAGGAAATGGGCTGAGAAGCGCCGCCGGGCACCATGACCACCGAGACTTCTTTGGCTTTGAGCAAATTTTTGGTCTGGCTGGCACTCAATTGGACAGCGGCCAGGCAACCGTCTGGGGTGCAATTTTGCAGCACCAGGGGAATCGGCTTTTCCTCGCTAATCTTCACCACGGCCCCGGACTGCAAGTTGATACCCAGAGGCAACATGGTGACGACGAAGGGTTTTTTGTCTTCATTCATGTAGCCGAAGGAGAAGCGCAGGGCCAGTTGCCCGCTCTCGGTACGATGATCCTGGCTGGCAAAGCAGGTTTTCTTTTTCTTGTCTTTATCTTCTTCGCACACAGTAGCCCATAATTTCTTGGGAGCGTTGGGATCGATTGGAGTGTCCGCGATTTTTTCCGGAATCTTTGCACCCGAACTCTTGCTGGTGGCCGCATCAGTGTGGTCGCTGATCTCCGCCAGCACTATGTCTGAACTCTCCCCGGTGGCGGCGTCGGTGGTCAGGCATCCCGAACTGAGGACAGCAAAACCTATTGCAGAAAGCATGGGCATGCGCAGGATGGAACTTTTATTTTTTATCATGATCTCGTTCCTTGTTGATGTTCAAAAAAGATGGGAAAAAGGACAGCACCCAGTTTCCGATGTTTCCTGCTCTGGATGATGGAGCGGCAGGCACCGCTCCATCATCATCGTTCAGAAGGTCTTGCGCAAGCTTATAATGCCGCTGTGGGAACTGAAGTTTCTGCGACCTTCAAAATCATAGCCAATCGTCAAGCTAAGATCGTCTGCAGTGATCACTGTCAGTCCAATTCCGGCGACAGCGGCATCCCGGCCACGTTCCACCCCAAGGCTTTCAAAAGATTGGCCGCCAATACTTGCAGTCGTGCTGCTTGTGTTGATACCGAACCCATGGTCCAAACGCAGCCGGAACTCAGGTTCGTAGGAGAAGTCCGCCCTCTTGATGGTGCGGAAGGCCCGGAATCCGGCAGAGGCGTCGGTAGCAGTCACTGTACTTTCACCCACCTCCAAATTGAAGAGGCCGGCACCGGTTTCGGTGAATCCATCCTTCTGGCTGCGGAGGACGCTAAGGCCCACCCACGGCTCAATCGCATAGCCCTGACTCATTTCATAATGGTAGCCTACATCAATGCCACCAAAGACATCAGTGCCATTCGACTGTCCGGTGGCAGTACCGCCATGTGTGGAACGTTGTGAATCGTAGCTGTTTTTCGCGAAACCGAGATTGCCGTCGATGAATACGTTGTCGATATCCACACGACCGTAGGTCCCTATCTGCCAGCTTGCAAGGTCGGCGGTGGCGGCATCATCGTTGTCAATTCTGCTTGTCGCATACCCAAAATCAAAGCCCAAGCTGGTTCGTTTGGAGACTCTGAAATCCATGCCACCGACCAGGCCGCTCATATCCTGGCTGTATCCAGCGGCGTTGCCATCGAAAGTGCCTTCACCCCATTGGCCAATTCCCCGGAGCCAAGCGTTGGTCCTTTTCGCCACCATGGCTTCATCGGCGTTGATTTCAAATGCCGTAGAGTCCAGGGCCTGGTTCCGGGAGCCGGGGTTGACTCCAGAGAACTCAGAGGCCAGGGTCTGGTTCTGATACTGGAAGAGATGGTCGCTTGTCGCCCTGTTAAAAGCGCGTCGCATATCCTGCCCGGCACTCATGGCGTTGCTGTGCAAAGCACCTGCGGCTTTGCTCAAGATACCCTGAACCTGGGCTGCGCTCATGTCATACATCTCGTCAAAACGGCTGCCACTGACATTGTTACTGTCGATGATTCTTTCTATGGCAACACCTGCCGCCGATTGATTTCTGTTAATGGCCTGCGATTGAATCCCAGAGGTGACGACAAGGTCAACTTTTTGCGCACCATACATCAAATGGGTTCTAAGTGCAGGATCGACCGCGTCCATTGCTGAGGAGGCAAAGGTGCCGTTAATAGTGTTGGCGGTCAAAACCGTGTAACGATTGGCCCAGTTGGAGAGTGTCGCAACCGGAAGTTTGACCGCGCTCACGGCACCACCTTGCAGCGTGGCGGTTCCGGTCACGACGATTTTGTCACTGAGTCCAGCAACTGTTGGATCAAACTCCACCTGATAGGCCGATCCAGCAACCTGGGTGTAGTCGCCATTCACATTCAAAGTACCGATTGAGTTTCCAGGTTTAAGACTGCCGCTCATGCTGACGTTACCAGTAATGGTGCCCCGACCTTTAAGAACACCATCCGCGATGTTCACTGGAGCAAACACATTCACCCCTGTTGATACGTCATCACCAACCACAAGGGTGCCCCCGTTGCTCACACTCACCGTAGCGGCCGGGGCAAGACTGGTGCCGATGCTGCTGGTACCTGAGAGGATCAGCCTGCCGTCTGTCACATTTGTGGACCCGGTACTGTTACTGGCACCAGTCAGGGTCAGGTCGCCCACCCCTGTCTTGTTAAAGGTACCAGTTCCTGAGTAGGAACCAAGGGAGTGGGAACCCGCATCGTAACTGGCGTTCAAAATGCTGCCTGTTGCAAGGGTGACCGTGCCGGTTCCGGTAACCGAAAGTGTGGAAGTGATGTTATTGTCAAGAGCCAATGTACCCCCGGCGTTAACTGACAAGTCATTGCCACTCTTGATGGCGTTGTTGATTCCTAACGTTATGGTGCTTCCGGAATTGATGGAGGTATTGCCGGTGTATGTGTTTGCCGAGGAGAGCGTCAAATTGCTGCTGTTACTGACGCTCAGGGAACCTATGCCACTAATGATCGTACTCACATTGGATGAGGCGGAGAGATCCAAATTAGACGATGCCCCGCCGGTTGTAGCAGTCAAACCAGACAAGGAACTGACGCTCCCATTTTGATAGGTGATAGCGCTTGCCGCAATCGAGGACCAGTCTCCACCCATAGCCCCGGCATTGATGATGAAGCCACCCACAGTCCCGCTCGCCTGAGTCACGACACCTGTGAAGGCGCTGCTGTCACCCACGGTCAGCACTCCAGAACCTGCTTTGACAAGTGAGCCCGGTCCCCTGAGAACACTCAGGCTGGCATCACTGGCGTAAGTGGAAATCAGGCTGCTGCCTGCCATGAGGTTGAGCGTGCCAGAACCACTCACGCCACCCGTGATCGCATGGGTGCCGGTACCCACGTTGGCAGTGACCTGCCCACCCGCACCGACCGCCCCCTGGCCCCCACCACCAGCCAGGCCAGTCCCACCAGGGCTGCCATTGGTCAGGGTGAGCGTCCCGCCGATATCGCCACCGATTGCCGCCGAGATGGCGCCACCGGCCCCACCGGCCCCACCGCTGCCTGCGCTCCCGGCATTACCGCCATTGCCGCCATTGCCGCCCAACAGGGTGACATTGCCGGTGATCGCATCGGCCAGGACAATCGTGATGGCGCCGCCCGCGCCACCCGCACCACCCGCCACATTGGCGCTGTTGGAACCAGTCCCACCCGCACCACCCGCTGCACTGGTCGCCACCAGGTTGCCGCCGATCGCCGAATGGTTGGCCGGCGAGATGTTCAGGGAGATCGCGCCACCGGC
>JADGCL010000029.1 GCA_015229005.1 Magnetococcales bacterium
CGCCGCCCACCCCGGAAGGGCCCCAACGCCCCCCTGGTGAGGGCGGGGGGGGCGGGGGCCCTGGGGGTGGAATTGGGGGGGGCGGCGGTCTACCATGGAGAGCTGCGGCAGAATCCCCGGTTGGGCTTCGGGGGCGAGGCCGGGGTGGGGGATATCCCCCGGGCGATCGCCCTGCTCCGGCGGGGCAGTTATCTCTGGGGCGGGGTGGCGACGGGAGTGGGCTGGTACTGGTCGATGTGAGTGTGCGGCGACTGCTGTTTCCTTGATCCGGAGGTTCTGCTGGTGTTGGAACATGGTGGCGGGGTGCGGGTGGCGGCGGCGCATTTCGGTATTCCGCCGGGGGCGTGGCTGGACCTCTCCACGGGGATCAATCCCCTGGGCTGGCGGGCCCCGCTTGGAGAGATGCCCGCCGCTGCCTGGTCGCGGCTGCCGGAGGTCGAGGATGGTCTGGAACAGGCGGCCCGGGAGTATTATGGGAGTGCCCATCTCCTGCCGGTCGCGGGTTCGCAGGCGGCCATCCAGGTGTTGCCGCGCCTCTTTTCTCCCGCACGGGTGGCGGTGGTCGAGCCGACCTATGCCGAACATGCCCATGCCTGGCGGGCGGCGGGTCACGCGGTGGTGGGGGTCGCACTCTCCGACCTGGGAGGGGATCTGGAGGGTTTCGACGGGGTGGTGGTGGTCAATCCCAACAACCCGACGGGGCGGATCGTTCCCCGTGCCAGGCTCCTCGACTGGCACGGACGCCTTGCCGCCCGCGGGGGCTGGCTGGTGGTGGACGAGGCCTTCATGGACAGCGATCCGGGGGAATCGCTGACGCCACATCCGCCGATGGCGGGGCTCTTTGTCCTGCGCTCCCTGGGCAAATTCTTCGGGCTCGCTGGGTTGCGTGTCGGGTTTCTCCTGGCCCTGCCCGAGGCCTTGGAGCAGGCCCGGGAGCTGTTGGGTCCCTGGGGGCTTTCCGGTCCTTCCCGTTGGCTTGCGACTCGGGCGTTGCGGGATCGGGATTGGCAGGCGGCGGCGCGTCTCTCCTTGCGGACGCGATCGCGGGAGTTGGTCCGGCTCCTTGATCGCCATGGCCTGCCGGTTTCCGGGCATACCGCTCTTTTCGCCTGGGTTGCAACCGAGCGAAGCGAGGAGTGGTGGACGGAATTTGGGCGCAACGGCATTCTGGTCAGGCGCTTTCTCCGGCCCGGGGGTGTGCGCTTCGGGCTGCCGGGAGGGGAGGCGGAGTGGCGGCGTCTGGAGGGGGTTTTGGGCGCTCTTTCGGGTCGCTGAGGAGGGGTTGTCATTACGGGCATTCCGTTGCTGCGGACGGGAACCGATTCTGGAGAGTATTGCCGAATCATGCCGAGCATCGAGGCCGTGTCGATATTTGTTCTGTTCACCATTTCCCTCCATGGTTGGGGGAGGTCGGCGGTTTCAGTTTTTTATGGGAATGAAAAATCGCCCGGATATGTTTACCCGGTGGCGGTGGGTTTCGCGGTTTGGGTATTCATCGGTGGGGTGTTGAATCTGGCGGGCCTGGCCCATGGGGGCGTTGTCGACGGCCTGGTGATGCTGGGGGTCGCCATGGCCGGGTGGATGTGGTGGCGCACATGGGTTGGAAGGCGGGGCGGGTCTGGTTTTTCGGATGGTCATCGTAACATCAGGGACTATCTGGATCTGTATGGTGGTGGCTCGAGATATATTTTGTTGATATCATTGTTTGTCGTTGTGGTATCCTCGGTATTCCTGTTCCATTTCTTGATGCCAATGAAGAGTTTCAATTTTCATGACGACTTTCAGTTTTATTTCAATCAAGTCAAGATCATGGCGGAGATGGGGTCGTTGCAGGGGCAGCCTCTTTTCAGAACGGGTCTGATCAATCTGGGTGGGTTTACTTTTGTCCAGGTGTTTTTTGTCGATCACCTGTCGTTTGCCCATATAGGGTCTGTTGATGCCGTTCTGTTTTTTTCCATTGGAATGTTATTGATTATTGATGTTGGAATCGTCCGCTTTGCGCGTCCCTTGGCGATCCTTGGAGCAGTCGTTGTTTTTCTGATGGTCAATCCTCAAATCGTGAATGTCTCACCGGTCTATGCGGGTGCGGTGACCATTATTGGCTTGATCCATTCATCCATCATTCTTTTTGAGACGATGGCGGATGCCTCGTTCAGGAGACAATTGTTGGCGGCAGTTCCGGTCGGCCTGTTTGTTGGGGCCATGCTCCCTTTGAAATTGACGTATTTCTTGTTCATCGTAACATTTGTGACGCTGCAGGTGTTGGTTTTTATTTTCAGAAAGCGACCGTGGCGTCAGGGGCTCCGGGTTGTTTCGATCGGGGCGGGTGTTGCGCTCCTTGAGACGCTGTTGTGGGCGATGGCCTATTGGGAGAACTTTGCGGCAATGCTTGTGGCCCCGGCCGTTGCCCCGCCGGTTTCATCGGGGGTGGCTGCCGGTCTCCCCGGGGCGATGTCGGTCCGTTCCCCGATCGACCTTGTCGTATCCAATTTTCGTTTTTTGATGTCCGGTGTTCCGCTTCCCTATGGTGACAATCCTTTTCAATTTACGGTGATCGCTCTGCTTCTTCCGGGTATCGCCCTGTATTTTTGGAGGCGTTGCGATGCTGGTGAGGAGTTAGATCGCGGCGATGCCACCAGGTGGGTATTGTTGGTGTCTTGTGTTTCTGCCTTGGTCGCCTTTCTCTTCGCGGGTCCGGTCTATGGTTACGCCGCCTCGGGGATTCGTTATTCGACGCCGTTTCTGCTGGGTGTATTACCGTTGGCTGTGGTGTTGGCCTCGATTCCCGGTGGGGGCTTGCACGGGGTGGCACCGTCAGTAGCGGGAGGGGGAATCCCCGGTGGCCATGGAGGATCGGTCGACCTTTTTCCGATGTTGGTTTCAGTTGTTGTCGTTTTATTGTTTATTGATACATTTATCCTGAGAATTTTCCGGGTGGTCGATTTTGCGCATGTCTATTCATTTCAGGTGGCTTCAAGTAGTTCTTATATCGAATCGATCGATGGCATACTGGGTCCAGATAACGAGCGGTTGATGCGTCGTGTTCAGGAGCATGTTCCTCCTGGAAGGACAATCATGGTCGACACGGTCGCGTCTTTTTTGTTTGATTTTAACAGGAATCATCTTTTGGTGAGCGATTATGGCCTTGCCAAGTTTCGGATAGGAATTTATGGCAGTGATTCCTGGATTGATTTGCAAAAACATATCCAGGGAATGGGTGCTGATTACATGATCTGGCAGTTTCGTGGGTTCGGTTTCAGGGGGGTGTCCTATTTTGAAGGCCTGAAGCGCATGGAAGAGTTTAGTCGTTTTGGTGAAGGCATCGACCTGAATATTTCTTTTTTGCGCGGTGTCGATGATATGGCCGGTCGCAACGAGAGTGTTGTTGTCGGTGATTATCTCGTGATTAAGCTTTCTGCCGATGCCGTGACGCAGATGTGATCGAGAGATTGTTGTCGGACCGTCGATGAACGGGCCTTGCCGGTCGGGACTGGTTTTCCAAGTTCTATCAGCCCGTTGAAGAAGTCCACGGATGGACTTTTTCGGCAGGCTGCGGAAGTGGGAGAAATCGTATTGAGTGAGATCCTTGTTGTCATTCCGGCGCGTTATGCTTCGACCCGGCTCCCGGGCAAGGCCCTGGCGGAGATCGCCGGCAAGCCGATGATCCGGCACGTATACGAGCGGGCAAGTCAGGCGCGGGTAGGGCGTGTTCTGGTGGCGACGGACGATCTGCGGATTGCGCGGGCGGTGACGGCCTTCGGGGGCGAAGCGGTGATGACCTCGCCGGAGCATCCCTCGGGGACAGACCGCATCGCGGAAGCGATTGGCGCCGATTTCCAGGGGCTTGTGGTCAATGTCCAGGGGGACGAGCCGATGCTCGTTCCCGGGATGATCGATGAGGTGGTGGCCCCCCTCGTTGCCGATCCCGGGATTCCGATGGGGACATTGGCTCACCTCTTGACCGATGCGGAGGAGTTCCAAAGCCGGGACGTGGTGAAGGTGGTCACCGACCGGCGAGGCTTTGCCCTCTATTTTTCCCGGGCCCCGATCCCCTGCCACCGTGATGGTGTCGCCGGAGAGGGGGGCGGGCCGTTCAGGCATGTCGGTCTCTATGCCTATCGTGCCGATTTCCTCCGTCGTTTTTCGCGGCTGCCGCCGACGCCCCTGGAACAGGCGGAAAAGTTGGAGCAACTTCGGGCGTTGGAGCATGGCTACCCCATCCGTGTGGTGACCACCAGCCATCGGGCGGTTGGTGTCGATACGCCCGAGGATCTGGAAAAAGTCCGTCGCCGGATGGCGGTGGGGTGAGGTTTCCGCTATAGTACCGCGCTGGCGAACGGGCGGAGCCTTCTTCGGAGGGGGGATCGACCGGATTCGGATGGCGGGTCAGATTCGGTGGGACAGTGTAACCCGTTGAATCCAGTAAGGAAGGGCATGCCTGGTATGTGACTTTGCGAGTCGCCGGAGGTCCGTGGTTGGACTTTATCCGGCGGTCCGGCGTGGCAGGTGGCGGGAGGTCGGGGCGGTTTTCATGGCCAAGTTCGTGTTCGTGACCGGCGGGGTGGTTTCATCCCTGGGCAAGGGGTTGGCGGCGGCCTCTCTGGGTTCGTTGCTGCAGGCCCGTGGTTATCGGGTCACCATGCAGAAACTCGACCCCTACATCAACGTCGATCCGGGGACGATGAGCCCGTTCCAGCACGGGGAGGTATTCGTTACCGATGATGGCGCCGAGACTGATCTGGATCTCGGCCACTACGAGCGGTTCCTCGATCTGCCGATGGGGCGGATGAACAACTTCACCACCGGGCGGATCTACCAGCAGGTGATCCGCAAGGAGCGGCGCGGGGATTACCTGGGATCGACGGTGCAGGTGATTCCGCACATCACCGACGCCATCAAGGAGGCGATCCAGAGTGTCGCCGCCGATGTCCACATCGCCATCATCGAGATCGGCGGGACGGTGGGCGACATCGAGTCGCTCCCCTTTCTGGAGGCGATCCGCCAGTTGCGCAACGATCTCGGTCGGGACAACACCCTCTTCATCCATCTGACGCTGCTGCCCTTCATTTCCACCGCCGACGAACTGAAGACCAAGCCGACGCAACACTCGGTGAAGGAGCTGCGGGCGATCGGTATCCAGCCTGACATCCTCGTCTGCCGCAGTGACCGACCGATCCCGGTGGGGGAGAAGCGGAAGATCTCTCTCTTCTGCAATGTCGAGCCCGATGCGGTGATCTCCTGCGTCGACGAAGCGACGATTTATCGGGTGCCCTTCGCGCTGCACCGGGAAGGATTGGCGCGGAAGGTTCTCTCGATTCTCAATTTGCCGGCGACCGAGCCCCGGATGGAGGATTGGGAGAAGGTCCTGGAGGCGGTGGAGAACCCGCAACGCAAGGTCACCATCGGCATTGTCGGCAAGTATGTCGGCCTCCTGGATGCGTACAAGTCTTTGAGTGAGGCCTTGAGTCACGGGGGTTTTCCACACCATTGCCGGGTGGCGCTGCGCTGGGTGGATGCCGAGACTCTGGACCTCAAGGATCCCGAGGCGCACCTCAAGGGGGTGGACGGGGTCCTGGTTCCCGGCGGCTTTGGCCTGCGTGGGGCGGAGGGAAAGATCCGGGCGATACGCTATGCCCGGGAGAACGGGATCCCCTTTCTCGGCATCTGTCTCGGGATGCAGATGGCGGTGGTGGAGTTTGCCCGCAATGTTGCCGGCCTCGAGGGGGCCAACTCGACCGAGTTCGCCGCCGACACGCCGCACCCGGTGATCGCTCTTCTGACCGAGTGGATGGACGACGGCGGCAAGCAGCGCCGTCAGGCCGATGCCGACAAGGGTGGGACGATGCGCCTGGGTTCATTCCCCTGTCTTCTGGCCCCCGAGAGCCGGGTCGCCAAGGCGTATGGCAGGTCAAGGATCGAAGAGCGGCACCGGCATCGTTACGAGTTCAACAACGGCTACCGGGGACGGCTCCAGGAAGCGGGGTTGATCGTCTCCGGGAGCAGTCCCGAGGGCGAGTTGGTGGAGATTGTGGAACTTGCCGGTCATCCTTTCTTCGTGGGTTGCCAGTTTCACCCGGAGTTCAAGTCGCGGCCAAGGTCGCCGCACCCCCTGTTTGCGGCCTTCATCGGCGCCGCCAAGGCGTTGACCGGTGATTGAGTCCGGCTCCTGCGGGCCGGTCGGTCGCCCAGTCGTCCTGGAGGGGGTTGGGGCGGGCGGGGCACCTTTGGTTTCCGGGGGCTGTGGTCGGGTCGTGCGGGTGGGGAGCGTTGAGGTCGGCAATCACCTGCCGCTGGTGTTGATCGCTGGTCCCTGTGTCATCGAAGGGGAGGAGTTCGCCCTCAGGACGGCGGCACAGCTCAAGGACATGGCCTCCCGGCTCGGTGTCCCGCTGATCTACAAGTCTTCTTTCGACAAGGCCAATCGTACCTCGACACGGGGTTTCCGGGGGGTCGGGGTCGAGGCGGGGCTGGCGATTCTTGCCAAGGTGCGGCGCGAGCTGGGGATGCCGGTGGTCACCGATGTCCACGAGTCGCGCCAGGCGGCCCTGGTGGGCTCGGTGGTGGATCTTCTGCAGACGCCGGCCTATCTTTGTCGGCAGACCGACCTGATCGAGGCGGTGGCGCGGACGGGGAGGCCGGTCAACATCAAGAAGGGGCAGTTCCTCGCTCCCGGCGACATGGTGCATGTGGCGGGGAAGGCGGAGGCGGTGGGCAATCGGCAGCTGCTTTTCTGCGATCGGGGGACCCAGTTCGGCTATCGGGATCTTGTGGTTGACATGCGGGGGCTCGCCATCATGGCTGCGACCGGCTACCCCGTGGTCTTCGATGCCACCCATTCGGTGCAACTTCCGGGGGGGCTCGGGGGGGCGAGCGGAGGGGAGAGGCGTTTTGTCGCGCCGCTCGCACGGGCGGCGGTGGCGGTGGGGGTTGCGGCCCTTTTCCTGGAGGTCCATCCTGACCCCGACAAGGCCCCCTGCGATGGTCCCAACATGCTTCCCCTGGAGGGGCTGGAGTCTCTGGTTGCCGGGTGGATGCGGCTGGACGAGATTGTCAAGGGAAGTTGCGGGATTACGGGGCATTGGCAGGAGGTTTCGGCATGAGGGTTACTCCGCTTCACGCACGCCACCTGGAATGCGGTGCGCGGATGGTCGATTTTTCCGGTTGGGAGATGCCGTTGCACTACGGCTCGCAGCTCGGCGAGCACCATCTGGTGCGACGGGAATGTGGTTTGTTTGATGTCTCCCATATGGGTCAGGTGGATGTCGCTGGTCGTGAGGCGGTGGCCTTTCTGGGGCGTATCTTTGCCGGGTCGGTGACTGCTCTTGTGCCCGGGCAGGCGCGCTACGGGGTGATGCTCAATGAGGCGGGGGGCATCGTCGATGATCTCATCGTCTATCGTTTGGGTGAGGCTGAGTTTCGTCTGGTGATCAATGCTGGTCGGCGTGAGCGCGACCTGGAGTGGATCGGGAGCCAGGCAGAAGCCTTTGCGGTTGAGGTTCGGCGGCGTGACGATCTGGCGATGGTTGCCCTGCAGGGGCCGGAGGCCCTCTTCCGGTTGCGGCGGGTGATTCCTGCTGCTCTTTGGGAGCGGGTTGGGGCGGCTCCTGCGTTTCATGCTGTTCACGAGGGGGAATGGCTGGTGGCACGTACCGGCTACACCGGCGAGGAAGGGTGCGAGATCATGCTCCCTGCCGCCGAGGTGGTTGCCCTTTTCGATGCCCTGCGGCAGACCGGGGTGGCGCCCATCGGCCTGGGGGCCCGGGACACCCTGAGGCTGGAGGCGGGGATGAACCTCTATGGCCTGGACATGGACGAGGAGGTCGACCCCTTCCTTTCCGGGGTGGCCTGGAGCGTAGGGTGGGATCCCCCGGAGCGGGATTTTATCGGTCGGCGGGCACTGGAGCGGCTTCGGACGAGCCCCGGTCGGCGGCAACGCCAGGGGCTGGTTCTGGAGGTTCCCGGGGTGCTGCGCAACCATATGGCTGTGGAACTCTCTGGTCGGGGGGTAGGGGAAGTGACGAGCGGGGGGTACTCGCCCACCCTGGGGTGCGGGATTGCCCTTGCCCGTCTGGACCGGGATATCCTCCCTGGCAGTCGTGTCGAGATCGAGGTCCGGGGGCGGAAGCTGCCGGTTCGGGTGGTGCGACCGCCCTTTGTCCGTCTGGGCCGGTCGGCGCTCAGGGACTGATATCATTCGAGGAGTTGGTCGATGCCGTTCGTTCCCCATACCGAAGAGGATCTCGGGCAGATGCTTGCCGCCATCGGTGTCGAGAGCGTCGAGGCGCTGTTCGCGGAGATCCCCGGGGAGTTGCGGGCGGCGCCCCTGAATCTGCCGCCGCCGCTGAACGAGATGGCCCTTGCCCGTCACCTGGGCGAGGCCGCCGGGCGTGACGCCGGGCTGGTTTGTTTCATCGGCGCCGGGGCCTACGATCACTATGTGCCGGCGGCGGTCTGGGAGATCGCCGGGCGGGGTGAGTTCTACACGGCCTACACCCCCTACCAGGCGGAGGCGAGTCAGGGCACCCTCCAGGTCCTGTACGAGTTCCAGAGCATGATCGCTCACCTGACCGGCCTGGAGGTCGCCAACGCCTCGCTCTACGACGGTGCGAGTGCCCTCGGGGAGGCGGTTTTGATGGCGGTCCGCGCCAACCGTGGGGCGAAGGCGCCGCGAGTGTTGCTTGCGGATACCGTCTCGCCGGTGCATCGGCGGGTGGTGCGGAATCTGGTCGAGGCACAGGGGATCGAACTGGTGACCCTGCCGCACGAACCCCGCGAGGGGGGGGTGGATCCGCTCCTCCTGGACGGTTTCACCCGGGGGAGCGTCGCTGCCCTGGTGATCGCCCAGCCGAACTATTTCGGGGTGTTGGAGGAGGTCGACGCCCTGGTCGATCGCGCCCATGCGTTGGGGGCGCTGGTGATCGCCGAGGTGAATCCCATCTCGTTGGGGATACTGCGTCCGCCCGGCTCCTGGGGGCGTTCGGGGGCCGATATCGTCTGCGGCGAGGGGCAGCCGCTGGGGGCGCCGCTCTCCTCGGGGGGGCCCTATTTTGGATTCATGGCGTGTCGTGGCGAGCATGTGCGGCAACTGCCGGGTCGTATCGTCGGTCGCACGACCGATCAGGGTGGACGGGAGGGGTTCGTCCTGACCCTGCAGGCCCGGGAGCAACACATCCGCCGGAGTCGGGCGACCTCGAATATCTGTACCAACCAGGGGTTGATGACGGTTGCGGCGTCGGTCTACATGACCCTTCTCGGACCGGCCGGTTTGGCGGCGACGGCGCGCGCCTGTCACGCCAACGCCCTGTCGTTGGTCGAGCGGCTCACCGCTGTTCCCGGGGTGGAGCGGCTCTTTTCGCGTCCTTTTTTCCACGAGTGCGCCTTGCGGTCTCCTGTGCCGGTTGCGGAGCTTCTGCCCTGGCTGGCGGAACGGGGGATCGGTGGTGGGGTGGGCTTGGTCGGCGACTACCCGCACCTGGGGGAGTCTCTTCTCACTGCGGCGACCGAGCGGCGGACGGCGGCGGAGATCGATCTCTTCGGGAGGTTGCTCGCCGAGCGGGTGGGATTCTGAGTGGGGACTCGTTCGACGGTCTGATTGGTGGGATTTCGGTGGTTTGATTGGTGGGGCATCGTTGGTGGGGCGTGGGGGTTGAGAGGGCGGATGGTCATCTTCGAGAAGAGCAGCCGGGGCCGGATGACGGGGAGCCAGCAGGCGGTGGTGGAGAGCGGGAGGATGGAGATCCCGGGGCGGTTTCTGCGGGAGAGTGCGCCGTTGTTGCCGGAGGTCTCCGAGCTTGAGGCGGTACGCCATTTTACCCGTCTGTCGCAGCGGAATTTCTCGGTGGACACCCATTTTTACCCGCTGGGTTCCTGCACGATGAAATACAATCCGCGGGTGTGCCACACCCTGGCTCTTCTTCCCGGTTTCAGCGGTCGGCATCCCCGGGCGCCGGCCAGTCACGGTCAGGGGGTGATGGGGCTCCTTTTCGGTCTTCAGGAGATGCTCAAGGAGATCACCGGGATGGCCGGTGTCAGTCTGACGCCGATGGCCGGGGCCCAGGGGGAGTGGGCCGGCATCGCCATGATCCGGAGCTATCACCGTGAGCGTGGGGATGTGGCGAGGGATGAGATCCTTGTTCCCAATGCTGCCCACGGGACCAATCCGGCGACGGCCGCCATGTGTGGATTCTCGGTCCGGGAGATTCCCACGGATGGAGCCGGGGATGTCGATCTGGCGGCGCTTTCGGGAGCAGTCGGACCGCGGACTGCGGGTTTGATGCTGACCAATCCCTCGACCCTGGGGGTTTTCGAGAGGCGCGTCGCCGAGATCGCACGGATCGTTCACGCGGCAGGGGGGCTGCTCTACTACGACGGCGCCAATCTGAACGCCATCGCTGGTCGGGTCCGACCGGGGGACATGGGTTTCGATGCGGTCCATGTCAATGTTCACAAGACCTTTGCTACACCGCATGGGGGCGGCGGTCCTGGGGCTGGGCCGGTCGGGGTCGGGGAGCGGTTGTTGCCCTATTTGCCGATACCGATGGTGGCGCGGGAGGAGGAGGCCGGCGGTGAACGTTTCCGCTGGTTGACGGAGGAGGAGAGACCCCGGACAATCGGTCGCCTTTCCGGCTTTGTGGGCAATGTCGGGGTTCTCCTCCGGGCGTATGGGTATTTGCGGATGGTCGGGGCGACCGGGCTCCTCCGGGTGGCCGATTATGCGACCCTGAATGCCAATTATCTCATGGCCAGGCTGCAAGGGGCGGGCTTCCGGGTGGCCTTCCCCGAGCGCAGGGCGACCCACGAGTTCATCGTCTCGGTGAAGCCCGAGGCCGAGGCCTACGGGGTGACTGCCCTGCATTTTGCCAAGCGGTTGTTGGATCACGGCTTTTATGCGCCGACGATCTATTTTCCGCAGCTTGTTCCCGAATGCCTTCTGATCGAGCCCACGGAGACCGAAAGTCGGGAGGATCTGGATCGGTTCGTTGCCGCCATGGTGGCGATCCGTGAAGAGGCGAAGAGTGAACCCGAGCGGGTCAAGTCGGCGCCGCACCGGACGCCGGTGGGGCGGCTCGACGAAGCGCGGGCGGCGCGTCAGCCCGATTTGGTTTGGAAAGGCCCGATCACGTCTGGACAGGGCGGCCCGGTTGTCTTCGGGCAGGGCCCGGAGGTGTCCGGACAGGGCAAGGTAAACGGTCAACCTTCATAACGGAGAAGAGAGCATGAGCGGTATTTCCCATATTCGCGGGCGTGAGATCGTTGATTCCCGGGGCAACCCGACCATCGAGGTGGATGTTTACACCGAGGAAGGGGCCTTCGGTCGCGCCGCCGTCCCTTCGGGGGCTTCGACGGGTTCCCGTGAGGCGGTCGAGTTGCGCGATGGCGACAAGAGTCGGTTCCTGGGCAAGGGCGTTCTCAAGGCCGCTGGTGCGGTCAACGGCGAATTGGCCGAGGCAGTTCGCGGTATGGAGGTTTCCGACCAGGCGGCGATCGATCGCAAGATGATCGAGTTGGACGGCACCGAGAACAAGAGCCGGCTCGGGGCCAATGCCCTTCTGGGGGTCTCTTTGGCGGTCTCCAAGGCGGCGGCCGAGGAGTCGGGTCAGCCTCTCTACCGTTACCTGGGTGGCGCCAACGCCAAGGTCCTGCCAGTGCCGATGATGAACATCATCAACGGCGGGGCCCATGCCGACAACAATGTCGATATCCAGGAATTCATGATCATGCCGGTGTCGGCCAAGTCGGCGGCCGATGCCATCCGCATGGGTGCCGAGGTTTTCCATAACCTGAAGAAGGTCCTTTCCGGCAAGGGACTCAACACCGCCGTTGGTGACGAGGGCGGGTTTGCCCCGAATCTCGGGTCCAACGAAGAGGCCATTCAGGTGATTCTGGAAGCGGTCAACAAGGCCGGTTTCACCCCTGGGGACGATATCAAGATTGCCCTCGACTGCGCCTCTTCCGAGTTTTACAAAGAGGGGAAGTATAACCTCTCCGGCGAAGGTCGGGTGATGGGGATCGACGAACTGGTGCGCTTCTACGAGGATCTCTGCGGCAAGTATCCGATCATCTCCATCGAGGATGGCTGTGACGAGAGCGACTGGGATGGCTGGAAGAAGTTGACCGATGCCCTCGGCAGCAAGGTTCAGTTGGTGGGCGATGATCTCTTTGTGACCAATTCCAGGATTCTTTCCCAGGGAATCCAGAAGAAGATCGCCAATTCCATTCTGGTCAAGGTGAATCAGATCGGGACCCTGACCGAGACCCTGGAGGCGGTCGAGATGGCGCAGCGGGCCGGCTATACCGCCGTGATCTCGCACCGTTCCGGTGAGACCGAGGATGCCACCATTGCTGACATCGCGGTTGCCACCAACGCCGGCCAGATCAAGACCGGCTCGCTCTCCCGTTCCGACCGGATCGCCAAGTACAACCAACTCATCCGCATCGAGGAAGAGTTGGGTGGGGTCGCCGTTTTCCCGGGCATGAAGGCCTTCTACAATCTCTATCCTGGGCGGTAGGTTGTTTTTAACACATGGCGGATGTTGAATGTGAATGACAGGGGCTTTTTCCTCTGTACATTGCTTTCGACATCTGCCATGGTGTCGAGGGTTTGGGTGGTCGAGCCCTCGGTTTGGAGGCTTTTGCTTGGGGGGGGGGAGGAAGGCGCGAGAGGTTCCGGCAGCGTGGAGGCCTTTGGCTGATCGGTGGCGGGGGAGAATGCGGTGGCTGAGGAGATGGTGAAGATCGGGGTTGTGGCGAAGCAGTTGGGGATCTCCATTCGGACGATCCACATGTACGAGCGTGAGGGTTTGGTTCTTTCTTATAAGAATCCTGCCGGCACTCGCTATTTCACCCGGCGTGATGTCGAGTGGTTGCTGGTCATCCGGGCCATGATCAAGTCTGCCATCAGTATCGCCGGGATCCGTCGGCTTCTGGCGCTGATTCCCTGTTGGGAGAGGATGCGTTGTGCCTACGTCGAGAAGAAGGAGTGCCCGGCCATTCTTGACAATGAGCTTCCCTGCTGGGCGAACCATGCCAACTTATGCTGGAATTCCGGGCAGGAGTGCCGGGATTGTCCGGTGTATGAGATGCGGTTTTCCATCAGTACAATGAAGAGCCACCTGGACATTCGGATGAAGCCCGAGTTTTCGGAACCCTCCTTGGCCTCATGAATTCTGGCCCTCTTTTGCGCACTGCGGGTGAATCCTTTCATGTCTCTTCCTGGTTGGTTGCGTTCTCCGGGTTCCTCTGTCCTCTTGTGTCTTTCCCTGGTTCCGTTGCTGGTGGTGTGGGAAGCTGGGGCGGGTCCGGGGGACGACGGGCTCCCCTTTTTTGAGTGTCCATCCGTTGGCGGTGCGGTTGTCCTGAGTTACGCTCCTTGTGGGGCTTCGGAGGCCGATGCGGCGCGTTATCGGCAGCGGGTATTGGAGGCCGTTGAGCGGCGCGAGACAGGGGAGAAGGATCCGGCGGCGGGTTTGCCGGCAAAGGAGGCTTCTGCCGGAGCGGTTGCCCCGGGTTTGGGTTCTGTCTCCGGTTCTTTCCGAGGGGGTGGGCCTGGTGAATCTGCGGTGGGGGGCGTGGCCGGGGGAGTTCCGCAGGATGATCTGGCCAGGGCCCAAGGGGAGGCCATGGGCCGGATCATGAGCGATCCGGCCTTGTTGCAGCGGGTCATGGCCTTGAAGGACGACCCTGCCTTTCGGAAGGCGGTGGAGAGTCCGGAGATCCGGAGTGCTTTGGAACGGGGCGACGTGGGGGCCTTGACCCGGGATCCGCGAATTCTTGAGCTTCTTTCCCACCCCATTGTTCGGGAGATCGAAGGAAGGGAGCCCCCCTGAGAGGGGGGGGCGTTCGGCTCTGCGGCGCGGGGATGCGCGGTCGGAATCGATTGGTGAGGCCGCTTGGTTCCGGAAGGAAGACGAAGGTCTGTTTCCGTTCTTCGTCCAGCGGGAGGGTCTTGTGTGGCCGTCCTGCGACAGGCTCTCAACAGGCGGCGAAGCGGGCGACTGCGTCCTTCAGTCGAAGCAGCCGCTCCTGGATGGATATGGCCTGTTTGTAGCTTTGGATGCCGCTGGCCAGGACGGACTCTTCGTCGTTGTCGTAGATCCTGTACTCTTCCCGACTGGCGATGATGTGCAATGTTTCCATGGGGGATCCTTTCCGGACTCCGCCGTTGGGGTGCGCCCGGGGTCGCCGTTCAGGTATGTGTTTCCGGAGTGAGGTCTGTTGCACGACTCCCTGCGGTCCCGGGGAGGGCGGGGCCCGACCAGGCCCCCACCGGGGGGGGCTCGCGGGGAGAGAAGACGTGTCAGGCGGCCTGGTATTTTGCCGATTCCTGAGTCCCTCTCTGGCTGAAGGGGCGCCCGATCAGGGAGCGGGTTTTGTCGTGGCGTCCCGATTTGGCCATGAGGTCGAGGGCGCAACGATGGACGAATGCTGGGTGGTAGCCGGCGAAGACGCAGACCAGGCGGAAGTTCTCGTCGGCCTCATGGAACCATTCCCTGGCTGAATCGCGGAGCTTGCGGCCCTCGTCGCTGACCGGTTCGGAGAGGGCATCGTGGAAGGCCCGGATCAGGACGCTTCGCCAGAGGTGTTCCTCGGGGGTTGCGCTGGCTTCGATGTCGGACATCATGGGCAGTTCCAGTGGTTCCATGGGGCACTCTCCGGGGGTGGTCAGGGATTGGCGTCAGGCCCGATTGCCATGAGGATGTCACGATTGGTGGATCTGACATCGTTTGACATAATCGATGCAATGCGTGTGCCATTTAACCGGAATGGGCTGAGTTCGAGGAGGGGCGGTGTTCGGCGGAATTTGGGGTACCTCCGGGAGGGCGAATTGGGACGGGAAGGTGGCAATCTTGGCCGTTTCGTGCCTTTTTTTCCCTGGGGATGCTTGTTGCGGCAGGAGACGAACTCTGGGGTGGGATCATGGACAAGACCGAGCCGATGTTGCCCGGGGGTGCGGTGGAACCCGGCTTCCAGGGGCGTGACGGGATGTTGACGTTGGAAATCTTGACGCAATTGGAGGAGAGTCGGGAACGTGAGCGTCAGGCTTTGGAGACGCTTTTTTTGGCGCAACTCAAGGAGCAGCGACGCGCCAACCGTGGGAAGAATTGGTTTCGGTTGTTCATTGCCCTATACCTTGTGGTTCTCCTGGTGCTTGGGGAGGGGGTGGATGGGATTCTCGGGCTCGATTTCGACAAGCCCGCCGGGGGTGCGGGGGGACATACGGCGCTGGTCGATCTGGAAGGGGCGATCATGGCTGCGACGCCGCAGAGCGCCGAAAACGTCATCGAGGGATTGAAGGACGCCTTCAAGGATGATGAGACCCGGGCGGTGGTGATTCGGATCAACAGCCCGGGTGGAAGCGCGGTGCAGGCGGGAATGATCCACGACGAGATGCTGCGGTTGCGGAAGAAGTATCCCAAGATTCCGCTCTATGCGGTTCTTGGCGATCTCTGCGCCTCGGGGGGGTACTACGTGGCGGCGGCGGCCCAGGAAATCTATGCCGACAAGGCGACTCTTGTCGGGTCGATCGGGGTGATCATGCGGGGGTTCGGGCTGAGCGATCTGATCGGTCGGTTGGGTATCGAGAATCGGACGATGACTGCCGGTCGCAACAAGGATTTTCTCGATCCGTTCGCTCCCATGAAGGAGGAGGAGCGAGCCCATGTGCAGAAGCTCCTCGATAAGATTCATGCACAGTTCATCAAAGCGGTCAAGGATGGTCGGGGGGATCGCCTGAAGACGGATCGTGGGGACCTCTTCGAAGGGCTGATCTGGACCGGGGAAGAGGCGGTCGATCTGGGGCTTGCCGATGGCCTGGGATCGGATTCCTGGGTGGCGCGGGAGAAAGTCAAGGTCCCGAAGATGGTCGATTTCACCCGCGATCCCGATTGGTTGAGCCGGGTGTCGGATCAGTTGGGCGAGACCTTGATGATGAATCTGGGTCGAGTCGAGGTCGTGCTGAGGTGAGGTTGTGAGGAGTTGAATGTCTGAATAAGTGGAAATGGGGGGTATTTTCTTGGACGGTGCAATCTCCCGGGAGATGACCTAGAATGGTCACCCGAGCCGGAGGAAACGGCGCCTGACACCAACACCGCGAAGGAGGTCATCTGATGCTGGACGCCTATCGACAACATGTTGCAGAAAGGGCCAAGGAGGGGGTACCGCCTCTGCCGCTGAACGCTTCCCAGACCGAGGCCTTGGTCGGCCTGTTGCAGAAGCCGCCTGCTGGGGAGGAGGCCTTTCTCCTCGACCTGATCACCAACCAGGTCCCGCCCGGGGTGGATGACGCTTCGGAGGTGAAGGCCCGGTTTTTGGCCGGTGTCGCCAAGGGGAGTCTCAAGTGTCCGATGATCGATGCCAAGGCGGCGGTCGCCCTCTTGGGAACGATGATGGGCGGTTACAACGTCAAGCCGCTGATCGAGTGTCTGGATATACCGGCGTTGGCGGCGGATGCGGTGAAGGCTCTTTCGCAGACGTTGCTGGTTTACGATTCGTTTGGTGAGATCGTGGCCAAGGCGAAGGGCAACCCCCACGCCAGGCAGGTGTTGCAGAGCTGGGCGGATGCGACCTGGTTCACCTCGCGTCCGGAAATGCCGGAAGAGGTGACGGTGACGGTATTCAAGGTGGATGGCGAGATCAACACCGACGATTTTTCTCCGGCGTCGGAGGCGTGGAGCCGTCCGGACGTGCCGGTACACGCGAAGTCGATGCTGGTGACCCGCAAGGAGGGTTCGCTGGCGGAGCTGGAGTCCCTGAAGAAGAAAGGTCATCCCCTCGCTTTTGTTGGTGACGTGGTGGGGACCGGTTCTTCGCGGAAGTCGGCGGCCAACTCCCTGATCTGGCACATTGGCCAGGATATTCCGCATGTTCCGGCGAAACGGACCGGGGGGGTTGTGCTGGGCTCGACCATTGCTCCGATCTTTTTCAACACCGCCGAGGATTCGGGGATGTTGCCGATCCAGTGCGATGTCTCGGGGCTGAAGTCCGGTGATGTCGTCACGATCAATACCCGCAAGGGGACGATCGTGCGTGATGGCCAGACGGTGGTCAACTTCAAGCTGGAGCCCTCGACGCTGGCGGACGAACTCCGTGCCGGTGGTCGGGTCAATCTGATTATTGGTCGGAAGCTCACGGCGCAGGCGCGCGAGGCGCTGGGAATGTCGCCTTCGAAGCTCTTCGTCGAGGCCGATGTGCCGCCGGATACGGGCAAGGGGTATACCCTGGCGCAGAAGATGGTTGGCAAGGCGGTGGGGCTTCCCGGGGTGCGTCCGGGCGCCTATTGCGAGCCGAAGATGACGACGGTGGGTTCCCAGGATACGACGGGTCCCATGACTCGGGACGAGATCAAGGAGTTGGCCTGTCTCGGATTTTCGGCCGAGATGGTGATGCAGAGCTTCTGCCACACGGCGGCTTATCCCAAGTCGGTGGATATCGTCACCCACAACACCCTTGGCAAGTTCTTTTCGGACCGGGGCGGGCTGGCCTTGCGGGTTGGGGATGGGGTGATTCACTCATGGCTCAATCGCCTTTGCCTGCCGGATACGGTGGGCACCGGCGGGGATTCGCACACCCGGTTTCCCATCGGCATCTCTTTTCCGGCGGGTTCGGGTCTGGTCGCCTTTGCGGCGGCGACGGGCAACATGCCGCTGGTGATGCCGGAGTCGGTTCTGGTCCGTTTCACCGGTGAGATGCAGCCGGGCATCACCTTGCGCGATCTTGTCAATGCCATTCCCTGGGTCGCGATCCGGAGGGGGCTCCTGACGGTGGCGAAGGCCGGCAAGAAGAACATTTTTTCCGGTCGCATTCTGGAGATCGAGGGGCTGCCGCAGCTCAGGGTGGAGCAGGCCTTCGAACTGGCGGATGCCTCGGCGGAGCGTTCGGCCACGGCCGCGACGGTGTTGTTGGACAAGGAGCCAGTGGTTGAATATCTCCAGTCCAATGCGATGCTTCTCAAGAATCTGTTGAAGCGGGGGTACCAGAACCCGGCGGCGATCCAGCGGCGGTTGGAGGCGATCGAACAATGGTTGGCCGCCCCCTCTCTTCTGAAACCCGATGCCGATGCCGAGTATGCGGCGGTTCTGGAGATCGATCTGAATGAGATCAAGGAGCCGATCGTCGCCTGTCCCAACGATCCAGACGATGTCAAGCTCCTCTCCGAGGTTGCCGGGGACACCATCGACGAGGTCTTTTTGGGCTCCTGCATGACCAACATCGGCCACTTCCGGGCGGCGGCGCGCATTCTCGATGGTGGTGCGGCGGTTCCGGGCCGGTTGTGGGTGGCGCCGCCGACGCGGATGGATGAGCGGCAGCTCATCGACGAGGGTGTCTACAGCGTCTTTGGCAAGGTTGGGGCGCGCACCGAGGTCCCCGGCTGTTCCCTGTGCATGGGCAATCAGGCCCGGGTGCGGGACAATTGCACGGTCTTCTCCACCTCGACCCGCAATTTCAACAACCGCATGGGCAAGGGCGCACGCTGCTACCTGGGTTCGGCGGAGTTGGCGGCGGTGTGCGCGGCGACCGGGAAGATTCCTACCGTGGCCGAATATCAGGCTGCGGTGAAGGACAAGATCGCCCCCAAGGAGAAGGAAGTCTATCGGTATCTCAACTTCGACAAGATCCCGAATTATGAGGAGAGCGGTGTGGTGATTCCGATCCGGCCCGCCTGAGTCCGTAACGGGGTCGATACTCCTCTGCGAGGAGGAGGCGTATAATGAACCGGGGAGGGGTGTTGTCGGCGCCTCCCCGGTTTTTTTGAGTGATTTGGTAGAGTGGGTTGCTGAAAGGGGTGTTTCCCGAAAGCGGGCGGTTGTGGCTTGGGGAGGTGTTGCCATGTCTCATACGGTGACGTTGGAAGAGGTCTGGAAGATGTTCCGGGAAACGGCTCTCCAGATTGAGAAAACGTCTGCACAGATGCGGGAGACTGATCTTAGGTTCAAGGAAACGGACCGCAAGATTCAGGAGGTCTCGCGGCAGATCGGCAATCTGGGGGGGAAGTGGGGGCAGTTCGTGGGGAATCTGGTGGCGCCGAACTGTCGGAAGGTGTTCGCCGAGCGTGGAATTCCGGTGCATGAGGTGCATCAGCGGGTAAAAAAGAGATTTGACGATGGTCGCAACATGGAGATCGACATTCTGGTGGTCAATACTGATGCCGTGGTCCTGGTCGAGGTGAAAAGTACGTTGACGGTCAGGGATATCCGGGAGCATCTCGATCGTCTGGGTTGGTTCAAGGAGTTCTTTCCCCGCTACGGTGATTGCCGGGTGATGGGGGCCGTTGCCGGGATGGCGAGCGAGGAGGGGGCGGAAGAGTTCGCCAGGAATCAGGGGCTTTTTGTCCTGGTCCAGTCCGGAGAGACCATGGAGTTGGCCAATGAAGCCCGGTTCCAGCCCCGGGTGTGGTAGTTCCCGCATCCCTGCGGTGGGATCGGCTCGATGACCTGTCGACGACCGGGATGTGTTGCTCTGCCGGGAGGGCGGGCCGAATTCAAAGTGTCCCCTCTTTCAGGGTTCCCTCGGCGACCTGACGAATCACCTCCAGAAGGCGCCGCTTCTTGATGGGTTTGGTGAGGAAAAAGTCGCAGCCGGCCTCCCGGCTCCTCTCCCTTTCTCCCTCAAGGGCATGGGCCGTCAGGGCGATGATGGTGACGGGGGGGCGTCTGTTTTCCTGCTCCCATCGGCGGATCAGACGGGTTGCGGTATAGCCGTCCATGGCCGGCATTTGGACATCCATGAAGATCAGGTCCCAGGGGTGTGTCGTTGCCATTTCCACCGCCTTCTCGCCATCAGCGGCCACGGCCAGGGTGTGCGGGCTGTTTTTCAGGTAGGCCTGGATCAGCAGTTGATTATCCGGGGAGTCTTCCACCAGCAGAACAGCGCTGCCACTTACGGTCGAGGTATCGTGGGGTTGGTCTCCGTCTGGTCGGGGCGGTGGCGGGGATGCGGGCCCAAAGGGAAGGGTGACGAAAAAGGTGCTGCCGACGTGGAGTTGGCTCTGGACGCGGATATGGCCGCCCATCCGTTCCACCAGATGCCGGGATATGGTGAGGCCGAGTCCTGATCCCCCGAAGCGTCGGGTTACGCTGGAGTCGGCCTGAGTGAAGGAGTCGAAGATCTTGGTGAGGTGGTGATCGGCGATACCGATACCGCTATCCTCGATTGTCAGGGCGAGGCTCGGGAGAGTCCCCGATTCCACTCCTGCCAGCAAACGGACGAATCCCTGGGAAGTGAAACGAATGGCATTGCCCAGGAGATTGAAGAGGATTTGCCGCAGACGGGCCTGATCGACCCGGATCCAGGGGGGAACCCCGGGGTCCACCTCGCAGGTCACGGTCAACGCCTTCCCGGTGGCGAGGCCCCGCATTTGGTCAGTGATCTCGTGAAGCAGGTGATGGATCGGGACCGGCTCCGGGGAGAGTTCGATCTCGCCGGACTCGATCCGGGAGAGATCCAGGATCTGATCGATCAATCCCAGGAGACTCCTGCCGGCCCCGCGGAGGCGTTCGACATAGTCCAGTTGCTCCCCGGTCAGGCCCGATTCCGAGAGGAGTTCTCCCATCCCCAGGACCACGTTCATCGGGGTGCGAATTTCGTGGCTGACGGTGGTCAGAAACTGGCTCTTGGCGTTGCTGGCGCTTTCGGCCTGCTCCTTGGCCCGGATCAGATCGAGTTGGGTCCGTCTGTTTTGGGTGACCTCCCTGAGGATGAAGATCAACCACTCCACCCTGCCGTCTTTTCCCCTGATCGGGTCGAGGCTCCAGTCCCAATAGGAGATCCCCCATTCCGGGTGTTCGGGAAATTCAAAGGGCTTGGCGGTGATGGAAAAGGGTTCTCCGCTTTCGACGACCTTGCGGAAGATGGCCTCGTTTTCGGCGTGAGGGAAAAGGGCGAAGTGGTTTTTTCCGGGAAAGAAATCGGGCTCTCGCGCACAGTCTCTGGCGTAGGAGTGATTGACCCGGATGAAATTGAATTTACTGTCCAGGAAGACCACGGAGGTGTGATTGTTGTTGAACAACTGTTCCAGAAGGGCATTGGCATGGGTCAGCTCGGCGGTCCGTTCCTGGACCATGATTTCGAGTTGCCAGCGAAAGCTCTCGGCCTCGTCCCGTGCAAGCCGGGCCTCCCGGGTTGCCTGGACGGCAAGCGTCCGCTCCCGGGCCATGGCCTCCTCGGCCTGGACGGCCCGGCGTCGTTCCAGAGTCAAATGCGCGACCATCTCCGCGAAGCCTGTGAGGAATCCGAGGATTGCCGGGAGTTTGTCCTCGGGAATCACGGGGACGTCGGCCAAGGCAGCCAGGTAGTCTTCCGCAAAGCCCAGATCCTCGGCCTGGCGAGAGAAGAAGGTCAGATCGGGGGGGGCTTGGAGAAACTGGCCGACGAAGACATTGGCGACGTGGAGGCCATCGACGATGATCGGTGAGGCGGCATCCGTCAGGCCGTTGCGGCAGCGGTAAATGGCGAAGCGCTTGCCCTCGTTCAGGCGCAGGGCGAGTTCGGTGTCACTTTCCAGGCATCGACCGAGGCTCACTGGGTTCTGACGGTGGAAACCGGTACAGATCCTTTGCCAGCGGGAGGCGGTGTAGACTTTTCCTTTGAGATCGATGATGGCGGAGGCAATGCCGACGGCATCGCAGAAGTTGTCCAGCAGGCGCTGCAGCTGCTTGAAGTCCAGGAGCAGACCGAAGGGGACGTCTGACGGCGTATCCCGGTTTTCCGCCATGGACAAGGGGACTCCTCCGAAAGCTCTTCGCAGGTAAGTTGTCCTGCCCTGCCGAATCCTCGACGTGAGACTACTGCGAACAGGCAGCCGAGGCCGCAGCCTCTGGGGTCGAGGTCACGGTCGTCAGAGCCGAGGCCACGGTTGTGATATTGCGACCGCAACCGCGTACTCCGCAGCGAGTTTGACACGTCCCCGGGCCCCTGTCGAGACCGGTCGGCGAGGGGTGATCCGGGGTCCGGGAAGCCGGTGAGACGGGGAGATATCGTCGGGTGATCCTCTGGATTCGGACGGGATCACCTGTGTGGCTCAACCGGGATCCAGGGTATCGATACGGTTACGAATCTCCTCGTTGGTACGGGCGCCACCGGGTCCGGAGCCGTTGACGCCGGTGGGAAGGCGGACACCGGTGGTGATCTCGCTGAGGCCGGAGAGGCGGTTACGGATCATGAGGCCGTCGTTGGCATCGGTGTCCCCGTCGCCATCGACATCGAATCCGGTTCCTGCGGCGGTGATGCGGGAGACGATCTCGTCGTTGTCGCGACTGCCGGCGGCGCCGGCGCCGCCGATACTGGTTGGCAGGGTCAGGCCGGTGACCAGGGTGGAAGCGCCGGTGAGGCGTCTCTGGATGAGGATACCGTCGACGGCGTCGCCGTCGCCGTCGCCGTCGATGTCGAGGGTAGAGGCGGGGGTGAGGAGTTCGGTAGTGAAACTCCAGGAGAATTCAGCCAGTGGGTTCCCCCAGACGTCGCGAAGCGAGGGGGCGAGCCTGGCGGTGTGCAGGGTTCCCCGGGGGAGTGGCGTGGTGGGCTTGAAACGGGCGCTCCTGGTGGCGCTGTCGTAGGTGACGGCGCCGCCGATCAGGGTGGCGCCGCTCCGAAGGGTGATACTGTCGGAATTGATGGTCGAGGCCATCATGGCCTCGTTGAAGAGGACGGAGAGGGTCGGGGTGGTGCTGATACCGTTTGCCGAGGCGGTCGGGCTGACCGAGGTGACGGTCGGGGCCTGGGTATCCAGTACGAGGGCGGGACCGTACTGGAGGATCCAGTCGAGGAAGCGCGAGACCCGGGTGTAAACCCCATAGGTGCCGGCCCGGGCGCAACCGATGCCCCAACTGACGATGCCGGCCAGACGCCATCCTCCCGAACCGTCGGGGACCACCAGGGGACCGCCGCTGTCGCCGCTGCAGGTGTCGTGGCCGCCGCTTGTGTAGCCGGCGCAGATCATGTTGTCGGTGATACCGCCGACGGCATTGTTGCAGGTGGACCAGGTCACGATTGGGAGGGAGACCTCGAGGAGTGCATTACTGGTGGAAATGGCCTCGGTGGCATTTGTCCGGCCCCATCCCATGGCGGTGGCGGAAGTCCCTGCGGTGGCGAGGAGGTTTTCCAGGGTCGCGGTGGTCAACTCGATCGCCGGTTGCGAGGATGGCGTTGTGAGGCGGACCAGGGCAATGTCATTGTCGCTTGTGATCGAGTTATAGGCGCTGTGGGCGATGGTTTCCGCCACGTCCCGGGTCTCGCCGCCGCTCCCGTTGAGGAGGAGTCGCCCGAGGACGACACGCATCGAGGAGAGCGGGGTCTTGTTGCCGTTGTCTTCGAGGACGCAGTGGGCTGCTGTCAGGAGCCAACTGGGATGAATCAGGGCAGCGCCACAGAAGATGCTACCCTGACGATCGGTCAGGGCGGCCATCCACGGACCGTTGCCGGAGGCGACCGGTTCTCCGCCGATGATCCTCTGGTCCACGCCGGAGGCCCTGGCTCCGGTTACGACAGCAACCAGAGCCAGGAGAAGGGAGGCGACGAGGAGGAGGGCGAACCGGGAGAGTCGGGGACCCTCGGGAGATCCCTGCCGTAGCCGGCCCGAAAAGGGAGTTTTTTCCGTCATCGAACCATTTCCGTCCTGCCCTGGGGGGCGGCCGAGGCCGGTCGGATGGGCGGTGAGACCCTTTGACCAAGTCTTGAAACCCTGCCGCCCGGCCTGTATTGTGAACCGCTGGGCTTCTGTTGTCGAGCCCAATGTTTCCGCTCCGGAGTGGCGGCGCCGTGGCCTTGATCGAGGCCCTCTTTCCGTGATCGAGCACATGATCGAGACTCTCTGCCTTTGGGTTGCTTTTCTGGGGCTGGCGGCCACGGTCGTTCTCAATGTCCTGCTTGTCCGCCACGATGATCGTCGGATGGAGGAGTGGGTGATGCGGGCTTTTCTGGTTGCTGTCGGTGCCGGCACCGTGAGCCTCCTTCTCTAGGCGGTGTTGCCCCGGGTGTTCTTCTCTCGAAGGCCGACCCCTCTCATTCGGAATCTCCCATGAACCTGGAACCCTTGACTGCCATCTCTCCCCTGGACGGACGTTATGCCGGGAAGACGGCGGCCTTGCGACCGATTTTTTCCGAGTTCGGTCTTCATCGTCGGCGGGTGTTGGTGGAGGTCCGCTGGCTGCAGGCCCTGGCCGGCCATCCCGGGATCGTGGAGGTGGGGGAGCTCTCCCGGGAAGAGAATCTCCTTCTGGAGGGGATTGTCGAGGGTTTCTCGGTGGGTGATGCCTCCCGCATTCAGGCGATTGAACGTAAGACGAATCACGACGTGAAGGCGGTGGAATATTTTCTCAAAGGGCAACTGGCGGGCTCGTCCCTCGAGCGGTGTTCGGAGTTCATCCATTTTGCCTGCACTTCGGAGGATATCAACAATCTGGCACATGGTCTGATGCTCAGGGACGCCCGTGAGCAACTTCTCCTGCCGACCATGGGGAGGGTAATCGAGGCGATCCTCTCCCTGGCGGAGCAGTACCGGGGGTTGCCGATGTTGGCCCGGACCCACGGGCAGCCGGCGACCCCGACGACCCTGGGAAAGGAGATGGCCAACGTCGCCGCCCGTCTCGAGCGGCAGCGTTTGTCGCTGGCAGCGGTCCCGATCCTTGGAAAGATCAACGGCGCAGTCGGCAACTTCAATGCTCATGTGGTGGCATACCCGAACGTTGATTGGCCCGCTCTTGCCGCCGGAGTGGTTGCCGGTCTCGGGCTCGTCTATCAGCCGCTCACGACCCAGATCGAGCCCCATGATGGTATCGCCGAGCTGTTCGATGCCTTGGCCCGTTTCAATACCGTCCTTCTCGATTTCTGCCGTGATTGCTGGGGCTACATCGGCCTGGGCTATTTCCGGCAGAAGACGCGAGCGGGGGAGGTGGGCTCTTCCACCATGCCCCACAAGGTCAACCCGATCGATTTCGAGAATGCCGAGGGCAATCTGGGGATGGGCAATGCCGTTCTTGCCCATATGGCGGCCAAGCTGCCGGTCTCGCGTTGGCAACGGGATCTTTCCGACTCCACGGTTCTGCGCAACATGGGGGTGGGGTTGGGCTATTCGCTCCTGGCGTATGACTCCGCCCTGAAGGGGATCGGCAAGCTTGAGGTGGATACCGGGTGCTTGGCTGCCGATCTGGAGGATTCCTGGGAGGTATTGGCCGAACCGGTGCAGACGGTGATGCGCCGGTATGGTGTGCCGGAGCCTTACGAAAAGCTCAAGGCCCTCACCCGCGGTCAGGCCATCACCCGGGAGGGGCTTCAGCTCTTCATCCGCAGCCTGGCCATCCCCGAGGAGGCCAAATCGCGCCTGTTGCGGCTTACCCCGGCCGATTATACCGGTCTGGCCCGGGAATTGACTGATGAGGTTGTCCGCAGGGGGTGATCGCTGTACCAGTGAGGTATACAGCCGTCTGATGGGGGTCGCGATTGGACGATACGGCAAGCCTGTATGATGCGATTCCCTATGGTGGCTCGCCGGTCACGGAGAGTCACCCCGGGCGTCTGGCGGCCCTGGGCATTCTCCACGGGATGCGTCCGGCCCCGGCCTCGGCGTGCCGGGTCCTGGAGTTGGGGGCGGCCAACGGCGGCAACTTGATTCCCCTGGCGAGTCGTTATCCCGAGAGCCGGTTTCTGGGGGTCGATATCTCTCCCGGGCAGGTGGCCTCTGGCAGGGAATTGATCGCGGCGCTTGGTCTCGACAACATCGAGCTTCTGGCGGGTGATCTCCTGGAGCTTGCGGACACCCTGGGGCCGTTCGACTATATCCTGGCGCACGGCCTCTACTCCTGGGTGAGTGTCCCTGTGCGCCGGCGGATCCTGGAGCTTGTCTCCCGGACCCTGGCGCCTCAGGGGATCGCCTTTGTGAGTTTCAATGCCCTGCCGGGGTGGCGTGGGGTGCGTGGGGCGTTGCGGGAGATGTTGCGCCACTTTTCCCGCAAGGCCGGAACTCCCAGGGAGCAGGTGGCGGCAGCGCGATCGGGTCTGGACTTTTTGATCTCGGGGTATGGAAGCGCGGAGGTATTGGAGGCGCGGCTGCTGCTGCACGAATGCAGGCGGTTGCAGGCGGCGACGGACGGCTATCTGTTTCACGAATATCTGGCCCCGATCAACGATCCTTTTTTGTGGGTGACCTTTGTGGAGCATCTGGCCGAGGCTGGCTTGGTGCCGATCACCGACGTGGATCTCGCGATTGCCTCGCCGCTGGCTTATGGGGAAACGGTGGCGGAAACCTTCGCGACCGGCTCAGGCGATCCTCATGAGGTGGCACAGCGGCTTGATTTCATCGGCAATCGGAGTTTTCGCCGTAGCCTGATCGGGCATCGGGGCGTTGCTTTGGCCACGGAGCCGATGTGGGAACGCTTGCCGGAACTGGAGTTGATCGCCCAATGCGAGGCGGAGGTCCCTCCGGAGCTGCGCCGCTCGAAGCCCTCGCCCTATCTTTTGGCCGGTGGGGAGCGGGTTATGGTGCATCAGCCGCTGACCAAAGCGGCCCTGGAGATTCTCGGCGGTTCTTATCCGGAGACCCGGTCTCTTTCATCCCTGGCGCCCGAGGCGGCGGAACGGGTTCGGCGCGTCGGGGGAGGGGCGTTCGCGGAGGCCTTTCCCGACCTGCTGGGGGAGATGGCCTCTTTGGTGGTCCGGGGGGCGATCGGAGTCTGCGGTTCGGGATGGAGGGGGGGGGCCGATTTGGTCAGGCCGCGACTGCGGCCTCTGGCCGAGGCTGGCATTCAGCTTGGTTGGGACCATGTGGCGACGTTGCACCACCATCGGTTACCCGTCGATGATTTCCTGCGGATTCTGGCGCCGTTGCTGGACGGGACGCGGGAGTTGAGACAGATTGTTGCCGAGATGGTTCCCGGGATTCGACTCCGGCCGGAGTTGTTGGGGGGGGCGGCGGCGCGGTGGAGCGAGGCGCGTCTGGGAACGGCGCTCGGCAAGCGGGTTGAGGAGGCGCTTCGTCTCTTGGGGCGCCAGGGATTGCTGATTTAGACCGGGGATCTTCGGGAGGATTCCACAGTCGGATTCGGGTCGAGGGAAGCAGGGATGAAGATCGGCATCGCCGGACCGATACTGGTGGAGGCCCTCCGGGATCAATTGGAGCCTGGATCGGGGGGGGCGTCCCCGGCGATTCGTGGCCTTGGGGGGGCGACTGTCAACCTTCTGGTCCGGGGGTTACTGGCCAGGGGGCATGAGGTCGTCGTCTTCAGCCTCGATCCGGAGGTGACCCGTGAGGTCGTTCTCAGAGGGCCTCGTCTGACCCTGTGTCTTGGCCCTTATCGCCGGCGGGCGCGGTGGCGGGCGCTGGATCTCTTCCGCCAGGAGCGACGCTATCTCAGCGAGACGATCCGGCGAGAGCGACCGGAGGTGGTCCACGCCCACTGGACCTATGAATTTGCTCTCGGGGCTCTCGCATCCGGGCTGCCCACCCTGGTGACCATGCGGGATTGGGCGCCGGCGGTGCTTCGCCATTACCGGGACCCGTACCGCCTCCTGCGTTGGGTGATGGACGCTTTGACGGTGCGGCGCAGTCCCTACCTGACGGCCAATTCGGTCTACATTCAGGAGCTGATCGTCTCGCGTTGGCGACGGCAGGTTTCGGTCATTCCCAACCCGGTGGAACCGGGTTTTTTCCGGCAGGAAGAGAAACTCTTCCCCGAATCGGATCCGGTGGTCGTGGCGGTGGCGGAGGGTTTTTCCCGCCTCAAGAACCAGAAAAGCCTGATGCGTGCCTGGCCGATGATCCGGGAAGAACATCCCAATTGCCGACTCTGTTGGGTCGGGCGGGATTTTGAGCGCCAGGGGGTTGCCTGGAAGTGGGCCTGGGAGGAGGGGCTCGACGGCGGCATGGAGTTTGCTGGGGGTGTCAGCCGCGAGGGTCTCAAGGCAACGCTCGATCGCGGTGCCCTGTTGGTGCATCCTTCGTTGGAGGAGTCGTTCGGCAATGCGGTGGTCGAGGCGATGGCGCGGCGGTTGCCGGTTGTGGGGGGGGGGCATTCGGGGGCGGTGCCCTGGATCCTCGATCATGGTGATGCCGGAGTGTTGACGGATGTGACCGACCCTCCGACCCTGGCGCGTGCGGTCAATGCCCTTCTCTCCTCTCGGGAGGAGTGGGTGCGTTATTCGCGGAAGGGATATCGGCGGGTCCAGTCGCACTTCTCGCTTTCCCGGGTGGTCGAGATCTCTCTGGCGGAGTACGCCCGGATGTTGGCCCCTGGGAGCTGATCCCCGGATGTTGGCCCCTGGGAGCTGATCCCCGGATGTCGGCCCCCTGTGGGGTGTTGTGATTCCCGGGTAGTTGACGATGGAGCGGCAGGGGTCTTGAGGGTACTGAACGTTTTCAACGAGTTGGTGGCCTCCGGGGCGGAGATGATGTGGTGCGCCGCCTCTCCCTGCTGGCGGGAGGCGGGGGTCACGGTCGATATCCTCGCGACGGGCGCCTCTCCCGGTCCTTTTGCCCCCTCCCTGGCCGCCTGCGGCTATACCCTGCACCACCTTGCTTTTTCCCGAACTCCGCTCTTCTTCTGGCGTTTCTATCGTCTCCTGCGGCGTCACCGCTATCGGCTGGTCCATGTCCATTGCGAACGGGCCTCCTTCTACTACCTCCTGGTGGCCCGTCTCGCCGGGGCGCGGGTGATTCGATCGGTTCATGCGCACTTTCCGTTTTCCGGCTCTCTGGGGTTCCGTCGCCGCTGGCAGCGTCGTATCGGTCGCTGGCTGGGGGCGGTCTTCGTCAGCGTGAGTCCTTCGGTTGGGGCCACGGAGCGGGAATTTTTCGGCAATCCGACGCAGGTCATCTCCAACTGGTACGACAGCCTGTCCCTCAGGCCCCCGACCGCGGGAGAGCGTCTGTCGGCACGGGACGCCTTGTCTCTGCCTCGGGATGGGGTGGTGATCGTCAGCGTCGGCAACTGCGCGGCGGTCAAGAATCACGAGAACCTGCTGCGGGCGCTGGCCCGGGTGGGGGATTGTGGTGACTGGATCTATCTCCATGCCGGTCGGGAAGAGGCCGGGCAGCCGGAGAGGCGGCTGGTCGGTGACCTCGGCCTGGAGGGTCGGGTGCGCTTTCTCGGCATGGTGGGCGAGGTCCGGCAGGTGTTGTGGGCGGCGGATCTTTTTGTGATGCCGTCTCTGCGTGAGGGGTTCGGGGTTGCCGCCGTCGAGGCCCTGGCGACGGGCTTGCCGGCCCTTCTGACCGAGGTCCCGGGTTTGAATGGTTTTCGGGAAATCGGGGGGATCGTCTGGTCGGGGAGTTCCGCGGTCGAACTGGAGAGTTCCCTGAGACGGGCGTTATCGCTCTGTGGGGGTGTTGGGGAGGAGGAAAGGCGGGATCGGCATCTGGCGGTGAGGCGCCGTTTCGGCATGGAGGCCCGGGTTGCCGACTATGTGCGACTCTACCGGGGGCTTTCTCCGGTGATCGGGGAGGGGAGTCGATGATCGAATCTCCGCTCTTCGGTTACATCCTCCTGGCGATTTTTCACTTGGGGCTCGGGGTGCTGCTCCTGGGGGGGCAGCTTCGAGGGCTGGCCGATCCCAGGGCCGGGAAGAAGGAGGGGGTCCCTTGGCTGCGGGTGTTGATATGGATCCTGGGGACATGGCCCATCATCTGGACGATGATGATTCCCCGGAATCTGGTTCTCGAGGAGGTGATCAACGCCCTCGGAATGGATATCGAGATCGAAGCGGTGGGGCCGATCCTCGAACAGGGATTGTTGGACCAGGTTGGGCAACTGTCGGTGCTGATCCTGCTCTCGGGCAGCGCCCTCCTCCTGATGCAGGCGTTGCAGAAAGGGTTTCCGCGACCGGGACATGACCTTTGGCTGGCCTATTTGGGATATGCCTCGGGGTCGGTGCTTTCCTCGATCTTCGGCGATCCGGGGGGTGGTTTCGACGACTATCTCTTCCGACCGATGGTGGTGTTCACCTTGCTCTATTTCTCGATCAACCTGACGCCCGAGCGGCTCGTTCCCGGGGCAAAGGGGATCTGTCTTTTTTTTGTGGTGGGGAGTGTTCTCACCCCCCTCATCAATCCGAGCTGGGCCCTGCTGGTGGATCCGACGGCCACGATCGGGCCGTTGACGACCCGTCTTTTCGGGTTATCCAGCAATGCCAACGGGCTGGGACCGGTAGCGGTGCTGTTTCTCTACCTGGACTGGATCTTTCCGTATCGTTCGAAGACGCTGCGCTGGGTTGGCCGGACGGTGGCGATGGTGGCGATGGTCTGGGCGCAGTCGAAGACGGTGTTGGGGGCCTTTGCGGTGGGAATCGCCCTCAAGCTCCTGTTCGACGAAAACCGGGAGAGTCGTCTCTCCCCCGGGGTCTCGGTCCTGTTTCGGGTCGGGCTCATCTCCATGAGCCTGGTGGTTGTTTCGATTCTCTCCTTTTCGGGGGACTCACTGGGGGACAAGTCCGGGGAGATCACCTTTACCGGGCGCACGGAGATCTGGGCGATCACCTGGCAGACCTTTCTTGAACGGCCCTGGATCGGTTACGGTCCAACGATGTGGGATGCTCATTTCCGGGCGCTCTATTACGAAGAGGCCCGAACCTATGCCGCCCATGCCCACAACATGTTTCTCCAGGTCATGGGGGAGGCCGGGGTGTATGGACTGGCCACTTACCTGATCTTTCTGGTCACCCTGCTCAAGGTGATGTGGCGGAGCCGGCTCGTCTCTTCCGGGTGGTCGATTGCCTTTGTCTCGGTGGCGCTGGTGCGGACGTTCACCGAGAGTTCGCTGCGCAACCTTTCCATCAACGAAGGAACGTTTTTCAACATGATGGTCTTTGGGTTGCTTATCTACTGGGAGAAGAAGCGACTGGCGGTGGCCCCCGTGCCTTCTCCCGGGGGAGGGGAGCGACGGCGGTCGCGGGTTCCCGACTGGCGGTTTCCCCCTGTGGGAACGCTTTCCCCGGAGGGTGGTCGGGCGCCAGCTTGGGGGGGGGCGGTCGGTTCGGCGCGTGGGGGAAGGCGAGTTTCTCCTGCCTCCCCCGCCACGGGGAACTCCCCCCGAAGGCCCTTTTCATGAGTCGGGCCGCAGGCGGACGACGGGTGGCGGTGCTGGTGACCTGTTTTCGCCAGCGACCGCAGGTGATGCGTTGCCTGGAGGCCTTATCCCTGGCGGCGGTGGAGGCGGGTATCGATCCGGAAATCCATCTTCTGGATGATGATGGGCGGGATGGTACCCGTGAAGCGGTTATGCGTTCATTCCCAGGGGCCAGGATCACCGTCGGCGACGGCAGCCATTATTGGAATGGAGGTATGCGTCGTCTTTGGCTCCAGGCTGCGGAGGTGGGTTACGATGACTACCTGTGGTTGAACAGCGATACCTACCTTCTTCCCTCGGCGCTCAGGCATCTTCTGGAAAGTGCCGCTTGGGTCCGGGAGCGGGAGGGACGGGATGGGATCGTGGTTGGGGCGGTCCGGGATCCCGAGAGCGGCGAAATCTCCTACGGGGGGGTAAGCCGAACGCACCCGCATCGACCGCTTTCCTTCGGAAGGGTCGAGCCCGGGGAGGAGCCCCGGCGTTGTGACACCTTCAATGGCAATTGCCTCCTGGTTCCTGACGCCGTGGTCAGGGAGATCGGGGTCCTGAGCCCGGAGTTCAGCCACGCCATCGGCGATACCGATTATGGTCTGCGGGCCGGCAAGGCGGGATTCGGCAGTTGGGTTTGCCCGCACCCTGTAGGGAGCTGCCGGCTCAATCTGGGTAATGGTGACTGGGCCCGGGCGACGGTCCCCTTGCGACGGCGCATTCGGCTGGTTCTCGCTCCGAAGGGGTTGCCACCCCGGGAGTGGTGGGTTTTCGTGCGCCGTCACACGGGGAGGGGGTGGTTGTGGTACTGGGTGAAGCCCTACCTCCGGGTCTTGTTTCCGGAGCTTTGGTCGCGTCTGACCGAGGCTTCCCGGTCTTTCCGGGTTGCTCGGGTTTTCCGGGCGATTCGGCGCGGAGGCTAGGGGGAATGGGAGCGCGGATCCTGCTTTTCTATCCGGCGATGGCGCCGTATCGGGTCGACCTGTTCAACCGGCTTGCCGAAGAGGCGGTTTTTCGCGTCGTATTTCTTGACCGGGAAATCTATTATCACCGAGAGTTGGATCCACGAGGGGTCACTGCGTCGCTTCGTTGTGACCATGGTTTTCTATCCGAAGGTTTTTCCTTGGGGGGGCGTTCGTTTCCCCTGGGACTCGGGGGGGAGATCGACCGGTTTCGACCGCAGGCGGTGATCACGGTGGAGTACGCCTTGCCCACCCTTCTGGCCCTGTGGCACCGGCGGGGAAAAAGGCGGTACGGCCTGACCCTGTTGACGGCGGAGAATCCCTGGATTCTTGCCGAACGCCGGGGGGTTCGGGCGCTTCTGGCGCGTTACCTCCCGCGCCTTTGCGACAGTATGCTGGTTTACTCCGAAGAGATGAAGAGTGCCTTCGAGGCCAGGGGGGTTGCCGGGGGGCGGCTTTTCGTGGCGGCCAATCACCACGAGGAGGGCGCCTTTCGTTCGCGACTCGTCGACTCTCGGGTGCTTCTTTCCGGTATGCTGGAGAGGTATCGACTCGCGGGGCGGAAGGTTGTCCTTTTTGTTGGGCGGCTGGTGCGCGTGAAGGGGTTGGAGGCTCTGGTCCGGGCCTTTGCCCGGGTTGCACGGCGACTGCCGGAGGCGGTGCTGGTTCTGGTGGGGAGTGGTCCGGAAGCGGCAGCCCTGGGTCGACAGGCGGTTGCGGAGGGGGTTGGCGACCGGGTTCTCCTGCCAGGTCACCGGGAGGGGGCGGAGCTTGTGGCCTGGTATCACCTGGCGTCGCTCTTTGTCCTGAACAGCTTATGGGAGCCCTACGGGGCGGTGGTCAACGAGGCGCTTCTGGCGGGGGTCCCGGTGTTGTGTTCGCACCGGGCGGGAAGTCGGGCGCTTATCCGGGAGGGGTGGAATGGTCGGATCGTCGATCCCGAAGATTGCGATGCCCTGATGGCGGGTCTGGAGCGGGAGTTGATAGCGGCGCCGACGGCCGAGGTGACCGCTGTCCGGTTGCGGGACAGCCTGATGCCGGTCACTTTTCAGCGTGATGTCGATGGCTTTTTGGGGGCAGCGGACCTGGCCGCGCGAAGCTCAGGGGATCGCTCATGAGTGACGAGGCCGCAAGACCTGTCGGGGAGATGGACGATGCCCGGTCCGTTGCCGCTGCCCTGAGAGGCGAGTGTTTGTATGGGGATGATTTCGATCTGGAGGGGATCCGCACCTGGTACGCCGATGAAGCGGAGGCCTATGCCGCCATGGGGGCGGGGAACCGGGATCGCTACACCTACGGCTACCACGCCTTGAATTTCTACCATGGGTTCCGTTTTCTGCCGCCCGGGATTTTTGCCCATGCCCTGGGGTTTGGCAGTGCCTGGGGGGAGGAGTTCAAACCCCTGGCGGGGAGGGTCTCACGTCTGACTATTGTTGAGTCTTCAGCAGCCTACGGTGGTGACCGGGTCCATGGGATTCCGACGCGGTATGTCAAGCCGGAAGTGGAAGGGACCCTGCCCTTCGCCGAGGCCGAGTTCGATCTGATCTCCTGTCTGGGGGTGTTGCATCACCTTCCCAATGTAAGTCGTGTCGTCGGGGAGTTTTATCGTTGTCTTGCCCCGGGCGGCCATGCCCTGATCAGCGAGCCCTGTGTTTCGATGGGGGACTGGCGTCGACCGCGACGGGGGCTTACGCGCCGCGAGCGGGGTATCCCGCTCGCGATCTTTCGCCGGATGCTCGGGGATGCGGGCTTTTTGGTGGTCAGTGAGCGCTATTGCATGATTCCCTGGCTCCCGCGTCTGGGGGATCGGCTGGGGATTGCCATCTTCAATCAGCCCTTTTTTACGAGGGTTGATGCGGTGGCCTCGCGTCTTTTGCAGTGGAACATGCACTACCATGGGACGCGTCTCTGGCAGAAGTTCAAACCTGCCAATGTATTTTATGTTTTGCGAAAGCCTGTGTGACCAGGGAGAATCCAAGGGCTGGTGATTCGCCGGGGGGGGGATGGCGGTGTTGACTGAGGAGAACGGCCATGCGGATCTCGGTGGTCCACAACGAATACGGGCGGACGAGCGGCGAGGAGATTGTGGTTGGGCGCCTCATGGCCCTGCTCCGGGAGCACGGACACCATGTCTCTCCCTTTCTCCGTTCCAGCGCCATGATCGGGCGGATGCCCTTTGGCCAAATACGCGCTTTTTTTTCCGGGATATACAACCCATGGTCCCGCCGGGATTTTCGACAATTTCTGATGACGGAGAGACCGGATATCGTCCATATCCACAATTTGTATCCCCTGATCTCCCCGTCGATTCTTCTGGAGTGTCGCGCCTGTTCGATCCCGGTGGTGATGACGGTACATAATTTTCGTCTGTTGTGTCCCAATGGTCTTTTCATGAGCGGTGGCAGGGTTTGCACGGCCTGTTGTCGAGGTCGGGAATACTGGTGCCTCCTCAGGAATTGCGAGCGACAATGGCCCAAGAGCCTGGGATACGCATTGAGGAATGCGGTGGCAAGGCGCCTGGGATTTTTTCGGGATGCGGTCTGGCTCTACGCCACCCTGACTGAATTTCAAAAGCGGTGGCTGGTGGATTCCGGTATTCCCGAGGCGCGGGTCGTGGTGATTCCGAACATGGTTGAGTCCACCGCGGCGAACCTGATGTCCCCCGGAGAGGTGGGCTTGGAGGTTGGGAAGGAGCCGATTGTGGATGGTGGTGTGGGCGGTGGGATGGTGGAGGGGGGGGATCAAAAGGGAAGAGGGGGCGGGGAAGGGTATGTGGCTTTCGTGGGGAGGGTGAGTCCGGAAAAGGGGGTGGAGACGCTTCTGGCGGCGGCGCGGCGGTTGCCGTCCATTCCTTTCCGGATTGCCGGGGAGTATGGACGGATGCCGCACTTGCCCGGAACTGCCCCGGCCAACGTTCGTTTTCTGGGGCATCTGGATGCGAAGGGGGTGTCCGAGGTTTACTCCGGGGCGAGAATGGTTGTCCAGTGCAGCCTCTGTTTTGAAGGGTTTCCGATGTCGGTGGTGGAGGCGATGGGGCACGGGCGGGCGGTGATCGGCTCACGCCTGGGTGGTTTGGCGGAGATTGTGGAAGATGGGGTGACGGGGAAACTCGTCGAAGCGGGGGACGAGACCGGGTTGGCGGCGGCGGTGCTTGATCTCTGGGGACGGCCGGAGGCAACGGCCAGGATGGGGGAGTTGGGTCGCCAGCGGGTGGCGAGCTGCTATTCGCCGGCCCGGTACTTCGATCGTCTTGAGCGGGCCTATGCCAAGGCCCTGAGGCTGGGGCCGCCGCTGTGGACGGAGGAGTGAGATTCGATGGGAGGGCGAAGAACCATTAAGTGCATGCCCGACGGTCGGGCGATGCTGAACGTCGGGTGTGGACCTCGTACCCATTTAGCTTTCAATAATTTGGATTTTTCCCCCTATGCCCTGTTGGGTTCGCATCGCGGTCTGGTCAAGGTCCTGTACGGTCTGGGGTTGCTTTCGGCAAACCGGTACGAATCGCTTCGTGCCATCGACCCGGATATCATTTATTGGAATGTTCGTCGGGGGTTGCCCTTTGCCGATCGGGGTTTCGATCTGGTCTACCACTCGCATTTCATCACGCACCTGGATCGGGAGGATGCGCTGGAGGTCACACATGAATGCTGGCGTGTTCTGAAGCCGGGGGGGATCGTCCGGGTGGTGGTGCCGGATTTGCGTCAGTTGGTCCTCGACTACGATTGGGCTTTTGGTCGGTTGGAGTCGGGCGAAAGCGCCTTCGAGGAGCATCAACGGGCCGTGGATGAGCTGTTCGAACTGATGGTCCGTCGGGTTCCGGTTGGAACCTCGCGGCAGCACCCGCTGGTGAGGGTATTGGAGATGGGGCTTCGTGGGGATATCCATGCACGGGGAGAGTCCCGACGATGGCAATATGACCGTTTTTCGATGGCAGCACTGTTGCGGCAGGCGGGATTTCGGAAGACGGAATTGACGACTCCGGACAGGAGCCTGGTTGAGGGGTGGAATGCGTTTGGACTTGATCTCAATCCGGACGGATCGGTTTATAAACCCGGATCCCTGTTTATGGAGGGGATCAAGTAGGGTATTGTGACGGGCCGGGGATGGCTGGCCAGTTTCCATGGGATGGTGTGATCCATTGAATTTGAAAGGGAGGGCAAATCCTGGTTTTGATTTTTTGGGTTGAAAACCCATCTATGGATTATTGCAACGGGCTGGTGTGGTGGTGGGGGCACCTGCGGTCGACGGGCCGGGAGGTTTTGGTGGCCTGTGCATCGACGTGTCGTCATCCGACCGGACTCCGACCGGTCAGGGCTGCAAACAACCGTCCATCGACCCTGAGGTCGGCGATATTGTGTTCGAGGGGGTGGTTTGGATGCCAGCGGGTGCGGTGGATGATGCCGGGTCTGGGTTTCGAGAATTGCATTCCCGGGATGGCGTAGGCGACGCTTTGAAAGCCGTGGGTGAGGGACCACTGGAGCAGTTTTTCGTTGAAGTGCCGCCGCATGCCAAAAGGGAATGAGAGGTGCTGGACCGGGTGATCGACGATGGCCTCCAGTCTCTCTTTGGCGGTGGTGATGTCACGGAGAGCCTCGGTGTGGGGGATGGCGTTGAGGTTTTTATGGGAATGGGAATGACAGGCGATGGTGTGGCCGGCCTGGGCGAGTTGTCGGATCTCTGCGGCGCTGAGGCTTTGTCGGTCACCGTGATGTTCGATTCTCTCGAAGTAGTCGGTGATGGTTCGAGGATCGGCTTCGTCGGCAATGGGTAACGTATTGACATAGAAAGTGGCTTGAATGCCAGATTGTTGCAGAAGGGGCAGGAGGGCGAGCCAGGAGTGATAGTTGTCGTCGAAGCTGACGAAGAGGGATTTTCCGTCTGATTCATGCCAATGATCGGGGGTGGTGGAAGAATAGCCCAGCGAGCGAAAGTGGTGAAGACAGGAGGCGAGGGCACCCAACTCATTCGGGGCAATGGCATGGAAGTAGATGGCGATTTTTTCCGGGAGAGGTCGGCTCATGGCGAGGAGGTGGAACCGGCGAGCCAGGGCGATCAAGGTCGATTTCATGCGCAAACACTCCTGGGAGGGTGCCGTTGGCCGTGGCAGGGTTCGATCGAGGAGGCTAACAACGTCGGGAGGTTGGAGGCAAGCCGGGCCAAACGATTTTGGTGAGTGGAGTACTTGACCCTCGGCGCTTCTTATGGCACCCTGCGCCGGCTTTTACGGGCGTGGGGGCTGGAGTCTCGGTGAGAGGTTCTCCGTCCGGTGTTGCGCAGGGCCGTTAGCTCAGTTGGTAGAGCAGCTGACTCTTAATCAGCGGGTCGTAGGTTCGAATCCTACACGGCCCACCAAAGAAAACAAACACTTACGGCCATCCTCGCGGTGGCCGTTTTTGTTCCAGTACCCACATAGTACCCACCAGGAAGAAACTCTCTGGGCCAGAACCCAGGGGAGGGATTCGATCCTGGAGCTGCCCCCCTCCCCGATCCCCGACCAGGAGGGATAGCCGTTCTCTGGATGGGCATCGTGCCGGTCAGAGAGAGAGGGCGTCACATTGCCGCCCGGGTGACGTAGCGAAACGCTACCCCATCGACGGCTTCAGAACACGCCAGCATTCATGTGTGACCTCCAGCGCATCCTCCCGATCC
>JADGCL010000002.1 GCA_015229005.1 Magnetococcales bacterium
ATGGCGGGGTGCGATCCTCAGGAGGTCAAGACCGGCGGCCAGGATCCGGGACTCGAAGGTGGCCAATCCTTCGCTGTCGGGAAGGTTGAGGTCGAGCAGCACGACCGAGAAGCGTGTCTGGCACAGGTGCATCTCCGCCTCGCGGAGCGAGGAGGCCTGGACGATGTGGGGCTGCAGGTGACCCAGGGCCAATCCATGCGCCTCCACCTCGTCGGTGACCCAGGCACTCAGCAGCTCGAAGTAATCCAGATCATCCTCCACGACCAGCAACCGCAGCTCCTGGGCCGTGGAATCACGGTCCGGATCATACCCCTGGGCATGGACCGCAGCTCTTGGCGCATTGCACCCGCTCACCGTTTCGGACTTCGCTCTCACCTCCTGCGTCAGTTCGGTGATATGGCCGACCGAATAGCGCAGCAGGCGGAGGGTCAGACTGGGCTCGGCCCGAAGGTAGGCCAGGAGCTGTCGCTCGCTGATCGGCGCCGCCAGGGTCTCCTCGCGGGCCCGGGCGGTGAACATGCGCTTCTTGTCGGGGGTGAAGAGGGCCCCTTCCCCGAAGAAGTCCCCCGCCTCCAGCACCGCGATGCCGCGGAGCTCGCCCGAGTCCGACTCGACCATCAACTCCACCGAACCCCTCTGGATGAGATAGAGGCAATCCGCGACCTCTCCCATCCGGAAGATGACCGTGCCAGTCTGGTAGAAGAGCGCCTCCCCGCAGCTCTCCTCCAGGTTGGGATCGAACTCTTCCAGGTCCGGGATCCGTTCCGCAGGTTCAAGCGACGACCTCAGGGAGGCAACCTCCTTCTCGGGAATGGTGAAGTTTTTCACCAGCATGCCGCAGAGGATCATCTCGACCACCTGATCGGTCGTGAAGAGGTCGGTATTGATGGCCATGTCGTAGAACTGGCGCCGGCTCCGATGCCATTTGTAGACGCTGCGGTTGAACGCCTCGCGTTCGGCGTTCTTGGACTGAATCAGCTCGCGGGCCTTCGCTTCGGAGACCTGCAGACGCTGCATGATCCGCCGTGCGCAGACCGGCAGCGAACCATCGAGCCGGACCCGGAAGAGGTGCGGAACACTGGAACACAGATGGGCGCCGCGCCCCAGCAGGACTCCCCCCTTGCGCCGGATGTCGGCGACCACCTCGGGCAGGACCCGGATCAACTCGGAGTTGCCCCCCATGCCGACCAGATTGTAGATGGTCTCGTCCAGCCCGTGCACGGGTTGCTCATAGAGCTTTTCCATGAGGAACCGGTCGGCGCGGGTCCTGCGGCAGACCTCGGCGATCAACTCGCGGTCGTAGAACTCCACCTGCAACCGCCGCGCGAGCTCTTGAGCCACTTCGGTGCCGTTGGTGCCATAGGAGCGCGAGATGGTCACCATGGGTACGTGCGTCTCCGTCCGGGGGGCCGCATCGCCTGCCGCGCGGGCGAACGAGCCGGAGGCCACGAAGGAGGCCACGCCGTCGAATCTGGTTGTGTGGGGATGCGATCCGTTCATCTTCCGGCTCCTGGCTTGGTTCGGCGAACCCGGCTCCTGCGGCTCGACCGAGGGTTCCATGGTGAGTTGCCCGTCACGCGGGCCGACCGGGAGGGCAATCTGCCCGACCTCCTGGAAGGGCCGCCCGCTCCGGCGCGTTCGTTCCGATTCATCCGTTCCGGTTCATGCGCTTCCCGAGGCCTGTTGCCAGAAGTGTGTCTTTTTCAGGCGATAGGACCTCCAGCCGTTGTGCATCGGGTCGACCTGGACCGAACCCAGGCGCCCGCTCTGGCGCATGGCCAGCATCGCCAGTTGTACCATCTGCTCGTCATCCAGGGTCTCGGCATTGAGGACGAGGTCATAGTAGGTGTTCTCCGTCGGGAAGCTGCGAAAAACCTCGCGCACCTGGCTTACGGAAGCGGCATTCTGCTCCCGGACCTGGGCGCGGGCCTCGGAGAAGGAGATCCCCTTCCGTTTGGCGAGGCGTCGTGCACAGTGGTCCTCCCCACCCTCCACCTTGAGGCGGAAGAGGTTGAAATGGGAGAGGATCAGATGGGCGCCGGCGCCGATGATCACACCGCTGCCGACGGCGGTCTCCATCACCACCTTCACCAGGTGCAGGAGGTGTTGCTGGCGCTTGTGGTTGCCGCTGGTGAGAAGCCCGAGGGTCCAGGTGTCCAGGGCCCCCATCCAGGGCATCTCCTCTTCGCGCCCGCGCCGGTCGGCCTCGGCCATGGAGGCCTCGACCAGCCGCTCGATGAGCGATTCGTCATAGCAGGGCAGTCCCAACTGCCGGGCCAGGCGGGAGGCGACCTCCTCGCGTCCGGCGCCGCGTCCTCCGGCAACGGTGACCACCAGGACGCCCTGCCGGTGTACTCTCGGCTCGTCCTCCATGCCGGATTCCGTTTCTTGCCCCGATTCCAGGCTTTCGGTCATCCGTGTGTCCATCTCTGTGTCCATCTCGAGTTCCTCCGCAGTGGCCCGGTCAGCGCGGGGCTGACGCCCTTCCCCCCCGACAGGGGGGTGTCGGGGGGGGCCGTTTCTTTCGGGAGACTCTCCCATCTCCGGAGCCGACCGCGACCGGCGGTCTCTCGAAACCCGTGAAGCCGGTTGCGGAATCACTCCCCCCCTCTGCGATCGACGGTAACGAATCATCCCCTCCTGCCGGCGCGGAAATTGCCCAGGAACATCGGCGGCGCGTGGCGACTGCATCCGCCCCAGGCCAAACCATCACGGTCGATGACGATCTTCGCCTCCGTCTCCTCACACTCCTCCGGGATGCTTTTCCTCCCCAGGATGGCATCGACTTTTTCGTACAACTCGTTCATGTCGAACGGCTTCATGATCACCTCGACGGCACCCAGCCTGTGGGCGATCCGCATGACCATGGAGTTGTTGATGACCATGTTGCCGCCGCCCGTCATCGCGATGATCCCGATCCGGTCGATGTCGACCCCGATCGGGGGCTGTCGCAACAGATCCAACATGAATTCGAAGCCATCCTTTCCGGGCATGAATATGTCGGTGATGATCAGGTCGGTACGGAACGACGCCAGCTCTTCGAGTCCCTGCCAGCCGTCGGCCGCACAGATCACCCTGTGACCGACCTTTTGCAGACTCTTCTGCAGCAGACAGCGAAAGTCCTCGTCGTCATCGAGCACCAGTATCCCGGCCATACCCCGACCTCCTTTTCCCGACTCCCGATTTTCCCCGTGCGGAGAGACCCGCCCCGGAGTTCGATTGCCCTGTCCCGATCCCTCGGAATGACAATCCTGGCGCAATCCCCGTGCCGTTTGCCGGCAAATCATTCCCTTTTGCGAGGAATGAAAAATTTATCCAAAGAATAAAACAAGTTACAGGAAACTGTCGGGCCGGATCCCGCTCTCTCCGGCAGGAATTGCCGCTTTTTTCTGGTCGGTATGGGAAACCTGAGGTAGCATGAAACCGTATGTGGCAAAAGAATTTGAAACACTCTTGGACCGGGAACCGCCATGGTGCTTGTCGTCGACGACGATGAATTGATCCGGGACATGGTTGCCGTCGTCATGGGTCGATCCGGGCAGGAGACCACCCCTGCCGGCACTCTCCAGGAGGCGCTGGGGGCTTTGCGGCGGCAGGGCTTCGACCTGGTGATCGCCGATCTTTGCCTCCCCGACGGTTCCGGGTTGCAGGTCCTGGCCGAGGTTCAGAAAAATCATCCGCGCACCTACGTCATCTTCGTGACCGGCTATCCCGAATTGGATTCCGTGCGCGAGGCTCTGCGGCAGGGGGCGTTCGACTATCTGATCAAGCCGATCATGCCGACGGAGCTTATCCATGTGGTCGGTCGGGCCCTGGAGCACAAGCATTTCCAGGAGGAGCGGGAGATGTTGGGCAATCGCCTGGAGGCCGTCTTCCGGGGGGTGGATGATGCCATCATCGCCATGGATGAAAGGTTTTCCATCATCCAGGTCAACGCCGCCGCCGAGCGCCTCCTGGGACCGGGGGTTCCGGTCGTCGGGCAATTGCTGGGTGAACGGGCCGGCTGGCTCTTCAACTCGGTGAAATCCCTGCTGCAGCAGGTGCAGGAGCAGCCGGAGGGCAAACGCGCCTTTTGCATGGTCGCCCTGAACGACAATGGTCGGGAGCGGATCCTGAGCTGCTCGGCGTCGCCGTTCCACGATCCGAAACCGAATGCCACCGGGACGATCCTGGTGGTGCGGGACGAGAGTCAACTGACCCGGCTGGAACCGGGGCTCCGGTCGCGACAGGGTTGGCACGGACTGGTGGGCGCCAGTCGGCCGATGCGCGAGGTCTACGAGCTGATCGAACTGCTGGCGGAGGTGGATTCCACCGCCCTCATCACCGGCGAAACCGGTACGGGCAAGGAACTGGTGGTCCGGGCGCTGCACGAGGCGAGTCCGCGGCGGGAGCGTCCCTTCGTGGCGGTCAACTGCGCGGCGCTGCCCCCGGGACTGCTCGAAAGCGAGCTGTTCGGTCATGCGAAGGGCGCCTTCACCAACGCCGTGCGCGACAAGGCGGGCCGGTTCAAGCTGGCCGACGGCGGCACCATCTTTCTGGACGAGATCGGCGATCTCTCCATGGAGATGCAGGTCAGGCTGTTGCGGGTGTTGCAGGAGCAGAGTTTCGAGGCCCTGGGGGACAATCGCCCGATCCGGGTGGATGTGCGGGTCGTCGCCGCGACCCATCGCAACCTGCTGGAGAGGGTTCGGGAGGGGCTGTTTCGCGAGGATCTCTACTATCGGCTCAAGGTGGTGGAGGTCCGGATCCCGCCGCTGCGGGAGCGCAAGGCCGATCTGCCGCTGCTCATCGACCACTTTCTGGCCAGATTCAATGCGCGGCTGAAGCGCTCGGTCAAGGGGGTGAGCGAGGAGGTTCTGGAGGTCTTCATGGAACACCACTGGCCAGGCAACGTGCGGGAGTTGGAACATGTCCTGGAGCATGCCGTGGTGGTGGCGCGGCAGCCCATCCTGGTGTGGTCCAATCTGCCCCCGGAACTGCGGGCCCGCACCGCCTCCCCGCTGGAGGCGAGACCGCCCGCGAGCGGGCAGCGCGGACGCCCCCTGAAGGGTGGCCTGGCGGTTGGGGAGTGGCCCGATCGGGAGAGCATCCTGCAGGCCCTGGAGGAATCCCGTTGGCAGGTCGGGGTGGCCGCCGACCGGCTCGGTGTCAGCCGCAGCACCCTGTGGCGGCGGATGAAGACCCTGGGAGTGCGTCGGGAGGAGACGACCGGGCGGGAATGACGACCCGCCATGAACTCCGATCGAGGTCACCGCCTCCGGAACAGGGCCGCGAGTTCCACATGGTGGGTCCCGGGGAAGAGGTCGAAGAGGCGGAGCCGCTCCAGGTGGAACCCCCCGTGAACCAGGATCGCCGCATCGCGGGCGAAGGTGGCGGGGTCGCACGCGACCGAAATGACCCGTCGGACCCGTGAAGCGGCCAGGCCGCGGGCGACGACGACCGCCCCTTCCCGCGGTGGATCCATGAGGATCGCCCCCTCGCCGATCTCTTCGAGCATCCCCGCCACCACCTCGGGGGCGGCGAGGTCCCCCTGGCGAAAGGTGGGGTCGAGCCCGTGGGCGCGGGCGTTCGCCCCGGCCCGAGCCACCGCCCCGGGATGGCTCTCCAGGCCGATGACCCGGGGAAAGGCCCCGGCCAGGGGGAGGGTAAAATTGCCGATCCCCGAGAAGAGGTCGCCGATCGGGCCGCAGGCCCCCTGCATCATCGCCATCGCCTCGGCGACGAGGAGACGGTTCCCCTCAAAGTGGGCCTGGGTGAATTCCCCGGGTCCGTAAGCGAGTGCCAGGTCCGCCACCATGTAGTGGAGTCCGGCGGCGGCACGGAGGGGTTGCAGGCCGCTCCGGCGTCCCACCTGGATCCAGAGCTGATCCACCCCCTGGGCCTCGGCAAAGCACAACAGGCGCCGGCGATCCTGGTCGTCGGGGGTGAGGAGAAAATGCCAGACCATGCCGGTCGCGGCCTCTCCCGCAAGGAGATCGCACTGCGGCACGCCGCGACGGGCATCAAGTCCCTGAACCAGCTCCCGCATCGGTCCCAGGAGTCGACTCAGGCGGGGATGGAGGACCGGACACTCCTCGAGGTCGATCACCCGATGGCTGTTGGCGGCAAAGAAGCCGACCAAGGGCCGGTCGCCGACCCAACGGATCTTGATCCCCGCCCGCCGTCGATAACCCAGTCTCGGCTCCGGGGTCACGATCGGATCGGGAGGCGAGGGCGGCGACAGGCGTCCGATCCGACGCAGGGAATCGGTGACGAAACCCTCCTTGGCCCCCGCCTGCGTCGCCGGGTCAAGATGCAGCAGTTGACACCCCCCGCAGCGCCCGAAGTGGCGACAGGGGGGAGGGATCCGGCCCGGTCCCGGCTCCAGAAGGGAGAGCATCGTCCCCCGTCCCACCCCTTTCCCGACCCGTTGCACCACCATCTCGATCCGGTCACCCGGGGCGGTAAAGGGAACGAGGAAGGTGACCCCGGCATGGTGACCCAGTCCCAGCCCCCCCGGGAGAAGGCGTTCGATGCCGAGTTCCACCGGTATCTGGCCGACGGCGGTCTCGACGGGATCGCGGGCGGCGCGGGGGGAGTGCCTCCCCCGGAGACGGGGGCGCCTCACGGTGTCGCCGCCGCAGCGCGGGATGCCTCCAGGATCGCCGCCGCCCGCGCTGCCGTTTCCGGGTGGGTGGAAAGATAGCTTGTGATCGGGGAAGCGGACTCCCCGCCCTCCTCCGGCTTCGTTTTCGCCTCCTCGTCCCCGGCGGCCTCCAGGCGCAGGAGGATCGTTGCCAGATGATCGGGTTTTTCCCCAGCGGCGAGGAGGAAATCAGTCGCGAAACGATCCGCCTCGGTCTCGAAATCGCGGCTGTACTTGAGCTGGAGAACCCAGGTCGGCACAGTCGCAAGGAGGGAGTTGACGGCGGAGAGATCGCCGCTCACAAACACGACGAGGGCGGTCATGAAGGAACCCTCCAGGAGGTGGCGCAAGTGGTGGCGCTGATGGTGGTGCCCCGCCTCGTGGGCGAAGATGGCGAGGAGCTCCCGATCATCTTTCACCAGCTCGACCAGCTGGTCGGTGACGACGATGGTCCGGGGGGGAAGGGCAACGGCATTGGTCCCGAGGCGCTTGCCCTCCCTGAGTTCCAGGCGCAGGGAGTGACCACCCTCCTCGATGTTGGCGGCCACACGGGCAAAGATCTCCCGTACCTCCTCCTGCCTTGCCGGGGGGAGTCGGGTCGGGGCAACGAACCCCAGGCGATCGAGCAGGTCCAGCCCCTCCTCCTGCAGGGAGGCAAGCCCCTGCAACGGCAGTGAAAAGGCGACCGCCCGGGCGATCAAGGGAATCCCCTGGAGGGCGAAGAGAGCAGTCCCGATGGCGGTGACCACGAAAGCGAGGAGGACATTGAGACGGCGGCTCTCCAGTCGGTGAACGAGATTGCGATGGCCACCGAGGCGGCGGAAGAGGTCGTCGATAAGGTCGTTGTCGGCCACCTCCAGGAGGCCGCCGTCGGGCAGATGCAGGGCCCTGGGGGTGTTCCCCAACCTGGGGGCAACGGTGATGCCGGCAAAGGGAAAGTGGAGAGAGAGTTCCCGTCCGCCCTTGATGCTGAGATTGCCGATGTCGTCGAAGTGGATCACCACCGGGTGGGGGTGGGAGCGGTGACCGTCGAAGTAGAGGGCCGGGGTCGCCATCAGAGGCCGAAGTCCGCATCCATGAAGCTCCCCAGCTCCTCGCTGAGGGCACTGGGGTCTTCGCGACCGACCGCCGCCAGAAACGCCTCCTCGCCCGGAGGGACCAGCAGGACAAGGGCGGCGAGGCGATAGCGGATGAGGCGGATCCTGGCCCAGGGGGTGAGCAGTCCGAGGGTGACGAGGGTGGCGACGGTGTTGGTCAGGCGTATCCAGGCCATGCCGAAGGGGTTCAGGGTGGAGCGGAAACGGTGTCGGCCCAGTTCGACATGGCTCCAGATGTGGTTGATCACCCATGCCTCGACCATCCCGAAGGCCAGGGTGCTCCACACGACGAGGAAGGAGAAGACCCAACCGGAACCACCGAAAAGGGGAAGGAATGGCGGGAAGCCGAAACCGCCGCCGGTATCGGGACCGACCTCGCCCTGAGTCGGGTCGGTCCCGAGGAGGGCGAGGAGCTGACTGCTGAGGTATACGAACAGGAAACCGAGGAGAGCGAGAAGAAGCGGATTGACGAGAAGAATGCGGAAAAATCGCTTGCAGGAGCCGGTAAAACGGGCCGGGGTGCGACCAAAATGGCAGTTGCGAAAGAAAAATTGCTTGGAGCGGCAGACGAACAGGGGGGTCAGGAGACCACCGGTGACCATGGAGAGGATCCCCTCGACAAGATAGACCCGATAGCTGCCGCGATAGTCCGGATGAAAATGGAAGCGGAGGTTGTGATAGCTGGAGTTGGCCAGATTGAAGATCTGGGAGCGGACGATGAGCCACGGGATGATGGCGAAAAAAAGGATCTGGGTGATGAATTGCAGTTCGGGGACGGCGGCGTTGAAGGCGGCGGCAATGACGAGGAACAAGAAGACGAAGAGCCGCCCCTTGAGGATGCGCCTGGGGTCGGCGTGGTAGTCGAAAGGGGAGCCGGCGAGGAGGGTGGAGCGATAGAGGTAGCGTTGCCGTCGCACCTTGGCCCAGGCCGAATAGATCCCCAGGGTGAGGATGGTCAGGCAGACGTTGACGATCCAGATGCGGAAGTACTCGCCGGCGCTGCCGGTGAAGGTGAAGGGCACCGGGCGGAGGGCGGCCTCGGGGAGCGGAGGGGGCGCACCGGTGATCGGGGCGGGGAAGGCGGAACCTTCAGGGCTGAAGGTAACGGGGGCATGGGCGGGATTGGGCATCATTGCGGTTCACTCCGTCTCTTCCGGGGTTCTGGATGGGGAGGTTGCGGGTTCACGGTGTTCCGTGGCAAGGCGACGGAGGAGGTCGGTGAACCAGGAGGGATCCCCGGGTTCCCGGTGGTGACCGTCGCGGCAGGCCTCCAGGGCAGCGAGTCGCCAGAAGCGGTGGCGCACTTCGGGATCGACCAGGGTATTCCGGACCTCCTGCCGCCGGGCGCCGAAGAGGGCAACGAGGCCCTCCCAGCCCGGTTCCAGCCACTGGTCGAGGCGCTCCTTGACAAGGCGGGCGAGGGCCGGGCTCTGGCCGGTGGTACCGACGGCGATGGTGAGGGCGCCGCGGCGGACGAGGGCGGGGACGAGGAAGGTACTCGTCTCCGGGGAGTCGGCGGAGTTGCACCAGAGGCGACGCTCCCGGCAGAGGGCGGCGATCTCCCGATTGCGCTCCGCCTGGTCGGTGGCGGCGAAAACGAGCTGGGGCAGCGGATCGGTCTCCAGGAGACGGGGGTGGAAAGGGAGGGGCAGGTGACGCACCTCACCGGCGGCGACCCGGGCCGCGACCTGGGGGTCGAGCCGGGGAGCGACCAGGGTGATCTCCGCGCCGCAATCGAGGAGGCCGGCCAGTTTGCGCCGTGCCACCCGACCGCCGCCGACGACCAGGACCGGCCGTCCGCCGAGATCGACCTCCATGAAGTAATGGCCCATCGACCCTCCGGGCTGAAGTTCCCCTGTGGGAGCATTCCGCGACGGGCGCAAGCCCCCCGGCCCGACCGGTTCCGGGAGGCGCCCCCCGCAACCATTATCGTCGCAGGAGACAGGGGATGTCACTGGAGAGCCCATCGTCTCCCGGGATCGGCTTTCTGATCCTCTGGCAGTCCGAAGGGAATCCGGTCTCCTGTCGCCCGGATGATTCTGGCGACCGTTCTCTCGGGCGTGTTAGCATGTAATACATCGCTCACGACTGGTATTACGGAGACGAACATGTTCACCACGGTCACCAGCAAGGGTCAGGTCACCATTCCCAAGGCCATGCGAGATCGCCTGGGAATCGGGCCGGGCAGCCGGGTTGCCTTCGAACTGGCGTCGGACGGGCGCGTCGTCCTGGTCAAGAGTGACGGCGACCGCCCTCGAAACCGCTTTGAATCCCTGCGCGGTTGCGCGGGTCCGGGACTCGGCACCGACGAGATCATGGCCTTGACGCGGGGCGAGGAGTGACCGTGACGTTGGTTGACACCAACGTCCTGCTGGACCTCGTCACCGCCGATCCCCTTTGGGCCGATTGGTCCATCCGGCAACTGGACATAGCCTCCCTCAGGGGGCCGCTCATCATCAACGACGTGGTCTATGCCGAACTGTCGGTGCGTTTCGACCGGATCGAATCTCTTGATCAGCGCCTGGAGGAGGCCAGGATCACCCTGGAGGCCATGCCGCGTGCGGCGCTGTTTCTGGCAGGCAAGGCGTTTCGTCGCTACCGCGCCACCGGTGGTGTTCGCAACGGTGTTCTGCCCGATTTTTTCATCGGAGCGCATGCCGCCGTTCTGGGCCTGCCGCTCCTGACGCGCGATCTCCGGCGTTACCAGGCCTGTTTTCCTTCCGTCAGGCTGATCGCTCCCGGGATGTAACCTTCGTTGGGTCGTCGGTCCCTGCTTCGAAGTGGCGAAAATCCACCACATGAGTTCCCCTGCGCTGGCCGGGCCTCGGGTACCGGGCACCTCCCGGATACCGCAGAGAACGCCACGAGGTCAATCAATCGTGACGCCGGTGTTTCCAGACCCAGGGCGGGGTCGGCAGGGGGTCCGACCACAGACCGAGGCGCTGCGATCTTGCCTCGACCTCGAGGAGTCCCAATTCGCGCTCGCGGGAGTAGCGCAGGTGCTGCCAGGCGAGGCCCCGGGAGAGCATCGTCCCGGCCCAGTCGGAGCCGTCGGTCAGGGTGACCCCGGCCACCAGGCGGCCATAGGTGTCCGTGACCCGGGGGTGGACGGTGACCCTCCGTCCCGCGGCCAGGCTTTGCGCCAGGCTCCGGGCCTTGTCCCCCCAGGGCTGTCCTTTCTCGGGGGCGTCGATCCCGTAGACCCGGATCTCGATCGTCTCGCTGCCGTGCCGCACTTTGAGGGAATCGCCGTCGAGGACCGCGACCACCTCACCCTGCCAGGCCACCTGCCCTGCATGCCTCCCCTCGCCTTCGAATGCGGTTCCCCGGGAGGTGTCGGCAATACCCGGGGAAAAGGGAAAGGGACCGGCGATCAGGATCGCGAAGAAGAGCGCTGCCACGAGCGGGAACCGGCGACGGCGCACCCAGGGGTTGGATCCGTTGTCATCACCCATCCGCCTTCGTCAGCCTCCCGATCGGAGTAACCTCGCCGCAGGCATTCGCCACCTCCGCCCGCAGGGTAGCACAGGGAACGGGCCTGTTTGAAGCCTCCCCCGGCAAGGGGGGAGAAACCGGAGGCGGATCGGTTCGAGGATCGTTGAACTGCGGGGGAGAAGTATGTTACTTGTCTTCCCCTCGGAGCGGGCTCGTTGCCCGAGGATGTCCATTCCCAAGCGGAGGACCGACACGCCGTGCAAGACAGCACCCTGGCCAAACGATACGCCAAGGCACTGGCGGAACTGGCCGTGGAAGCGGGAAACCTGGACGCCGTGGGGGAGGACCTCAAGCGTTTTCAGGAAGTCGTCGCGGCCACGCCCCATCTTCTCGAGCTGCTGACCGACCCCGCCGTGGCCGAGGGCGAGCGGTTGGCCGCCCTGGTCCCCTTCATCGCCCACGCGAAGCCGGCCCGGGTCACCGCCAATTTTCTCAACCTGCTGGTCGCTCGCCGGCGCATGGTCCTGATCGAAGGCATCATCGCCGCCTTCAACCGGGACGTGGAGGTCCGCCATGGCCGGGTCACCGCCTTCGTGACCACCGCCAAGCCCCTGACCCAGGCCCATAGCGCCAAGCTCCAGTCCACTCTGGCCGAGCTTACCCGCAAGGAGGTCCTCCTGGAGGTCGTCGTGGCGCCGGAACTCCTGGGAGGCCTCGTCATCCGGATCGGCAGCATGATGATGGACTACTCCATTCGCAGCCGCCTCAATCGCCTCAAAGCCTTCATGAGAGAGTAGAGCCCCATGCAGATCAGCGTCGCCGAAATCAGCGGAATCATCAAGAACCAGATCGCCAACTACGGCCAGGGCGCCGAGATCTCGGAAGTGGGTCGCGTCATCACCGTCGGCGATGGTGTCGCCCGCATCCACGGCCTGGACAAGGTCATGGCGGGGGAACTGGTGGCCTTCGACGACGGCACCCAGGGGATGGCCCTGAACCTGGAGGAGGACAACGTCGGCGTGGTCATCTTCGGCGACGTGGTCGGCATCAAGGAGGGGTCGAACGTCAAGCGGACCGGGCGGATCGTCGACGTGCCGGTGGGCAAGGGTCTCCTCGGTCGAGTGGTGGATGCCCTGGGGGTGCCGATCGACGGCAAGGGTCCGGTCAACGCCGACGGCGGTCGGCGCAATGTCGAGATCCAGGCCCCCGGGATCATCGCCCGGAAGTCGGTGCATGAGCCGCTCTACACCGGTCTCAAGGCCCTGGATGCCCTGGTCCCCATCGGTCGCGGTCAGCGCGAGCTGATCATCGGCGACCGGCAGACGGGGAAGACGGCCGTCGCCGTCGATACCATCCTCAACCAGAAGCGGACCATGGAGACGGCAAAGCCCGTCTACTGCGTCTACGTCGCCATCGGTCAGAAGCGGTCGACGGTGGCCCAGGTGGTGAAAGTCCTCGAAGACCACGGCGCGATGGCCTACACCACCGTGGTGGCCGCCACCGCCTCCGATCCGGCGCCGATGCAGTTCCTGGCCCCCTACAGCGGTTGTACCATGGGGGAATACTTCCGCGACAACGGCATGCACGCCCTGATCGTCTACGATGATCTCTCCAAGCAGGCGGTGGCCTATCGGCAGATGTCGCTGATCCTTCGCCGTCCCCCCGGTCGCGAGGCCTATCCCGGCGATGTCTTCTATCTCCATTCGCGTCTCCTGGAGCGGGCGGCCAAGCTCTCCGACGAGCATGGCGGCGGCTCCCTGACGGCCCTGCCCGTCATCGAGACCAAGGGCGGCGACGTCTCGGCCTACATCCCCACCAACGTCATCTCCATCACCGACGGCCAGATCTTCCTGGAGTCGGAGCTTTTCTACGGCGGTATGCGACCGGCCATTTCGGTGGGTCTGTCGGTCTCGCGGGTGGGGGGTTCGGCGCAGGTGAAGGCGACCAAGCAGGTCGCCGGGAGCCTGCGTCTGGATCTGGCCCAATACCGGGAAATGGCGGCCTTCGCCCAGTTCGGTTCCGACCTCGATCCGTCGACGCAAAAGCTCATCCACCGTGGCGAGCGGCTCATGGAGCTTTTGAAGCAGGGGCAGTATCAACCCCTCTCGATGGAGGAGCAGGCGGTGGTGCTCTTCGCCGGCGCTCGCGGCTTGCTGGATGCCTTCCCGGTATCACGGATCACCACCCTGGAACGGGGAATCCGCGAACATATGGCAAGTCACCACGCTGATATCCTCGAGACCATCCGCAAGGAGGAGAAGCTGAGCGGCGAGACCGAGAGCCGGTTGGCGGCGGCCCTGAAGGAGTACCTGGACAAGCAGCTGAGAGCGACCGAAGCGTCGTAGCGTGGGAACCGGGTTGGGGAGGTTTTTCCGTCGATGGCGAACCTGAAAGCTCTGTCGAGTCGGATCCGCTCGGTCAAGAACACCAAGCAGATCACCAAGGCCATGAAGATGGTTTCCGCCGCCAAGCTCCGGCGGGCGCAGGAGCGGGCCTTCGCGGCACGGCCCTACAGCCAGGCCATGGGGCGCATGATGGGAGCCCTGACGGTCGGTGGCGCGATGGCCGGGGCCCCACCGCTGATGGCGGGAAGGGGCGGGCCGGTCAAGCGGGTGGAGTTGGTGGTGTTCACCGCCGACCGGGGGCTGTGCGGGAGTTTCAACAGCGGCGTCATCCGGGCGGTGCGGACCAAGATCGCGGAGTTGACCGAGGCCGGACAGACGGTCACCCTGACCTTCGTCGGACGCAAGGCGCACGATGTCCTGAAGCGGCAGTTCTCCAAGAATGTCCGAGCGGTGCATATCGGTCTCTCCCGGGGATTGACCTTCCAGGTGGCCGAGGAGCGGGTGGCCGGCGGCTTGTTGGATGCCTTTCATCGGGACGAGTTCGATCTCTGCCTCGCCGTTTACAACACCTTTCAGTCGGCCATGCAACACACCCTGACGTGGCGGCAGCTGATGCCGCTGCCGATCCCCGAGACCGCCGACGATACGGCTCCGGCCTCCGGGATGGGGGGAGAATACGAGCCCTCCGGCGAGGAGGTGCTGGCGGCGCTGCTGCCGAAAAATGTGGCCGTGCAGATCTTCCAGGCGATGGTGGAGTCGGACGCCTCCGAACACGGGGCGCGGATGACCGCCATGGACAATGCCGTGCGCAATGCCGACGAAATGGTCCGCAAGCTGACGATCACCTTCAATCGGACCCGTCAGGCGGCCATCACCACGGAGTTGATGGAGATTATCAGCGGCGCCGAGTCGCTCAAGGGATGAGATCCGCATCCTCGGGTCGTGGATTGCGGGTCGTGGATTGCGGGTCGTGGATTGCGGGTCGTGGATTGAGTCCGGAACCAGGGTGTCAATCGGGATGGAGTCTTGCCAATGAGTGGGAATGAGGGACGGGTGGTCCAGGTGGTCGGTCCTGTGGTCGATGTTCGGTTCGACGGCGAGCTGCCGGCCATTCTCAACGCCTTGCACATGGATCGCGGCAAGGACGGGCGCCTGGTTCTGGAAGTGGCCCAGCATCTGGGCGAGAGTACGGTGCGGACCATCTCGATGCAGGGGACGGATGGCCTGGTCCGCGGGGATGTGGTGACGGACACGGGCAAGCCCATCATGGTTCCCGTCGGCAACGGTACCCTGGGTCGCATCCTCAACGTGGTGGGCGACCCCCAGGACAACCTGGGTGCGGTCGACACCGATGCCTTCCTGCCGATCCACCGCTCCGCGCCGTCCTTCTCCGAGCAGTCGACGGAATCGGAGGTTCTGGAGACGGGGATCAAGGTCGTCGACCTCCTCGCCCCCTACGCAAAGGGCGGCAAGGTCGGCCTCTTCGGCGGCGCCGGGGTGGGCAAGACGGTGCTGATCATGGAGCTGATCAACAACGTCGCCCAGGGGCATGGCGGTTTCTCCGTTTTCGCCGGGGTGGGGGAGCGGACCCGCGAGGGCAATGACCTCTACCACGAGATGATCACCTCCAAAGTCATCGATCCCAAGGATTGGCGGAAATCGAAGGCGGCGCTGATCTATGGCCAGATGAACGAGCCGCCGGGGGCGCGGGCCCGGGTCGGACTGACGGGCCTGACGGTGGCGGAGTACTTCCGCGATGTCCAGGGGCAGGACGTTCTCCTTTTCATCGATAACATTTTCCGTTTCACCCAGGCGGGGTCGGAGGTGTCGGCTCTCCTGGGACGGATTCCCTCGGCGGTGGGTTATCAGCCGACCCTGGCGACCGACATGGGCGAGTTGCAGGAGCGGATCACCTCGACCAAAACGGGCTCGATCACCTCGGTGCAGGCCATCTATGTCCCGGCCGACGACCTGACCGATCCGGCGCCGGCGACCGCCTTCTCGCATCTGGATGCGACCACGGTGCTTTCCCGCCACATCGCCGAGATGGGGATCTATCCGGCGGTGGATCCCCTGGACTCCACTTCCCGCATCCTTGATCCGCAGGTGGTGGGTCAGGAGCATTACGATGTCGCCCGCGAGGTGCAGCGGGTCCTGCAGACTTACAAGTCGCTCCAGGACATCATCGCGATCCTCGGGATGGACGAACTGTCGGAGGATGACAAACTGGTGGTCTCCCGGGCGCGGAAGATCCAGCGGTTTCTCTCCCAGCCCTTCCATGTCGCCGAGGTCTTCACCGGCCACAAGGGGGTTTTGGTGCCCCTTGCCGAGACCGTCCGCGGTTTCAAGGAGGTGGTGGAGGGCAGGCACGACAAGGTGCCGGAGGCGGCTTTCTACATGGTGGGCACCATTGACGATGTGCTGGAGAATGCCCGTCGTCTGAGTCAGAGCTGACGAGGCCGGTCGCCATGGGGAAGTCCTTGAAGATGGAGTTGGTCACCCCGGAGCGGCGGGTGCTGGCGGTCGAGCCGGAGATGGTGATCATCCCCGGGGTCGATGGCGATTTCGGGGTGTTGCCGGGGCACATGCCTTTGGTCAGCACGGTGCGGGCCGGTCGGCTGGAGGTCAGGGACGCCGCCGGGACGCGTCGCTATGTGGTCTCCCGTGGCTATGCCGAGGCGTTGCCGGATCGGGTGACGCTCCTGGTGGATCGGGCGATCCCGGTGGAAGAGCTCAAGGCAGAGGCAGCCAAGGCCTCGCTCTCGGAGGAGAACGGGCGGCTCGCGCAGATTCCCGAGGCCGACCCGGCGTATGACCGGCAGAAAGCGGCGGTGGAATTCGCTGCGGCCTGTGTGGCGGCGGTCGGGGAGTGACCTTGGGCGGTTGTGGTCGTTAGCGCATGAGCGGTCTGGCGGTTGTCATCCTCGCGGCCGGTCAGGGGACCCGGATGCTTTCGCAGCAGCCGAAGGTATTGCATGCCCTGGCCGGCATTCCCTTGTTGGCGCATGTGGTGCGGGCGGCGATGGGGCTTCGACCAGAGCGGTTGGTCGTGGTGGTGGGTTTTGGCGCCGGGGCGATCCAGGAGGCGATCGGGAAGGTTCTTCCCAACGCCGGGATCACCTGGGTGACCCAGGAGGAGCGCCTGGGGACGGCACATGCGGTGGGATGTGCCCTGCCGGCGCTCTCCGGATTCCACGGAGATGTCCTCATCCTCAACGGCGATCATCCGCTGATTCGGACTCCGATTCTCGAGGCGTTTGTTGCGGCGCACCGGGACGAGGGATGGGCGGTGACCCTGCTATCGACAACACCAGCGACGGCAGCGGGTTACGGTCGGGTGGTCCGCAGGGCTGGAGGGCGGCTGGAGCGGGTAGTCGAGGAGAAGGATGCTACCCCGGCAGAGCGGGACCTGGTCGAAGTAAGTACGGGTACCTATTGCCTGGCGGCGGATCGATTGCCGGGGTGGATCGCACGGGTGGGCAACGCCAACGCCCAGGGGGAGTATTACCTGCCCGATGTCGTCGCGTTGGCGGTGGCGGACGGGGTGGGGGCCGGGGCCTTTCACCATCCCGAGGCGGCATCCTTGGTTGGGGTGAACAACCGTCGCCACTTGGCGCAGTTGGAGGGGTTGCTCCGGGATCGGCTGGTGGGGGAGTGGATGGATCGGGGGGTAACCTTCGTCGACCCGAGTTCCTGTTGGGTGGCGGCGGATGTCGAACTCGGTGCCGATACGGTAATTTTTCCACATGTCATCCTGGGGCCCGGGGTGGTGGTCGGGCGGGATTGCGAGATCGGTCCCTTCTGTCAGGTGGTCCGGAGCCGGCTTGCGGAGCGGGTTCGGGTACTCTCCTTCTGCCACCTGGAGGGGGCGGAGATCGCCGCCGATTGCGTGGTGGGTCCCTATTCGCGATTGCGACCGGGTACAGAGCTGGCGTCCAAGGCCCGGATCGGCAATTTTTGCGAAACCAAGAAGGCCCGGATCGGGGTCGGTTCCAAGGTCAACCATCTTTCCTATATCGGCGATGCCGAGGTGGGGGCCGGGGTCAACATCGGCGCGGGGACGATCACCTGCAACTACGATGGGATCCTGAAGCACAAGACTGTCCTCGGGGATGGTGTCTTCGTAGGCTCCGATACTCATTTTGTGGCGCCGATCACGGTGGGTGATCGGGCGGTGGTGGGTGCCGGAACGACGGTGACCGAGGATATCCCCGCCGATGCCCTGGCCGTGGCCCGGGCGCCGCAGAGGAACATTCCCAACTGGACCGCCCGGCGTCCGAAGAGGTCCAAGTAGGGGATCGGGGACGGGTCGCGTTCGATAGGTCGGTTACTTTCGCGCTGATTGGTATTTCAGGGGCTTCGCCCCCGAACCCTCGCTGAGGGAATGTCTGTTGCGCTGGCTGTGATGCTGGTCGATCCGTGTCGTTTCAGGGGCTTCGCCCCCGACCCCCTACTGAGGGGGCAGGCGGAGCCTCCCCCTCAGGCTCCCCCAACTACTCTTGACGTCGTCTTTTCGTTTGATGTCGGTCAATCCGAATTGCCGACGCTCGGGGGGCCTGTTACCGCAGAGGGGCCTGCTGCGGGATGCTCTCCGGAGGACGGGAGGTGTCTGCCGTGTGCGGTATCATTGGTGTCATCGGCGAGCGGAATGCCACCCCTGTCCTGATGGAGGGGCTCAAGCGTCTGGAGTACCGGGGATACGACTCGGCGGGTATCGCCCTGGCGTGGCGGGATGAGCTGGTGGTGGTTCGGGCGTTGGGGAAGCTCGTCAATCTGGAGCGGGCCCTGACGGTCGAACCCCGGATCGGTTTCGTGGGGATCGGTCACACCCGCTGGGCAACCCATGGGGCGCCCACCGAGCGCAATGCACACCCGCACTGCTCGGCGAATGTGGCGGTGGTTCACAATGGCATCATCGAAAATCACCCGGAGCTGAAGGCGGAGCTGCTGTCGGAGGGGGTCGAGTTTACCTCGGAGACCGATACCGAGGTGATTCCCCACCTGATCGAGCGGGAGCTGCGACGGGAGGGCGACCCGGAGGTTGCGGTCCGGCGGGTACTCCAGCGCCTCGAAGGGGCCTTTGCCCTCGGGATCCTGTTGCGGGGGCATGACGAGGTTCTGTACGCCGCCCGGCGAGGCAGTCCGCTTCTCATCGGCCTGGGGGAGGGGGAGAATTTCATCGCCTCCGATGCGACACCGCTGGTGCCCTACACACGGCGGATGGTTTATCTCAACGACAATGATTTTGCCATCCTGACCCGGGATGGGGTGAGGCTGACCGATTTTCAGGGCAGCCCCGTGGTCCGGGAGGTGAAATATTCGCAAGTCAGCGCCGATCTCACCGACAAATGGCCTTACCGCCACTACATGCAGAAGGAGATCTTCGAGCAGCCGACGGCGATAGGCGAGACCCTGAAGCAGTTGATTCGCCCGATGGAACGGGTGGTGGCGCTGGAGGCGTTGACCTCGGTGATTTCCCTGGGTGAGGTCAGCGCCGTTTCGATCATTGCCTGCGGCACTTCCTGGCACGCGGGTCTGGTGGCGCGTTATTGGATCGAGCAGTTGGCGCGGATTCCGACGAGCGTGGAGATCGCCTCGGAGTACCGCTACCGGGAACCGCCGTTGGCGCCGGGGGGGATCACGGTGGTGATCTCTCAGAGCGGGGAGACGGCGGACACCTTGGCGGCGTTGCGTTACGCCAAGGGGCATGGGCAGAAGGTGGTGGCGATCGTCAACGTCGCGGAGTCCTCGATTGCGCGGGCGGCGGATGTGGTGTTGTTGACCCAGGCAGGCCCGGAGATCGGCGTGGCTTCGACCAAGGCCTTCACGACACAGCTGGTGGTATTGGCGGTGTTGGCGCTGGGTTTGGGGCGGGCCCGGGGAGAGATCACCGAGGCGGTGGAGAAGGAACACGTCGAACAGTTGGTCAGGCTCCCGGGACGGATCGAGCGGGTCCTGGCGCGGGATCGGGAGATTCAGGAAATTGCGGCCAAGTTTCTCCATGCCCGGGGGTTTCTTTTCCTGGGACGGGGCTCCTCGTTTCCGATTGCCCTGGAGGGGGCCCTGAAGTTGAAGGAGATCTCCTACATCCACGCGGAGGGGTATGCGGCAGGAGAGATGAAGCATGGTCCGATCGCGCTCATCGACGAGGAGTTGCCGGTGGTGGTGGTGGCGCCGCGGGACCGCCTGTTCGACAAGGTTTTGAGTAATCTGGAGGAGGCGCGGGCGCGGGGAGGAAGATTGGTGGTGGTGACCAATACCGAGGTTGTCGCTGATTGGCCACTGGTGGATGATTGCATCTCCGTTGGGGAGTGTGAGGAGTTCACTGCGCCGATGTTGACGGTGGTTCCGTTGCAGTTGTTGGCCTATCACATTGCGGTCTTGAAGGGGACGGACGTGGACCAGCCCCGAAACCTGGCCAAGAGCGTCACGGTGGAGTAGTTGCCGGATACTGAATGAGTACGATATTACCCATCAATATCGAAGACCTTCTCAACCACCGCAGCGTGGAATCCGCCCGCGTCGAGTTCAAGGCTTCCTGGGACGAGAAGACCACCTCCCACCAGGTGATCAAGTCCATCTGTGCCTTTGCCAATGATCTCCAAAACCTGAACGGCGGCTATATCGTGATCGGGGTCGCGGAGGAAAATGGCGCCGCCGTCAGACCTGTCAAGGGCATCACGGCAGAGAGTCTCGATGCGGTTCAGAGGTGGCTCAGGGGACACTGCAACGAGATCGACCCACCCTACCAACCGGTATTTTCCCCCGAAGTGGTCGATACAAGAAACATCCTGGTCATCTGGGTCCCGGGAAGTGACGTGCGCCCCCACAAGGCTCCCGATGGACCGAAAACAAGAAAAAAATACTACGTCAGGATCGGATCCGAGTCGGTCGATGCCGAGGCGAATGGCGTTCTCCCACAACTGTTGCAAATGACGGCCCGGGTCCCTTTCGATGACCGGCGCTCACTGACTGCCAGAATCGAGGACCTGCGGGAATCGAAGGTCAGGGAATTTTTGAACGACATCAACAGTGGCCTGCTTGAGGAGAACAATCAGAGGGAACTCTACAGAAAGTTGCAGATATCTGCGCAAGTCAATGGGCATGACGTTCCCAAAAACATCGGCCTTCTCATGTTTTCGACAGACCCGGAAACCTGGTTTCCCGGCGCCAGAATCGAGATCGTGCAATTCGCCGCCGATGGCGCCGGCAATGTCATCGAGGAAAAAGTGTTCCGGGGCGGCATTCACGAACAGTTACGAAACGCGCTCCAGTATCTTGAAAACATTTCGAGTCAACATCTGGAGAAACGAACGAACTCATTTCTGGTCAAAAGTTGGGTCAGCTACCCCGTCCAGGCGCTGCGAGAAGCCCTGGTCAACGCCGTTTACCATCGGGGATACGAGGGCACCCCGGAGCCCCCCATCAAGGTCTATCTGTACTCCGATCGGATTGAGGTGATCAGTTATCCCGGCCCCGTCCCCGGCATCGAAGAGAAACATTTGGCACAGCTCAGCCCCATGCCCCCGGTTCCGGCCAGGAACCGAAGGATCGGGGAGTTCCTCAAGGAACTCAAGCTGGCCGAGGGGCGGGGAACCGGTTTGCCGAAGTTGTTCAAGGCCATGCGCAACAATGGTTCCCCCGAACCATCCTTCGATTTCGATTCCGGCAGGACCTATTTCCGGGTCACCCTTCCCGCCCACCCGGAATATGTCGCCATCTCGGCGATGCGGGATGCGGCCTACATGCGCGCCATCGGCGACCAGGAGGGGGCCTTCGCCCGGATCAGGGAGGCCTGGAAGCAACGATCTGGTTCGCCGTCCCTGACCGCCGAGCTGATCCGACTCCAGGGCATGAGACATGACATGACCGAAGCCAGGAAATGTTTCGACGAGTTCCTTTCCTGCGCCTCGGATCCATTCATCCCTCATGTCAGCAACGTGTTCATTGAGATTCTTTTGAACGAACGGATGAATGAAGAGGCAAAGGAAATCCTGGACAAACTTCCCTCGTTCCTCTCGAGCGACGAGGCCTGCGACACGGCAATCCTCTCGCGCCGCTTGGGACAACAAGCGATCGCCCATCGGTATTTCGAGAGGGCCGGAGATGCCGTCCTGCACAATGCCAGGGCGCTTCTTGAATTTGCGCAAACGAAAATCGCCCTGGCCCAGGATGTCCTTCACAAGAATCGCGACCGGGAGACCAACAATCGATTGTTGCGCGAGGCCAGGGAGCTGCTGGAACGGGTCATCCGGATGGAGACCGAGACCGTCCGGCAGGCCTGGGCGTGGAGAGAGCTGGGCAGGATCGGGAACTGGTTGAAACACCCCGCGACGGAGATCGAGACCGCCTACAAGAACGCCATCCGGCTGCTGCCGGGAGAACGGCGATTCCAGGATGAGTTGGCAAAGCTGAAGGAAAGACGGCGGCGCTGAGCCAAAGAACCATTCGGGGGGGGCATAGGCAAGGAGAGAGCGGCTCCCGGTCAACCCAACCGCGCCAACCCCGGAAACCACTCCATCAACCACACGCTCAGGCGACTGAAATCCCCCAGAAAGATCATCACCCCAACCGCCACCAGCAACACCCCGCTCGCCACCTCGACCTTGTGCAAATAGGGCCGCAACCGCCCCGATACCTGGAAAAACCGATTCAAACCTACCCCGGCCAACAAAAAAGGAATCCCCAGTCCCAACGAATAACACCCCAACAACCCGATGCCCTCCCAAACGCTCTCCCGTCCCCCCGCAATCGTCAAAATGGCCGCCAGAATCGGCCCGATGCACGGCGTCCAGCCAAACGCGAACGCCAGCCCGATCACAAAGGCGCCGAACAATCCGGGAGGCTTCCGTTCGAGATTGAACCGCGCCTCGAGGTTCAAAACCCCGATCCGGAACAACCCCATGTAGTGCAGACCGAACAAGACGATCAAAACCCCACCGACCCGGCTCAGCTCCGTCATGTAACGCAACAACACCTGCCCCAGCACCGTCGCCGAGGCCCCCAGGGAGACAAACACCACCGAGAATCCCACGACGAAACTCAGACTGACGAGCCCGGATCGCGCCAGCGTCGCCCCCTCCCCCTTCGCCCCGCGCAAATCATCCACCGACACCCCAGTCATGAAACTGAGATAGGCCGGAACCAGCGGCAAGACGCATGGCGACACGAACGACAACAACCCCGCCACGACCGCCGCCGCATATCCCACTTCCATCGTTCACTCCTCAACCAGCAATCCGCCCCTTCGCCGTCACCCCGAACAGCCAGTCGCGATAGGCCGGCAACGCCCGCTCGACCGTAATCCCCAAGATCTCCGGGACCTCGTAAGGGTGCCGCTCCGCCAACCGCGCCTGCAGCCGCTCATAAAGCTCCGCACGCGTCTTGATCACCATCGACCACTCCCCCTCCCGGTGCAGACTCCCTTCCCATTCGTAGAAGGAGAGACCACCCGGCAATACATGAACGCACGCCGCCAATCCCTCCTCCACCAGGAGCCGCGCCAGCGACTCCGCCGTCGCCGCATCCGGGGCATTGCTCAACACCACCATCAATTCGCCCATCCCCCCTACCCCTCCTTCGCCTCCTCACCGAGATGCTTCCTGACCAGGTTGCGCATCCGCTCCAGGTCCATCCCTCCCATCACCGTCTCCACCACCCGCCCCTCACGATCCAGCAGGATGCTGGTCGGCAAACCCCGAACCCCCCCCAGGCTCCCGGCAAAACCCATCATCCTCGCCGGTTCCGTGGCAAACACGATCGGATAATTGATCGCCAGGCGGTTGGCAAAAGCGGTCAGGCGATCCACATCCGCCCTCTCCATGATGTTGGCGCCTATGATGACGAAATCCCGCTTCTCGAACTCCGTCTGCAGCCTGACGAAGTCCGGGATCTCCTTCAAGCAGGGCGGACACCACGTCGCCCAGAAATTGACCAACACCAACTTGCCCCGCAGATCCGTCAAGCGCATAGAGCTGCCATTCAGCCGCTCCAGGGAGGTATCCACCCCCCCCGGCTCTTCCGCCCGAAGGCCCTCCGGGGTCGATGCCAATATGAGGGGCCCGAACAACACCAGGAAAGTGGCCAACCGAACGAATGACCGCAGCATCCTCAACCTCCTGCCCAATGAACCGGAACGAAACGGACACCCCCTCCGGAGCATAGCCCCGGATCCGGGAAATTGCCACCGCCACACGAAACCGGCCCCGCATGAAGCCCGGCAGCCAGACAAAAAAAGGATGGGGAGGCCAAAAATCCCCCCCATCCTTTTCCCACACTCGACACCGCGCCCAACCGCCCAACAGCGGCAACCCAGGGACCGGAAAACTCCGGCGTCAGTGAACCTTCGCCCAGATCCGCCGCTTCACCGCGTACAACATCGCCGTGAACACCAACAGGTAGATCATGACACCGATCCCCATGCCCTTCCTCTGCTCCGCCGTCGGCTCCGCCGCCCACGCCAGGAACGTCACCACATCCCGACTCAACTGCTCCAAAGAGGCCTTCGTCCCATCCCCATACTCGACCGCCCCATCCTGCATGGGCTGTGGCATCGCCAGAAAATGGCCGGGGAAATACTTGTTGAAGTTGCCGCCACCCTCAAGCTTCGTGATCGCTTCCTTAAGCTTATCCTCATGGCGCGGATCCATATGAAGGACGTGCGCGACCTCCATCCGCTCGGTTTCGGACAACTTCCCGTCCTCCATCGCCTTCTTGATGTCGGCCGATTCCTGGTCCGTCAAATAGCCCGTAAGGATCCCGTAGGCATAGTCCTCGTACCCTTTCCGCGCCTTGGTCATCAGGGAGAGGTCGGGAGGCTCGATCCCATACGTCTCCTTGGCCGAGACCGCATCCATCACCGACAGCATCCGGTCCTTCCGCGACCGCCCGGAGTCCTTCGCCATCGCCTCAATTTCCGCCTCGGGAAGACCAAAGGCCCGCATCTGGTCGAATTTGATATACTTCAGCGAGTGACAATTCATGCAGACACCCACCGCCACCTTCGCACCCCGCTTCAGGGCAGCCTCATCGAACTTGCCGAAAATGCCCTTGAAACCCCACTCCTGCACCGGCAACGCCGCACCGCCGGAGGCCTGCCCCCATTGCGGCAACAGCAGGACCAACAGTGCAGCAACCTTGATCGTCCCCTTCATGAGATCCATGGTGGTCCCCCTGTCAAATGCTCTTGGGCAGCGGCTTGGGTTTCTCGATCTTCAGCACCGTGACCAACCACAACCCCACGAAATAGCTGAAGTAGACCGCCGTCGCCGTCCGACCGATCACGATCAGCGGCAACGCCCCGTCGAACAGCGTGGCATCGGCAGGGTTGTAGCCGACCCAGCCGAGAACGAAGCAATCCAGCACAAACACCCAGAACAGTTGCCGCGAAAGCGGACGGTAACGGAAAGAACGCACAGGCGAACGGTCAAGCCAAGGCAGGATGAACAGTATCGCAATCGCCCCACCCATCGCCACCACCCCGGCCAGCTTGCTGAACGACCCGAGAAAATCAATCGAACGCAGGATCGCGTAGAAGGGCAGGAAATACCACTCAGGAACGATGTGCGCCGGAGTCTTCATGGGATCCGCAGGGATGTAATTATCCGGCTCCAGGAAGAAGTTCGGCGCAAAAAACACGAATGCCAGATACACCATCAAGAACACCCCGACACCGTACAGATCCTTGATCGTGTAATACGGATGAAACGGCAGCGTGTCCTTACCCTCGTGGACGTCGATTCCGTCCGGGTTGTTCGAATGGACCGCGTGCAGCGCCCACATGTGCAGAATCACCAAGCCGAACACCACGAAAGGAAACAGAAAATGCAGCACGAAAAACCGGTTCAGCGTCGGGTCTCCAACCGAAAACCCGCCCAAGATCCAGACCACCAGCTCCTCACCCACCACCGGGATCGCCGAAACCAGGTTCGTGATCACCGCCGCACCCCAGTAGGACATCTGCCCCCAGGGCAGCACGTAACCCATGAAAGCCGTCCCCATCAGCGCAAAGAAGATGATCACCCCGAACCACCACAGAATCTCCCGCGGCGACCGGTGCGAACCGTAATACATTCCGCGCAGTATGTGAATGTACACACAGACGAAAAAGAAGGTCGCACCGTTGGCGTGAAGATACCGCAACAACCATCCGAAGTTCACATCCCGCATGATATGCTCGACGGAATCGAAAGCCAGATTCGCGTCCGGCTTGTAGTGCATCGCCAGAAACAATCCCGTCGCCAGCATCACGATCAGTACAAACAGGGCCAGCGAGCCAAAATTCCACCAGTAATTCAGATTCTTCGGGGTCGGGTATTCCGTTGCCTGCGATTTGATCAGGTCACTGACCGGCAGTCGGGCGTCCACCCACTCCATGATTGACTTGAACACCGCGAGATCTCCTTGCATAAGTGCGTCAGTATCGGCGATTCCATCGGTCCGTCGCCCGGTCGATGCCGGGAGCTCCCGATCAGCCCACCGCCTTGCCGATCACCAGGGTGTTGCCATCATCCTTGAAATCGTAGTCCGGAACCGTCAGATTCGCCGGCGCCGGTCCCTGGCGGATCCGCCCGGAAGTGTCGTAGTGCGACCCGTGACAGGGGCACAGAAACCCCCCGAAATCCCCCGTCCCGATCGGCTGCGGCACACACCCCAGGTGCGAACAGACCGCCAGCACCACCAGGTACTCCGGACGCTTGACTCGCTCCGCATCCTTGCTCGGGGGATTCGGGTCGGGCAATTTGACCTTGTCCCCCTCCCTGGCCGACGCGATCTGCTCGGCCGTCCGCTTCAGCACGAACACCGGCTTCCCCTGCCAGGGAACGGTGATCATCTGCCCCTCCTGCAAGGCGCTGATATCCACCTCCGTCGTGGCCTGCGCCAGCACGTCCGCCGAAGGACTCCAGGAACGGATGAACGGCCACGCCGCCCCCGCCACCCCCCCCAACCCGACGACGCTCGTCGCCAGGATCAGAAAATCCCGGCGATTCTCTTCCGCTTCTATGGCCATGGCAACTCCTACCTCCCCAATCGGTCTGGCTCGCGGGTGGATCGTGACCTCCCCTGCAGAGTAATCACCCCCCCCTCCGTGACTTGCTCAACCCCAACCGGCTCAACTCCTGGCCGGATCAACTCCAACCGGCTCAACCCCAACCGGCAGTGCGCGGTCGCACCGACAAGCCGCCATAAACGGGCGATACAACCTCGCGGCAAACTTCCCGCCACCGCAGGTCCAACCCCGCCGCCCCCACCGGAATTTCCTGCCACCAAGGGCAGTGGGACGCCGCCAAATTCAAAGGGATGCCGCCAGATTCAGAAACGGTTAATATTGGGAAAGAAGCCCCTGCCGTCAACCGGAAATTCGTTCAGGATTGACTGTGATCAATTCCCTCTCCCGAGACCCGCCCCACGAGGCCGCCACCACCGGCGCCGACCGACCCCCGCAACCGGGCGAGGCCCCCCCCTTCCACATCATTCTCCATCAGCCGGAAATCCCCGGCAATACCGGCAACATCATCAGACTCTGCGCTGCCGCCGGCGCCGTCCTCCACCTGGTGGGCCCCCTCGGCTTCCGCCTCGACGCCGCCGCCCTTCGCCGCGCCGGCATGGACTACCGGCAGCTCGCCGACTGCCGCCGCCATCCCGATTGGAACGCCTACCTCGAACAAGAACCCGCCGGCTCCCGGCGCTTCGCCCTGACCACGCGCGGCGAATCCCGCCCGGACGAACACGCCTTCCGCCCCGGGGATCGATTCCTCTTCGGCTCCGAAAGCTCCGGACTGCCCCAAGCCCTGCTCGAAGACCACCCGGGACGCCGCCTGCGCATCCCCATGCGCACCGACGCCCGCAGCCTCAACCTCGCCAACAGCGTCGCCATCCTCCTCTACGAGGCCCTCCGCCAGAACCACTTCCCCGGGCTCCGCTGACCCCGGAAGGAGTGCCCCGCCAACAGCAAACCCATGCCTCCTGCTCTTCCTGCCCGGGATCGCCGTCCTCACCTCCCCAGGGCAGCCTTCCTCACTTGCCCGGGGCCGCCGCCTTCGCCGCCGCAAGCTCCGCGTCGATGGCCGTCTTGAACTCCTCCAACGGCAGGGAGCCGACCATCGAAATGCCGTTCACGAAGAAGGTCGGGGTCCCGGAAACCCCCAGCCGCTCACCCTCTTCCCGGTCGGCCTTGACCCGGGCCGCCTGCGTGCCGCCGTCAAGACAGGCATCGAACTTCGCTGCGTCCAAACCGGTCGCCTTCGCCAGCGCCTTGAGATCGGGAACCGTGAGCTTGTTCTGCTGCTTGAACATCGCGTCGTGGAACGGCCAGAACTTCCCCTGCTCCTCGGCGCACTGACCGGCCTCGGAAGCCTTGGCCGCATTCGCGTGAAACGGCATGGGGAAATGGCGAAAGACGATCCTGATCCGATCCCCGTAGTGGGCCAGAAGCTGCCCGAGGACATCCTGAACACGGCTGCAATAGGGACATTCGAAATCCGAGAACTCGACCACCGTCACCGCCGCCTGCGCCCCGCCCTTGACCGGGGTCATCGCCCCCTTGACCTCCACCCGCGGCGGTTCGGGCGCCGTCAGGAGAATTTCGGCGTTGTACTTCTGCTCAAGGCGACCGATGACCTTCCCCCAGGCGGCCCGCTCCCCCTGAAGCTTCAGGAATTTCCCGACCTTCGCTCGCAACTCGTCGTCCACATTGGGAAATTTCTGGGCATTGGCCTTGAGAAACTGATCGACCTCCGACGATTCCACCGGCTTCGCCGTCCTGGCGATCTCCTGCTCGAGATAGGCGTCGGCGGTCATCCCCAGGGACTTCGCCTCCAGCTCCAGGAGATGATCGGCGACCAAGTCCCGCGCCTGATCGTGGCGCAACTGGTAGAGCTGCCGATCCACCTCGTAGCGCTTCATCCCCAGCGCCTTGTCCACCTCCTCCACGGTGATCTGCTTCCCGCCCACCTTGGCCGCCAGGGTGCCGGCTTGCAGGGGAGCAGCCACGGAGAGCGCCAACCAGGCGCCAACCGCCAACATCAGGTACCGCTTCGATCGCATCATGGGTTGGGTAGTCCTCGAACTCTCTCTCGTCAGCGGCCGTACACGCTCTGGGCCCGTTGTTGGAACGCCTGAACCATGTCCTTGGTAACCTTGGCGAAAAGTGGCCCAAGGGTGGCATTGAGGAGGCGATTCTTGAACTGAAACTTGATCTCGAAATCCACCCGCGTCCCGCTCCCGACGGGGGTAAAGAGCCAGGTACTCTCCAGGCTCTGGAAAGGCCCCGACTCGAGTTGGATATCCACCCTCTGCCCGGGAATCAGGCGATCGATTGTCCGGAAGGTCTCCCGCATCCCCTTGATGGCGAAGGTCATCTCCGAGCGGAAACTGGTCCCGGTCTCCTCCGACTTCGTCGCCTTGACGCACCAGGGGAGGAATTCCGGGTAACGATCCATGTCCACCACGAGATCGTACATCTGCTGCGGCGACCAGGTCACGACCGTCGAGGCCTCGCGATGGATCATGATGCCCCGCCCCCTTTCCCCCCGTCGCCGTAGATCGCACGCGCCCGGTCGCGGAAAGCCACCAGCATCTGTCGGGATATGTGCGTGAAAACCGGCCCCACCATGACCTCCTTGACCCGGTTGCGAAAACGGAAATTGATGAAAAAATCGACCCGGGTCTGGTTGCCGACCGGGGTGAAGTGCCAGGTGCTGGCCAGGTACTGGAACGGCCCGCTCTTCAGGTTGATCTCGACCCGGCTGCCCGGCACCACCGTGTCCAGCGTCTGGAAGGTCTCGCGGATGCCCTTGTAGGCCACCGTCAGCTCGGCCATGAACTGCCCCGGCTGGTGGTCGAAGGCCCGGGTCTTCACGCACCAGGGCAGAAACTGGGGATAGCTCCCCACGTCAACCACCAGATCGTACATCTGGGTCGCACTGAACGGGAGGATCTCACTGAGGCGGATCTGGGGCATCGGGCTTTCGGCGGCGCGGTCTCGATGCGACCTTATCGTCGCGTTTCTCCAAGACTTCTTCAAAGCAAAGGGGGCGCAAACCGCACGCCCCGGACGAAGGCGCCGGACCCCGGGCGGAGAGTTCTTCGCGGAGGGCTTCATCCAGCACGTTGTCAACGGGCTCCCAATCCAATATCCTGTGAGGATATTCCAAACCGGCGTCCCGGTCCATGCTCCGCATGAGGCCCTTTCCTCCTCCCCCGGAAATCGGGGGCGGGGTGTGATCGGACCCCCACGCGGAAACCCGGAACCTGCGGGCGCCCGGTTGGCTACACTCGCAATGAAGGACTCATCAAGGAGGCTTGGAAGATGACGATTCGTATCGGTGTCAACGGGTTCGGCCGCATCGGCAGGATGGTTGTCCGCGCAAAGCTCGGCAACTCCAAGTACGACAACATCGAGTTGGTGGGCATCAACGACCTCGGCGCCAAGGACACCATGGTCCACCTGCTCAAGTACGACTCGGTGGCACTGCGCCTCAAGCAGGAGGTCCACGCCACCCCCGAGGGGATCTCCATCGACGGCAAGAACATCCCCATCCTCTCGCAGCGCAACCCCGCCGACCTGCCCTGGGGCAAGATGGGCGTCGACTACGTCGTCGAGTCCACCGGCTTCTTCACCAAGCGCGACGCCGCCGAAGGCCACATCAAGGGCGGCGCCAAGCGCGTCGTCATCTCCGCCCCCGCTACCGGCGATGTCAAGACGATCGTCATGGGCGTCAACGAGAACGAGTACGACCCCAAGGCCCACACCGTCCTCTCCAACGCCTCCTGCACCACCAACTGCCTCGCCCCCTTCGCCAAGGTGATCCTGGACAAGTTCGGCATCAAGCGCGGCCTGATGACCACCGTCCACGCCTACACCAACGACCAGAGCATCCTCGACTTCCCCCACAGCGACCTTCGCCGCGCCCGCGCCGCCGCCGTCAACATGATCCCCACCAAGACCGGCGCCGCCGCAGCCATCGGCCTCGTCATCCCCGCCCTCAAGGGTAAGTTCGACGGCGGCGCCGTGCGCGTCCCGACCCCGAACGTCTCCATCGTCGACGCGGTCATGGAAGTCGAGAAGTCCACCTCCGTCGAGGAGGTCAACGCCGCCCTCAAGGCCGCCACCAATCAGTACCTCGGCTACACCGACGAGCCCCTGGTCTCCATCGATTTCCAGGGCGACCCCCGCTCCTCCATCGTCGATGGCGGCTGCACCAAGGTCATCGGCGGTCTCTCCGTCAAGGTGATGAGCTGGTACGACAACGAGTGGGGCTATTCCAATCGCGTCCTCGACCTGATCCAGCACATCGCCTCCCAGGAGAAGTAAGCCTCCGACCGTGGCCAACGGCCCCGAGTCCGCAACCGAAATCGATCGGAATCGGCCCCCCGATTCCGATGCGGTTCGGGCCAATCTGGACCAGACCTACGTGGAGCGGGTCGCAATCGACCCGCTCCACTTGGTCCTCACCCTCCCGGTCGCGGACTTCTTCGGCCTCTCCCGCGCCCTCGAACACCTCCTCCTCGAACTCAACCACCCGCTGCGCAATTGGCCCCTCCTCCTCCCGGAACTCAAGGGCTTTCTCCTCCAGAACAGCAACCGCTACCTCCCCCATCCCCGGGGACCCGAGTGTTTTACCCTTTTTTTTGGATTTTTCCTCCAGGCCCTGGCCGAATCCACCCGACCCCAGACCCGCGCCGAGGCCCTCGTCGCCCTGACCGCGGCGCTCGATCGCCTGGCCGGACTCATGGACGGCAACCTGGCCACCCCCTACGGCGCCGTCTGGGAAGATATTTTCTCCAGGCTCGCCGCCCTGCCGACAGAGGAGCAACGTCTCCTCGCCCAGAGCCATTTCCCCCTGGCGCGGATCATCCGTACCCTCCTGGAACACACCGGCGACAGCGCCCCCATCGCCCTCGCCCCCATGCACTCCCTCCTGGGTGTCTCCTGCCGAACGACCTACGATCACTGGCTCACCCAGTTTGACCCGGGCGTCTTCGCCGAGCCCGCCGCCACCGCCTTCGAGCGGATCCGCCACGACGCCCTGAGGCACGATGCCCAGAGGCTCGAACGGCTCCTCGCGGCGCCTCCCTCCCGGGCCAATCTCTTCAAACTGGCGGCCCTGCCCTCCTATCTTGACATCGTCCGCGGTTACCGCCAGGCAGTCGACCAGCTCGGCGAGCCGGCCGGAGGCGAGGCCTCGCCGGCAGCGGCCCGCTTCAGCGAAAGCCGCAAGCTCCGCTTCATGTTCCATATCCTCGAGATGGAGTCCCTCGACCTCATCCACGAGGAGACCCTGAAAAAGGTCAACCTCAGCCTGGTCCATCTCGTCGAACTCAAACAATCCTTCGGGCGGATGGAGGAACTCTTCCTCTCGACCTTCGCCTTCCTCAAGACCAACGTCGTCCGCTATCCCCACACCGCCCTCCAGTGCATCGAGGTCCTGGGTACCGAGGTCTTCCGCCGCGAAAGCAGCATCCTCATGGAGGCCTTCCTCGACCAGGTGGTCCGCTTCGGCTTTCAACACGCCCGCATCCAGGGAGTGGGCGCCGACTGGCAACCCCGGGTCAACCCGGCGCACCTGTATAATATCCGCGTCTGGCTCAACCTCATCATCCAGCGGCCCAAGTGGTGTTCGACCCTGCTGTCGGCCCTGATCCTCAATATCAAGCTCACCGGCGTCCTCATCCGCGACACCGATCTCTTCCAGAAAGAGATCACCGCCCTCCTCAACAGCGAGTTTGCCCCGGTCACCAACCTGGTCAAGCAGTTTTGCCGTCTCCTCCCGGTCTATTACAACGAGATCGGCGCCGAGGGCGAGATCCGCGAGGTCTCCACCGAGCTCGACGAAATCCACCGGCGGGCGGATCGCCTGGTCCACTTCCTCCGCAAGCAGTGCCATGTGGAGAGTACCAATCTCACCGTCGAGCTTGCCCGCGCCGCCCTCCACTTCTGGCGAACAGGCGACAAGACTCCCCTCGCCGGTGTCATCGCCCCACCCCTCTGGGCCTCCCTCGAGACCGGCAGCGATCTCTTCGACCGGGTCCACGCGCTCACCGTGCGCCTCTTCGCGGCCCTCGACCTGGCCGACGAGACCGCACTCCTCACGGTCACCCCCGAAAGGATCGCCGCCACTCTCGCCCCGTGGGAGGATTCCGATCCCGGCGAACGTCGGCGCCTCTTTCTCCTCTGCCGGCTCTATCACCTCCTCCACGCGAAATACAACCTGGGCGCCCAGGGGGTGCGGGAGGCCCTCGCCGGGGTCCACGATCTGAACCTGACCACTCGGGAGAAGCTCCTCGACCTCCTCGACCAGGGCGTGACCGGGCTGCCCCGCCTCGAGGCCCTGCTCGACACCCTGGAGGAGTTGCGGGCCGTCATCCACTCCCCGGAACGGTTCGAGGCCCGCGAGGAGCTCTACCGCAAGCGTCATCTCACCGTCGACATCCCCTCGGTATACGGGCGCTATCTCGAACGGAAATTCGACGCCCTCTCCCTGACCTTCCGCCTGGAGAACCTGGCCAGCGTCGAGTTGGAGGCGCTCGTCCGGCGAATCCCCGAGGAGTACATCTCCCAGGCGATTTTTTTCCGCGTCGCCAAGTATCTCAAGATCTTCCTCCGCGCCCTCGCCCTCGACGGCATCACCTCGCGCAAACTGACGAACCTGGGGAAGGTCCTCGATCGAACCCTGGAACTCAATCTCTTTGCCTTCGACCAATACCGCGACATCTTCCAGGGGTTTTCCCAAGCGGTGACGGACATCGTCACCACCTACTTCACCAGTTACCACCGGGACAATCTGGCGATCATCGTTCCCGAGATCCCCGTGGAAGCCCTGACCCGCCGCTTCGCACCCCTGCGGACGGCGGAGCTGCCGGCCTCGGTCGAACGGATGAGCGAGGCCCTGCTGCGGGATCTCATCGGCGAGGCCTTCGGTCTCCAGGCCCTCGACAATTTCGTCGCCCGGCTGCAGAAGGCGCTTACCCGCCAGGAGGGGCGTCTCGCCCCGGAGCAGCTCGACCGCCTGATGAGCTATGACCCGGGCAAACTCTTCTGTCCGATCCACCACCCGACCGACCGCACCCGCAATCTGATCCACCTGGGGGCCAAGGGCTTCAACCTGGTACAGATGGCCGAGGATGGCCTGCCGGTCCCCGCCGGGGTCATCGTCACCACCGAGTATTTCCGCTGCCACGACCTCGTCGCCCAATTCCCGCCGGCTCGGCGCGAATTCGCGGCGATGTTGCGCCACGAGGTGCATGGCCTCGAGAGAGAGACCGGACTCCATTTCGGCTCGACCACCAGGCCGCTCCTCCTCTCGGTCCGGAGCGGCGCCCTGATCTCGATGCCGGGCATGATGCATACCATCCACAACGTCGGCCTGAACGAGGAGATCGTCGCCGGGCTCGCCCACGCCACCGGTCGCCCCTTCTTCGCCTGGGACAACTATCGCCGCTTCATCCAGTCCTGGTCGATGACCCACGATGTCGACCGCCAGGTCTTCACCGCCCTGATGCGCGCCGCCAAACACAGTCACGGCGTCCGCAAGAAACACGAGTTGAGCCCATCGGCGATGGCCAACCTGGCCAGGCAGTACCGGTGCGCCGCCCAGGGCCTCGGGGTCGAAATCCCCGACAACCCCTGGGAGCAGCTCACGGCGGCGATCCACCGGGTCCTCGCCTCCTGGGAGAGCGACAAGGCCGGGGAGTATCGACGCCTGATGGGCGTCTCCCACCGTTGGGGAACGGCGGTCGTCCTCCAACGGATGGTCTTCGGCAACGTCCATGAGCAGGCGGGCAGCGGCGTCGTCTTCACCGCCCACCCGCATCGCAAGCTCGACCGGGTGGTCCTGTGGGGAGATTACACCATCGGCGACCAGGGAGAGGACATCGTCGGCGGCCTGGTCTCGACCCGGCCCATCTCCCTGGAACAGTGCCAGTATGACCGCCGCCCCCCGGCCTCCAGTCTGGAACGCTGCTTCCCGGAGATCTTCCAGGCCCTCCTCAAAGTCGCCGAGCAGCTCATCTACACCCAGGGGTGGAACCCGCAGGAGATGGAGTTCACCTTCGACGGCCCCTCGACCGAAAACCTCTACATGCTGCAAACCCGGGACATGTCCTCGGCCTCCCGGCTCAACCCCCTGGCCGGCGTCTTCGTCGAGCGGCCGGAACTCGCCACCGCCCTCCTCGGCCAGGGGATCGGGGTCAGCGGCGGCGCCCTCTGTGGCCGGGTCGTCTTCTCCGCGGCGCACATCGAACGTTTTCGCCGCGAGGGGGAAAAGGTCCCCCTGATCCTGGTCCGCTACGATACCGTCCCCGACGACATCCGCGAGGTCGTCCTGGTGGACGGACTCCTCACCGCCCGCGGCGGACAAACCTCCCATGCCGCCATCGTCACCGCCCGCCTGGGGAAGACCTGCGTCGTGGGCTTCGAGGAGCTGACCCTCTGGGAGGGCGATGAGCGTTGCACCATGGGAGGGGTCACCATCCGCCCCGGGGAGATGATCGCCATCGATGGGCGGCGGGGACGAGTCTATCGCGGCGAGCAGCCGGTGACGCACGCGATCGTCGGGACCTCGGCTGCCGACCTGGCGGCGATGGATGAGGCAGATGATGGCGACTGAATCGGCCCTGGGCCCGTGCCACCCCCGAAGGCCCCGGATGGACCGTTGTCAAGGCCATCCCACGGACTATCATGGCCGTTCCCATGACTTTTCAGGACCGTTTTTCATTCGATATCGGTCAATCTGATCAAAATTTCCGGTTCTGTACTTCGGTGAACGCCTACCATTCGATGAAGTGCAAGGGAGCGCCCATGAAGATCCAACTGAACGGCGAGGCCTTCGAGTTGCCGGACGGGAGTACGGTCCACGAGCTCCTGGTCCGTCTGGAGTTCAACCCACAGCGGGTGGCAGTCGAACGAAATCTGGAAGTCGTCTCCCGACAGGGATACCATGAGGAACGGCTTCAGGAAGGAGACCGGATCGAGGTGGTTCATTTCATCGGCGGCGGGGAGGCAACCTTGACAGAAGATCCTTTGGTGATTGCCGGCAAGAGCTATCGAAGCCGGCTCCTGGTGGGAACAGGCAAATACAAGGACTTCGAGGAGACGGCACGGGCGATCGAGGCCTCGGGGGCGGAGATCGTCACGGTCGCGGTGCGGCGGGTCAACGTCAGCGACCCGAAGGCGCCGATGTTGACCGATCACGTCGATCCGCGACGCTACACCTATCTGCCCAATACCGCCGGTTGCTTCAACGCCGACGAGGCGGTGCGCACCTTGCGCCTGGCGCGGGAAGCGGGTGGCTGGGATCTGGTCAAGCTCGAGGTTCTCTCCGATCCCAAATATCTCTGGCCGAACAATCCGGAGACCCTGAAGGCCGCCGAAATCCTGGTCCGGGAGGGGTTCAAGGTGATGGTCTACACCACCGACGACCCCTACCTGTGCAAGCGCTTCGAGGAGATGGGGTGCGTGGCGGTCATGCCCCTGGCGGCGCCGATCGGCTCCGGGCTGGGAGTGCGCAACCCCTTCACCATCCGCATCATCATCGAGCAGGCCAAGGTCCCGGTGTTGGTCGATGCCGGGGTGGGATCGGCCTCGGACGCGGCCATCGCCATGGAGTTGGGGTGCGACGGCGTCCTCATGAACACGGCGATCGCCGGGGCGAAACATCCCATCCTGATGGCGAGCGCGATGAAAAAGGCGGTCGAGGCGGGTCGGGAGTCGTTCCTGGCGGGGCGGATCCCGAAAAAACTCTACGCCACCGCCTCAAGCCCCCTGGATGGGACATTTTTCTGAGGATGGGCAACACCGGGCAAAAACCCTCCTGGGATCTGCGCTGGCCCGACCCGGTGGCGATCAAGGTCGCGGGCGAGCGCCTGTTGCCGGAGGTGGAAAAATCAGGCAGGGAACTGAACTGGCGTCTGCCGGTGGTGGTGCAGATGGAGTTCCCCCCGGATTCGACCGCCCTGCCGCGGGGTTTGCTGGTCTCCCCATGGGGCGTGGAGCGGATCTACTGGGGGCGTCCCGGAAAGGGGACGCCGCCGGTGCGCTCGGCGCTGCCCCTGGAGCCCGATGAGGCGGGTCGCGTCGCCCGGGGACAGGGGGTGCTGTTGACCACCGAAACGGGCGAACGCCCGGTCGTGATCGCCTGGGAACCGGAAACAGGACACCACTTCGTGGAATCCCTGCTGAGTTCGGTGGTTTGCGTCCTCTCGGTCGAAGAGGCGATCCAACGGGCCCTGGGAGAGGCCGGACCACCGGCGCCGGCCAGGTCGATTTCGAGCCACCTGGAGCGTCCGGTGGGGCGCCGGGCGCTCTTCCAGCTCTTCCGAAGGAAATCCTCCTGACCCGGAAGCCGTTCACAACCTCTTCTTCGCATCAAGCAATGTTTTCGGCATGGTTTGCGCCAACGCAGGACGGCGAAAAGGCAGACGGCAGACCCGATGGGATCTGGTAAGCTTGGTGGGAAAGGAGATTGCCATGAGTATTGCCGTAACGTTCGACACCCATGCCTACATCAAGCGCCTGAGAAGCGCCGGAGTCCCCGAATCTCAGGCCGAGGCCCAGGCAGAGACCCTGAACAGGGCCTTGGACGAAGCCATCAATGGCAAAATGGCCGAACTGGCCACCAAGGGAGACTTGTGGCAGCTTGAAACCAAGCTCGACTCCAAAATCGACACCAAGATCGCCGAAGCCAAAGCCGACCTCATCAAATGGATGTTCGGCGTGGCCGCCGGGCAGGCGATGTTCATCATCGCCATTCTCAAAATGTTCCCGTCCCGTTGAACCCTGGCCGCTCGTGGGATGCAGGCAAGAGGGATTTTCCCACCGAAGCCGGGGCAACCAGAGGTGATACCGGGCCATCCCGCCCAACGGAATGGCATCACCGAAGCGCCAGCGGCGAAAGGTCGAGTACCCGGGAGATCTCGTCCAGGCTCGTCGATCCCTCGCGCACGCGACGGACGCCATCTTCGGCCATCGTCCCGAGCCCCTTGCCGGCGGCAAGCTTGAGAAAGGCGCTCTTGGGGGCGCCGCCGGCGATCAGATCGTCGAATTCGTCGTCCATCTTCAGGACCTCCATGACCGTCATCCGCCCACGGAAACCCATGCCGAAGCACCGTTCGCAACCGATGGCCCGGTAGATCGTCGCTTTCTCGTTTGCACCGAAACCGAGGATACGCCGCTCCAAATCGTCGGGAGGGTACCCCTTCTTGCAGTAGCGGCAGAGGCGACGCACCAACCGTTGGCCAAGAATGCCGATGATATTCCCCGCCAGAACCCCCGGAGTGACGCCGATATCGAGGAGTCGCGGCAGGGCCCCGAGCGCCGAGTTGGTGTGCAGGGTCGACAACACCTGGTGGCCGGTCATGGCCGCCCGCAGCGCCATGTTGGCAGTATCCTCATCGCGGATCTCACCCACCAGGATGATATCGGGATCCTGACGCAGGATCGAGCGGATGCCATCGGCAAAACCCAGATTGGCGGTTGGATTGACGGTCGTCTGCCGGACCATCTGCATCGGATACTCGACCGGATCCTCCAGAGTCATGATGTTGACCTGCTCGGTATTGAGATAATTCAGCATCGCGTAGAGCGTGGTCGTCTTGCCGCTGCCGGTGGGGCCAGTGACCAGAATGATCCCCTCGGGCCGGGCCATCATCAGCTTGAGGTTGACAAGAGTCTCCTCCGCCAGCCCCAACCCTTCGAGAAGAAGCCCCCCCCGGCTGCGGTCGAGAATGCGCAGGACGATGTTTTCACCGTAGGTGGTCGGCTGCGACGAGGCACGGAAGTCGATGGTGCTGTTGGCGAGCGAAAGGGAAAAACGACCATCCTGCGGCGCCCGCGTCTCGGCGATGTTCATCCCGGCCATCACCTTGAGACGAACGAGCAACCCCGAAAGAAAATCGCGGTGGAGGCTGCGCACCTCCAGCAGCACCCCATCGATCCGATAGCGAATGCGAACATAACCCGCTTCGGGCTCGATGTGGATGTCGGAAGCCTCCCGGCGGACCGCCTCGGCAAGTAGCGAGTCCACCAGCCGGACCATCGGATGGCTGAATTCACCCGTCTGGCTGGCAAGGCTCTCCAGATCCACCACCCCGGTTTCGATCTCCCGGAGAATGCCATCCAGGGAGAGTTCGACGGCGTAGTACTTGTCGATCGCCCGAGAGATCTCACTCTCGCCAGCCAGAACCCCCTTGACCGTGACCCCGTGCTTCATCCGCGCCTGGACCTTGTCCAGGACCCCGACATCCAGGGTATTGGCCATGGCCACGGTGAAGGTCGAGGTGGCGGCCTCCCACTTGACCGGAAAGACCCGATAGCGGTCAACCAGGACCTTGGGGAAATCAGCAATCACCGCCGGGTCGATGCGGGTGCTGTCAAGAGAGATGCTCTCCTCCCCCAGTGCCGCCCCGAGGAGGTCACGCATCACCGGTTCGGGGACGAACCCCAGGGTGACAATGATCCGACCCAACTGGGCGCCGCTTTTTTTCTGCTCGGTCAGGGCAATGTGGAGCTGATCGTCGGAAATGAAACCGCCCTCGGTCAGCAGCTCACCGATCCGACGCCTGGGCTTGCCGGCAGGGACCATGATCAGGGGATCCGACGCGACAGGACGGCGAGGCGGCGTACCACCGCCTTGTGATCGAAGACCGGGCCGGACTCGCCCCGAAGATGACGCAGAGCCAGACGATAGTAGCGGATGGCCTCCCGGTTCTCCTCCAGATGGTCGAGACTCACAGCCAGATTATAGAGAATCTCAGGATTTTCCCGATCCAGGCGCAGGGCATCGGCAAAGCTCGCCCGGGCCTCCTCCCAGCGACCGCTGGCAACATGGATGTTGCCCAGCGCAAAGTGCAGATGGATCGCATCGGGATGATCGGCAAGGAGCATCTTCAAACGATTCTCCTCGGTATCCGGATCACCGCCGCCATCGAGACCGAGGAGCGCCGCCTCGGCCACGGTATTATGGGGATCGTCGCGGAGAATTCCCTGGTAAAGACGCCGGGCCCGGACAAGATCCCGTTGCCGGGCAGCCAGGGAGGCCATCCCGAGACGGGCCTCGATGTTGTCGGGTTCAGCCTCCAGGATGGTCCGAAAGTGACCCTCGGCCTCCCCCAATCGCCCTTCTCGAAAGGCCTCCGCTCCCTGATCCAGCCGTTCCCAGAGCGACTCCTGCCGACGACTCTCCCGCACCACCCGCAGACGATCGGCATCTCCCTCCCCGGCCCTCCGGCTCTCCGCAGCGGCAAGAGAAGCCGTCCCCCCGGACTGCGGTTCCGGGGCATCCTGGCCTCGGCCCGACACACCACTCCCGGGTGAGAGGCGAAAGGCCGAGGCCCGCTCCTCCCGCGGGGGCAATACACCGTCGGTCGACCCCTTCCCAACGCCAGGGATCGGCGCCGGCTCAGGTGATGCCGGCCCTGTCGGCGGCGCAGGTGAAACAACGGCCACCGCAGTCGACTCCGGAGGGACGGCAACCGACCCCGCAGGGGGAGAAGCAGCCGGCGCCGCAGGGGGAGAAGCAGCAGGCGCCGCAGGGGGAGAAGCAGCCGGCGCCGCAGGGGGAGAAGCAGCAGGCGCCGCAGGGGGAGAAGCAGCCGGCGCCGCAGGGGGAGTGGCAGCAGGCGCCGCAGGAGAAGTGGCAGCAGGCGCCGCAGGGGGAGTGGCAGCCGGCGCCGCAGGGGGAGTGGCAGCCGGCGCCGCAGGGGGCGGAACCGGTTCCAATGCCGCCGCCTGCAGTGTCGTCCCGTCACCGCCTTCACCTCCGACCTCACCCTGGGAGGGGGGAGCAAGGGCTTCCCGATCACCGGCAACCACCTGGGGCTCGCCACCCGAAGTGGCATCCGCCGCCGGGGAGGGCGAATCCGGGGAGGGTAGAGATCCCGTGGTCCCGCCGGACACCTCCCTGGCCCGGACCGGGAGGTGCGTCGGTTCGTCGCCACTCCTCCGGAGAGGCCCCGCCATCTCCCCACCGGATTCCAGGGATTCCAGAGCCCGGGTCAAAAACAGCCAGGCCCCGACCAGAACGACGACGGTCACCCCGGTACCGGCAAGAAGCCAGGTCAGAAGGTTCCTCTGGCCCCCTTCGCGGCGCTCGGCCTGCAGGAGACGCCGACCGTCGGCCGGAGCCGGACTTCGACCCCTCCCCTGCCCTGCCACCGGCACTCCCCGCAGCGGCGAAGCGCCCCTCTCCGCCCCGAGAGTGCTACTCCCCGACGTCCCAGCAATGGACTGGGGACCCGCAGGGGTCGTCGTTCGACCCACCTCAGTGCGCAGAAAGGAGTGGGCTCCCGGCTCAGTCGAGGCGGCGACCTCTGGCACCAGTGAGCGGGAAACAGCATCGCCCGGACTCTCACCGACCGCTCGACGATCACCCTCACGGCCACTCTCTCGAAAAGGGGATCCCTCCCCCAGACCGGGAAGGCTCCCGGCGCCCGTCTCCTGAAAAGGGGAGCCCTCTTCCATATCGGATGGGCTCTCCGTGTCCCTCTTCTGAAAAGGGGATTCCTCCCACCTGCCGATGCCGGGAAGCACCTCGCCGGCGGGAAGTGACGGCAGTGACCGGGAAGGATCCACTGAGGCCGTCTGCTCCTGCTCCACCGCCTCGAAAGGGATCCTCTCGATCGCAACCACTCGGGAAGTTGCGGATGGAGCCTCGCCGCCATCGTCGGATCCCGGAAAAAGCCGGGGGAGTGTGGGAGGAATCTCGATAAGCCCAATCCCGTCGGTCTCCGTGCCCATGGCCGAAAAGAGCGGATCGGTGCGCGCCGCAGGAGAGTCTGCCTCCGCAGCGCTCCCGGGAACGGACAGCCCGGCGCCAACAAAATCCGGTGGCATCCGCGCCGGCGGGTCGACCAAATCTCCTGCGAAATCGTTCAGGGTGAGATCGGGAGGGGGCTCCTCGTCATAACGCTCACCGGATGCCTCCCCATCCCCAATGATGGCCTCGGCGTGGGGGGAGGCGTCCGGACGATGGGCAACCTCGGCAAGGGAAGATGGAGACCCGGCAAGGGAAGATGGAGACCCGGCAAGGGAAGAAGACTCGGCAAGTGAAGAAGACTCGGCAAGGGAGGGGAACTCGGGGGCAGAGGCGGGATCGGTAAGTGGAGGGGACCCGGCAAGAGAAAGCGGCTCCGGAACAGAAAGCAACCCGGCAGGGGAAGGGGGCTCGGTGAATGAAGGAGACTCGGCAAGGGAGGGCAACTCGACGCCCGGAGCAACCAACCCCGCAGGGCTCCCGTCGACAGGAGCCGGCTCACCCTGCCGGCGAGCCGCCTCCCGTTTGCGCCTGGCGCGATCCGCCACCCGCAAGGTTTCGATCAGGAGGCTCATGGATTCAGGGTCTCGACCTTGACACCCCCGCCGCGATCAGGGGCCTCCGTGGGGACGCTGCGGGAGTCGGCCTCCTCCCCGGGCCCGCGGCTTCCCAGCCAATCCCCGCGAATCTCCGCATTCACCCCATCGAAGAGCCGGCGATCCCCGGTCGAGGCCAGATCGACGGGCTCCCGAACGACCACCGGACGCAGAAAGATCACCAGCTCCGTCTTGCGCGCCTCGCGGGTGCGGTAACGAAAGAGGTCGCCGACGACAGGGAGCGTCGCCAGGTAGGGGACCGAATCGTTCCCCTGCACGAAACTGTTCTCCATCAGTCCCCCCAGAACGGCCACCAGACCGTTGGGAACCCGCAGCACCGAATCCATCTCCTGGACCCGGAGCACCGGAACCTGCACCGCACGGGGGTCGGTCACGGCGACCTTGTGCAGTTCCGGGTCCGGGTTCTCCTTCCACTCGGAGATCCGCTGTATGGTCGGGCGCAGGGTGAGGGTGACGACCTCCCGGTCGCTCACCTGGGGGGTCACATGCATGATGAACCCCTCGGGGACGGTACGGATCTGGAATTCGGTCATCGGGTCGCTGGTCTTGCGCCCGTCCCGATCGAACTGCGCCGGAGTGACGCTGGTCTGGAAATAGACCTGATTGGTCGAGACCCGCAGAATCGCCGTCTGATTGTTGATGATCGTGATCTTGGGCGACGAAAGGACCCGGGTACTGCCGAACTTGGCAAGGAGGCGCAGCGTCAGCTTGAGGTCCGGCCCCCGGAGAATCCCGGTGACGCTGATGGGCGAATCATCGAACAGATTGGTATTGATCGACGGCAACGGCTCGTCGGAGATGTCGGTCGAGCCCCGGATCTGGCTCCAGTCGACCCCGGCCTGGTACTTGTCGTCGAGGAGTACCTCCACCACGGTCGCCTCCAGGACCACCTGCCGCCGGGCGCTCTCCATGACCCGGTCGAGGAAGGCCTGGACCTCGGCGTGGCCACGGCTGTTGGCCATGACGTTGATGATCCCCGACGCCTTGTTGACGATGACCCGCTTGTCCTCACCGTCCGGGGGGACTCCGATGATCTCCTCGATGTTCTCGACCAGGCCTCCCCAGAAATTGACGTCGGAGGCGCTCTTCAGGTTGACGCCGGAGCTGTTGCTGCCGCTCGTGGTCGCGACCTGGGTGGAGACGGCGACGTCGGAGGTCATGCCACGGGCAGTGGCGACATAATCGACCCGATAGTTGCGACGGTAGGGAAGGTCGGGGGTGATGATGATGTCATCGCCCTCCAGCCGATAGCGCAGACTCGCCTGGCCGGCGATACGGTCCAGGATCCTGGGCAGCGTCTGGTTCACCGCGTTCAGGGTGATGTTGCCCTCGATCCCGGGATAGACATCGATATTGAGCTCCGCGTCACGGGCAAGGGCAAAGAGGACCTCCCGGATAGGGACGTCGGTCACCGTCACGGTGTAGGTGGCCAACTGCGGCGTGGGACGTTTCCCCCGCACCAGGAAGGGAGCCATCGCCAGAGGCTCGGGGATCGGGGCATCCTCCTCCACCCCGGGGGTGTCGCCAGAAGTATCGGACGAACCCTTCGCGGCGGATTCCGGGTTGGTGGCAACCTCCGCGCAGGAGGAGACCAAAAGGGCACAGAGGAGCGTCCATCCCGCCGACGGCCTTGACCTCCCTCTCCGCCCCCGCCGCATCGTCAGGAACTCCCAACCCGCGCCAGGCGACCGATGGAACTCCGGATCCAGGGCAGCGAGCGGATCATGGGACGCGATTGGCGCCACTCCTCGGGAAGCTCACGGATGACCTTTTCCGCTTCGTCCGAGTGGGCAAATTCGTTGAGATAGACCAGGAGCCGGTTGTCCACCAGGCGGAAGAGACGAATCTCCGCCGGCCCGATCCGCTCCACCATCTCGCCAAGGCGATGCTCCAATACCTCCACCCCCTCGTCCTGGGTCAGAATCATCAACTGGATGCTGAACCCCTGCCCCTCGCCATAGAGCCACTCGTGGGAAGCCAGGATCGCGTCCCGATACCGGTCCGCCGGCATCAAGTAGGGCGATCCCCTCTCCCGGATGGCCGCACCCCCGGAGTCCGGACCTACTCCACCACTGCCACCGGCCACCGACGCCAGGGTAATGCTCCCCACCCGGGTCGTCGTGACGGCGCTCTGGCCACCCCCCGCCGTCGCCACCCCGACCAGGGTCCCCTCCCCACCCTCCGTTTCGACGGCGATGAACTCCTGGGCCGGCAACTCCGGCTCCCCCCTGCCGACATCTTCCGCCAACGCTGCCACCGAATGCAGAGCCACACCGGCCTCCGACCTCTCGATTGCGACCCGCTGCGGCAATCGCGATACGGGACGAACCGTCGGCGGGCGGAGCGCCATCGCCGGCGCCAGAGTAGCTGCCAGAGCAGGTGCCAGAGCAGGCGCCGGTAGACGCGCCGGAGCCGGGATCGTCCCGGAAGTCGGCGGGACAACCGTCGCCGATCTGCCGGCCACCGCCGGGGCCGATGCCGGCAGGGCGGACTTCACCAGGGCCGGAGACGACGCCAGCGATGCGGTCACTACCGGCAAGGCGGTGACGGTTCTCTCTCCGGGAGAAACCCAGGAACTCTCGATGGCTGGTCCCGACGTTCCATTGGTCCCCTGTTTCCGGGAAGAACCCGTACCCGCCTCCCGAAGGGCATCGGCCAAACGGGCCAACTGCACGGCCTGGGCCGCCCCCGCGCCGGGGAACTCCCCTCCCCCCTCGGCACCCACCCGTCCGGCGGCGGGGAGTGCCGCCGCCGGAGGTGAAAGCTCCGGAAGTGATGGCCTTGCCGCCTCCAAGCGCCGACGAACCCCCTCCTCGGCGGCATCGATGGCACTCATCTCCGGGAGAGCCGGCGCACCAACCGGGGCAACCTCGGGCCTGGGGGGCAGCTTTCCCCGAAAGACCGGAGGCTGGGAACGAGACTTGCCGCCAGCTCCGGTCAAGCCCCCTTCCCGGACGACATTTGCCTCTGCGACGCTCTCCGCCACAGGATCGGCAGCAAGCCGTATCGGCGCCGAAAGAAGGGCGGTCGTCACGGGGACCATTACCAGAAGGCCGGCAGCAATCAGGACGGGACGGCGCCAGGCCTGGAACCAACGGGGGGAGAAATCACAGGAACGGAGCGCCATGACGACCTCTCCGTAGCCCACCTGCCGCCGGCTGGCGGCAAAGGCGGCCATCATCGCCTTGTGGGCAAGAATGTTGATGCGCCGCAGGCTGCCTCCGGAGTGCCAGCGAATGGCCCGGATCGCTGCCTGGGAGAAGAGGTGGGGTCCACGATAACCGCAACCACGCAGACGGGTCTGGAGATAGTGATCCAGTTCATGGCCCGAAAGCGCATGGATGTAGAAACGGCTGGTGATCCGCTCACGAATCTGTCTGCTCTCGGGGCCGGCCAGAAGCTGGTCGAGCTCCGGCTGCCCGAACAGGACAACCTGGAGGAGTTTCCGGCGCTCAGTTTCGAGATTGCACAGGAGCCGCACCTCCTCCAGGGTGGCGAGAGGCATCCCCTGCGCCTCCTCGACGAAAAGAACGACCTGGCGTCCCTCGGCATGGCGTTCGATGAGACAACTCTGGAGCCTGTGCAACAACTGATAGCGATCGTGGCCCCCCCCGGGCGGAATCGCACCAAGCTCGGAGAGAACGGCAGGCAGGATGTGTTCCGGTCCGAGATTGGGGTAGAAGAGGTAGAGGGTCTCCACCTTCTCCGGCAAGCGCTCCATGAGGGTCCGGCAGATGAGGGTCTTGCCGCTCCCCACCTCGCCCACGACCTTGATCAGCCCCTCGCCGTTCTCAATGGCGCTTTGCAAACGCTCGAGGATGACCCCACGATTCCCCCCCTCGTAAAAAAAATCGACCTCGGGGGTAATGGCAAACGGGACTCTTTGCAGGCCAAAGTGTTCCAGGTACATGGCGACCTTCCTTCCCAGCGACGACGACCGGTCGAACCCGGGATGAGACCCGGACGGGAAGCAACCCGAATGGGGCTCCCGGACCAGGGCCAGCGACACCAAGCAAGCCCTATGCCGCAATCACTCCTGTCTCAAGGGTCATACGGGGAAAGTGGAAAGGCAGAAAAGACGCGGCAACCCGTCGAAAAACGGACCACATTTTCCGAAGATAAAGGCCAATGGAAACCCAGAGGGAAAAAAAGCCGGCGACCCGCAGACAAACGCGCCACCCCCCGCCGGAAACGGCGGACGGCGTCAACTGAAGGACTTGAAACATCGACATCGGAAGGATCGGAACAGCCGGGGGGAAAAGAATTCTACCCTTGTTTCCTCAGAAGAAACGACTCGCGCCGCTGCATCCCGCCATACTCGAAACGCATCGCCTGCAACCGCCGGTTCTCCGCCAGCAACTGCCGGGCGATCTCCGAACGGTGGGTCGCAAGCGCCGCCGTGATCGCCGGCAGGCGCTCCAACAACCCCGTCAACCGACGTTTCACCCCCAACGGCGCCTTCCGCCCGGAGGCAACCCGCGCCTCGTGGTCCTGAACCAGCCCAAGAACCGCCGACTCCCACTCCTGCGCCATCGCCCCGACGCTCTCGCCGTCAAGAAGCTCCGGCCTCTCCAGAAGCCTCGCCAACTCCTCCAGACGCCCCAGGGTCGTCTCCATCGTCACGGCTCCGTCCATCGGCGACGCCCCCCTCCGGGTCACATACTGCTCACTCGCAGCTGACCTGCCTGACCGGCCGAGGGGGCAGCCCCCCCCGTCCCCAAACCCTGGCTCTTCACCTGCCGGACCGCCTCCCGCCACCCTTCCAACAAGGTGTTGAGATGCTTGATGACGATGCGGATCGGCTCCATATCCTGGGCGATGTTGGCATGGGTCAACTGGTCCAGCATATAGCCGTAAAGCTCGAAAAGCTGAAGCGCCAGATCGCCGCCCTTCTCGAAGTCCAGGGTACTCTGCAGCTCGGCGATGATCGCCAGCCCACGCCTGAGGGCCATCTTGTGATCCGCGAGCTTCTTCTCCTCCTTCAAGACCAGGGAACGCTCCAGAAACCGGATCGCCCCCTCGTAGAGAAGCAGCAACAGATCCTCCCGCGAGGCCGTATTGGCGCGCGACGTCTTATAGCGTTTCAACCCATAGGACATGCGTTTGTCCTTACGGAATTCCGGCAGTTTTGGCCCCGCGCCACCCCTCCAGGAGGGTCCGCAACTGCTCGACCACACGCTGGATGTACGGGACCTCGTGAGTCAACTCGGCCTGTGCCAGACTGTCCAGCATGAAGGCGTACAGATCATCCAGCTGCGACGGGACCGCCCCCCCCCTCTCGAAATCCAGGGTCTTGCGAAACTCCTCGATGATCCGCCGACCGCGCCCCAACCGCTCCTTGAAGGAGGCCACCTGCCCCGCCTCACAGGCCGCTATCGCCTCGTCGAGGAACCGGATCGCCCCCTCGTAGAGCCGAATCAAGATATCCAGTTGTGTCAGCACTTCCCCTTCCGCCGCCGCAGGCGAACCCCCTTCTGCCGCATTCCTCTCCATAACAGGCTCCAGTTCCTCGAAAAAGACACCGGCCCACCCGCCCGCCCCCTCCGGGAAGGACCCTCCGGACCGCTGGCGAGGATCGAGACCACCCCGCCAACCCCGTAAAAGGCCCCCAACTCCTCCCCTCCTGGCAGCCGGGATCCCGACAACTATAGCTTGGCCAACGTCGATTGCAAGGATCCTGCCGAACCATTCATATTGTTGATCATTTGTTCCAGATTGGAAAACTTCAGCGTCAATTGCTCCCGAACCCGCTCCAGACGCTTCTGTTCCTTCTCGATACTGTCGTTCAGACGGGTGATGCGCGAATCCAGACCATCGGTCTTCCCAGTCAAGGAACCGTCGGTGCTGTTCGTGATCGACTCGACCAGGGTCTCCATCCGATAGGCAAGACCCGGCTTGTTCCCCGTCCCAACTTCAGTCTGAGTGTTGGTGAAGAGGGTCTTCACCGCATCGAAATAATTGTCGAGCGCCGTATCCAGCGTCGTCGAGTCGAAACTGAGCTTCCCGGTCTTGGAGTCGGTCCGCAACCCGATCTCCGCGAGAAGCGAGTAGGGCGTCAACGCATCCCCGCTCAAGTCGGCCTCGGCGGTGGGCGTGTTCAACTCGTTGCGCAGCGAGGCGACGATCCCCCGCGCCAGAGAGGCCCCCTGGAAGGCCCCCTCCTTCTTGCTGTTGATATAATCGATGATGTCGTTGAACGCCGTCGTGAAGCTCTCCAGCGTCTCCTTCATCGTGGTCTTGTCGTTCTCGATCGAGATGGTCACCGGCGCCGCAGTCACATCCTTGAGACTGAGCGTCACCCCGGTCAATACCCCGGTAACCGTATTGGTCTTGCTGGAAACGGAGACCCCGTTCACCATCAAGGCCGCGTTCTGCCCGATCCCCTCGTGACGCCGCTCGAAATCGGCAGTAACGATGGATTTGGCCGCCGTGTTGAAGGAGAGATTGGCGGAGTTGACCAGAACCCGCTGGTCCTTCTCGTTCAGGGAGCCATCGGCACCCAGTGCCGGCGTCTCGGTGACGGCAGTGCCAGCACCGTTGTCGGTGAACACCCCCCCGTTGTAATCCGTGTCGGCAAGACCGGTGTCCTTGGAGACCAGCATCAGGCGATAGCTCGTCCCGTCGTTCAGGACAGACGCCGAAACCCCCTTGCCGCTCTCGTCATCGCCAGCGCCGCTGTCGTTCACCCCGTCGGGACCATACGACCAATTGATCGCGTTGATCATGTTGGCCAGGTCCTGCAACGTCTCCCCGCCGACCAGCGGCCCGAATTGACCTCCGGCGGTGGAATCGTAGAGCTTGCCATTGTAGTAGAACGAGAAGGTCGATCCCAGGTCCAGGGTATCCGTACTCGTGATCGTCTTGGTCGGATCACCTCCCGCCGCCTTCATGATCTGCGCCGAGTGGGTCGCAAGCTGGCTCACTTCGACCACGTGATACCCGGCGGAGGCCGTGCTGTCAGCGGTGATGGCAACCTTGTCGCTGTCCGAACTCGTCGCCGTATGCGGCGCCCAGGCGCTCACGTCCTGAAGCTCGGTGGCCTTGGTCTCCAGGGCCAGGAGCTTGGTCTTGAGATCGCCGAAGGCGCTCTTCTGGCTGTTGTAGTAGGCCTTGTCCTGCTGCAGATCCTTCAGCCGGGTCTGCTGCGCGGCCACGAGCTGGTCAACGATATCGGACGGCAGCCCGCTCGCCAATCCACCGAAGGTTACGTTGCCCAGTGCCATCGCCGTCTCCCATCCCCGACCCGATCATCCGATACCCCGACAGGAGGCCCCCCCGAGGCCCGACTCCCCTTCCGCGAACACGGACCCCGTGTCGCGAAGGGCGGTCCCGAACCCCCTCCTCCCCAGCCAACGACCCCACCCCCTCTCTCTTCCATCGGCCATCGGCCACACCGACTTGAGAAGTATCCTCCCCCCACCCGAACCCGCCCCCGGCGGGGCCGCACCGGGACCGAGGCCGCAAACGGGCATCGATCCCCTCCCGAAAGAGATCATCCCAGAAGTTGCAGCGCCAACTGCGGCTGCTGATTCGCCTGCGCCAGGACCGCCGTGCCGGCCTGCTGCAAGATCGCATTCCGGGTCAGGGTCGCCGTCTCCGCCGCGATGTCGGCATCCATGATCCGCGACCGCGCCGCCGACATGTTCTCGACCACGTTCGACAGGTTCTGGATCACCGACTCGAACCGGTTCTGCACCGCGCCCAGGGTCGCCCGCAGATCGGAGATCGAGTTCAGGGCGTTGGTCAGCTTGCTCAGGGCGGACTCCGCCTTGGCGGTGGTGCTGATGGTGATGTTGGAGATCATCGTCCCGTCGGTCGACAAGGCCCCAACCCCCAAAGCGGAGGCGTGCGCAGCGCCGATGGAGAGCTTGATCGTCTGGTTCTCTTCCGTCCCCACATGGAAGGCCTGACCGGTGAATCCCCCGGAGAGCAGCGGCGTCTTGTTGAACTCCACATCCGTGGCGATCCGTTGAATCTCCTGGACCAGCTGATCGACCTCTTTCTGAAGATCGGCCCGGTCGGACGAATTGTAGGTGGAGTTCGCCGACTGCACCGCCAGTTCCCGGATCCGCTGCAGGGCGTTGGTCGTCTGATCCAGCGCCCCTTCGGCCACCTGCGCCAACGAGATACCGTCGTTGGCATTGCGGATCGCCTGGTTCAGACCCCGGACCTGCGAGGTCATCCGCGCGGAAATGGCCAGACCTGCGGCGTCATCCTTGGCCGAGTTGATCCGGAGACCGGAGGAGAGTCGCGCAAAGGTCTGACCCAACTGCCCGGTCGACACGTTGAGGTTTCTCTGGGCGTTCAGCGAAGCGACGTTTGTATTGATGAACAAAGGCATGATCGGCTTCCTCTCGTAAGATTTCCTTCCGCGCTACTTGCCGGCGGCGTCCAGCCTGCGCATTCGGCGATTCGCGGACCTGTTCGATTCCCTTTGGAAATCTCGGTTAACGTCCTCCACTTACCGCCCGGCCCCTCCTGGTCCGGACCTGCTTCTCTTCCCGGTAGGTCGACCGCATCTCATCCGGGATCAAGGGCTGCCTCGGCGAATACTCCTTGAACAGGATCTGCCGCCCCTGGCGATTGCCGGCATTGACGACCACCGGTCCAGCAAGGTTGGTCCGCATGTCCTCGGGCCGTCCCTCCGGGATCGTCACCAGGGTGAAGACCTCCACATCCTCCCGCCGCTCCAGGCCGATCGCCTCCGCATCCTGATCGGAGACGACAAACTCCAGATCCTTGAAGAAGTCGAAAGGATCGATGACGATGAACGCAATCTCGGGCTCGTCCACCGACTGCAACCAAAAGAACGAGGAGTCATCCCCATACGGAAAGAGGAGGTACCGGCGGCTCATGGGGAACCCCAACAGTCCCTCGTTCAGTTGGATGATGTCCTCCTCACTGAATTCCAGCGTCCCAAATCGGGTTCCCTGAATCTCCATGGTCTTCCGACTCTCCGATAGAAGTTTCGGACCTTGGGGCCTTGCCCCCTCCACTTCGGTCCACCGGCCTGCAGGTCTCTCTCTGTGATTCCGATTCCAGTCGATCTCTCCAATGATTCAATGCAATCGCTTCCCACTCTTTCCGGCTCCGCTCTTCCGGGACCCTCCCCTGGCCGATCCCCCCCTGCAATCCTCTCGTTGTAATCTACAGAAAGTCTTTCTATTCACATACCGTGCCGATAATTTTTACCTGAACAATCCACCCGTTTCCCACTTCCCCGGGCCAAAATTGCCCCCTCCGCGCCTTCCGTCCAACCTTCCCTTCCCCCTTCTCTTCGGGAGCGGAAAAATTTTCCGCCCCCGTCGTCGCTTCTTTACCGGCGGGGTCGGGAAAAGGGCACAACCGGCCCCCTCCCCGACCCGACCACCGGCAAACTAGCCGCTCAGGAGTTGCAGGGCCAACTGCGGCTGTTGGTTCGCCTGGGCCAGCACCGCCGTCGAGGCCTGCTGCATGATCGCATACTTGGTCAGATTGGCCGTCTCCTCGGCGACATCCGTGTCCAGGATCCGCGAGCGGGCCGCCGAGACATTCTCCACGACGTTGGAGAGATTCTTGATGTTGGCCTCGAACCGGTTCTGGATCGCCCCCAGCTCGGCGCGGGTGCCGGAGACCCGGTCGATGGCATTCTTGATGATGCCGATCATCCGCCCCGCCGCCGCCTGCCCGTTCAGGGGCGGGTTGGTGCTGTTGGTCGCCGGCGGATTGAAGGGCAGGGTCGGATCCGTCGGAATCGAGTTGCCGGTGATGTCCACCAACGGTGTCGGCGGAAACCGGGTGGTGCCGCTCTGATCGATCAACCAGTCCGGAACCGTGATGTGGCTGCCGGCGATCGGCTTGGCACCGACATTGGCCGCATAGCTCACCGCGTAGTCGCGCGCATCGAGGACCTTGGCCATGTTGTGGGCCGCCGAAAGAGTCGTCGCAATCGTCGCCCCGCCCTGGGCCGCCGCGATCCCCGCCGCCGCAATCACCTTGGCAGTATCGTTGGCCAGGTTACCGCCCTGGTCAGCCTTCACCGCGTTGGCGGCGATCGTCTCGATATCCTTGCCGGTATTGACCGCCTGGGCAAAGGCCTGAAGGACGATGAGAATATTGCCCACCGGGACATCCTTCACCCCGGCCTTGACCACCGCCTCCTCCACGACCTTCGAGGTACTCGTGGCATTGGCCACGGCGGTGACCACCGCCTCCTTCGTCGGCGTCGCCTTGGCGGCCAGGACCACACTCCCGGAGGTCCCCGTGGTCGCACTCGCCTTGCCCGCCTCCAACGCCGCCGCGGAGATCGTCATCGCCTCGTGATAGGTCAGGTTATGACCGGCATCCGCCGCCATCGCCGCCCGGGCGATGGTCACCTGATCATCCCCGGAGGTGACCCCGGCATCGATGGCCGAAATCACCGCCGCCTGTTCGTTGGCCCCAACGCTGGTCGCCTTCACCGCGTCATCGACCACCGCCCCGGTCGTGCTCGCCGCACCGATGGCGGTCGTCAGCGGATCCCGGGCCGCTTCGGCAATGCTCCCCTGGCTCCCCGTGGTCGCGCCGCTCCGGGCGGCGGCGATCCCCGCCGCCGCGATCACCTTGGCGTCAGCCAGGGTAAGGGTACCGTTACTGTCCGCCGCCACCCCCGCTGCCGCCACCACATCGACGTTGCTGCCAGCGGCAATCGCCGCATCGAAGGCCGCGATCACATCGTTCAGGTTGGTCGCATCGGCGGTCGTGTTCTTGACCCCGGTCGCCGCCACGGCATTATCCACCACCGCTGCCGCCGTCGCCGACCCTTCGATCGCCGTGAACACCCCCGTCCGGTTGTTCGACTCCGAGGCCTTGAACGCCGCCGCCGCAATCACCTCCGCCTGGTCGGCACGGATCGAGGAGTCGGCATTGGCGATCGCCACCCCCGCCGCCGCGTTCCGGGCGTTGGTCACGCTCCCGGTCAGAGACCCGGCAGCCAGACCCGCCGCCGCAATCGCCTTGGCATCCTTCAGGGTGATCGTCGCGTCCGCCGCATTGATCGCCACCGCGATCGTCGCCGCATCCTGGCCCGCCGTCACCCCCGCATCCGCCGCCGCGATCGCCGCCGCCTTGGCGCCGGCCGTGCCGCCGCTCACCGCGTTCACCGCATCATCGACCACACTCGCCGTGTTCGCCGCGTTCGCCACCGCCGACACCAGGATCGTCGCCGACTCCGCCGATTGCGCCGCCGCCGTCGCCGCAGCCACCGTGCCGCCGCCGGCCAGGCTCTTCGCCGCCGTCGCCATGATCCGCGCCTCGGCCACGCTCAGCGTGCCGGAGGAGGCCGACGCCGCCAGCGTCGCCAGCGCCCCAACATCCGAGGTCGCCGTCGCCCCATCCAGCACCGCGATCACCGCCGCCTTCTTCGACTCCGGGACATTCGATGCCTGCACCGCGTTGTCATTGACATCCGCCGCCGCTGCCGTCGACTGAATCGCACCGATGATCCCCTTGGCCTTGTCCTTGCCGGCGGTCGCATAATCAATCGTCTTGAGCGACGTGGCGTTGCCGTTGACCGCATTGATCCCCGAATCCGCCACCCCGCTCATCAACGTCGTGAAGGGCGATTTCGACTGGGTGTTGGCATTGGCGATCCCGGCAATGATCGTCGCCACATTGTTGTTGAAGAGCTTCGAGCCCGCCAGCGGCGTCGACGGCGCCGTGATCGTGAGCCCCTTGATCTTGGGGTTGTCGACGCTCTCCTTGGCGTTGGGATCGGCCAACACGTTCTGCGCCAGGAGCGTCTCGGCCCGGGCATCGGCGAGCGTCACGACGATCGTCTGTCCCTCCCTCGCCCCCACATGGAACACCAGCGGCTCGGTCTCGCCGTTCAGCATCGGCCAGTTGTTGAACTCGGTCTCCTGCGCCACCCGCTCGATCTCGGCGAGGAGTTGGTTGATCTCCTGTTGCAGGCTCTCCCGATCCGCCGGGCTGTTGGAGGCGTTGGCCGCCTGCACCGACAGCTCGTTCATCCGCTGGAGCATGTTGGCGTGTTCGGCCAATGCCCCTTCCGCCACCTGCGACACCGAGATGCCGTCGTTGGCATTGCGCACCGCCGAGTTCAGTCCACGAATCTGCGCCGTCATCCGGTTCGAGATCGCAAGCCCCGCGGCGTCATCGCCGGCGGTGTTGATCCGCAACCCCGAGGAGAGGCGGGCGAAGACCTTGCCCAGCCGATCGGTGGAACCCAGCAGGCTGCGCTGAGCGTTCAAGGAGGCGACGTTGGTATTGATAAAGAGAGCCATGAGCGTGTTCCTTCTCGAATCCTTATTGTCCCGATGAATCAGCCAGCCTGCGCCAAACGGATAGGCCTGGAGGTTGTTTTTCTCTGACCCGCTGCCACCTGGGTCCCCTCGTCAAGCCCCCGCTGCCGGGCCCGCTGCCGGGTCCGCTCCCTGCCGGCTTCCTCAACAAACTGACCCCTCAGCTCCTCGGGAATCAGGAACTGCCTCGGGGAATATTCCTTCAACAGAATCTGCCGCCCGTGCCGGTTGGCGATGTTCACCACCACCGGCCCCGCCAGATTGGTCCGCATCTCCTCCGGGTGACCCTCCGGGATCGTCACCAGACTGAAGATCTCCACATCCTCGCTCCGGGCCAGCCCGATCGCCTGGACATCCTCGTCCTGGATGGAAAACTCCAGGTCGGCGAAGAAGTCGAACGGATTGACGACGATGAAGGAGATCTCCGGCTCATCCACCGACTGCAACCAGAAGAACGAGGAGCCCTCCCCGTAGGGAAAGAGGAGAAATCTCCGGCTCATCGGAAAACCGAGCAAGCCCTCGTCCAGGCAGATGATCTCTTCCTGATCGTATTCCAGTGTCCCGAACCGGGTGCCGTGAATTTCCATGACCGTCTCTCCATTCCCGCGTTTCATGCCCGCCTACCGCAGAAAATCCAACAGCGACGTGTTGAGAATCTGCCGCTGACTCGTCGACATCACCTGCATTGCCTGCGTCGTCTTCTCCAGATCCGTCAACACCGCGAACAGATCCGCCTCCACGTTGGTCGCCTTCACCCCCGACAGCGTCGTCTCGTCCAATTGCAGGGTATGATTGACCGCATCCACCTGGGTGTTGCGAATCCCCGTCAGCGACTGCATGTCCGCAAGCTGCGCCCGACACTCCTGGACCTGGGTCAGACGCGCCGCCAACTCCCGGTTGTCGTGCCGCAACAGCGCCCCGCGCATCCCGGCCAACACACCGAAGATGTTGATGTCCCGACCAAAACCTTCGCCCTCGATCACCTCGGCGCCGGTGACGTTGCCGAGCATCACCCGACCGTTCAAAGATTTGACGGCCCGGTCCTCTCCACTACCCTGGTACTTCGGGACAACCTCGAAGAAGTAGGCATCACTTCTGTCGGTCGGGGTCGCCAAAACCGTGACGGTCAATCCCCCTCCCAGGTCGAGCTTCGGCGGCGTCCCGGTCGCCTTCAGATCCTCACGCTTCTGGCCGTTGACATCGACCGTCCAGGTCCCTTGCAGATCCTCGTAGGTCAACTTCACCGAGAGCGGGATATCCGTCAGCCCGTGCTCCTCGGTGACCTCGGCCACCAGAACGTTCGCAGCCTCGTGCATCGTGTCCAGGTTCCCGGTCCGCCGCAGCACCGGCGTCGTCGTCAGGCGGCTCTCGGTGAAGGGCGACCGCGTCCGTGCCCCGCCAAACACCGGCACCCCGTCCAGCTCCTGGTTCATCGCCTTGAAGAGATCCTGGTAGATCCCCACCGCCTCCTCCGAGGCCGCCGTCAGGATCGACGGGTCTCCCCCTGCAAAATCGTTGCCCAAACGCAGCACCAGATCCTGGGCACTCAACATCCGCGTATGCATCTCCTCGAGATTGGCATCCGCCAGACGCATCCGCTGCGAGGCAAAATCGGTCGTCTTCTTCAGGCTCGCCACCCCGTCCAGGTCCGACGAGTAGAGCAGGTGCCGGAAGGTCCCCGTCGGGTCATCGGAGGGACGATTGGTCCGATTGCCGGTCAGGGTCTTCTCCTGCACCCGTTGCAGATCACGCTGCTGGCTCTGCATCGCCTGCGCCGTACCCTGAAACAACTGGTTCTGGGTCACTCGAATCGCCATCGCCGTCTCCCGGGCCTAGACCATGCTCACGATGCTTTTCAGAAGCTCGTCGGCAGCCGTCACCATCTTGCTCGACGCCTGAAAGGCCCGCTGATAGCGGATCAGATCCGTCAACTCCTCCTCCAGCGACACCCCGGAGTACGAATCCCGCAGATTCTTGAGAAAATCCTGTGTCGATCCCTGCGCCTTCAGCGCCTCATCGTTGCGTTGGATCGTCGACCCCAAAATCCCCACCATCGAGGCGTAGTGGGCCGTCAGCGTCAGGTTGTCGTCGAAAAGCTCGTACTTGCTGGTCCGCAGCTCCCCCAGGGCAATGGCGCCCCGGTTGTCGGCGTCATTGAAGGTCACCGTACCGTCGGCGTCCACCTCGAGACGACCGACCCCAAGCTTGTCCGGGTCCTCCACCAGCTCGTCGCTCACCTCGAAACTCCTCGCCCCCACACTCGAGAAGAGCGCCCCCACACCCAACGCCGCCAGCACCCCGGAGGTGTCCGAAACCACCCCGTACACCCCAGACTGGGCCGAGAGCTTCAGCCGATTGCCGACAATCTCCGCCTTGATCGCCGGCGAGGCATCCAGCGCCGCCCGAATCGCCTCGATCGAGGCGCCGGGATCGATCGCCACCGTATCGGTGGTCAGATGGTCGCCGTCGGCCCCATAGGCGAAGGTGACGCTCCCCGCAGTCACCCGGCCCAGGTCCGGCGGCGAACCGACGTAGTCGTCCGAGGTGGCATCCGTCACCAATGCGTTCATCGCCGTCGTCAGGTCGCCGCCCAGGGAGAACGCCCCGGTCTGCCCGGAAAAAAGTGCCTGGCTCACCGATTGGCTGCTCACCCGATTGAGCTGCCAGCGCAGCTCGTCGGTGATCGTCTTGAACCGGGTCAGGAGCCCGTCCGGTCCGTGGATCACCTCGTCGCGCACCTCCATCAGACCCCGGATCTGACCGCCGATCATGCTGGTAAAATCACGCCCGTTCAGGGAGATCCCCGGGTACCCCGAGGCCGTCTGCTGCGCACTCCGGGTGAAGGTGGCGGCGTAGACCGTGTCGGCCAAAAGCTCCTGCCCCTTCGCCGTCATCACCTGCACCGACCCGTCCTGCATATCCAGGGTCTGGATGTCCACCATTTCCCCCAGGGCGGTGATCTCGTTGCGCAGGTGGTCCTTCAGGTCCAGGGCCGGGCGCGTCGCCTCGGTCCGACCGATCTGGCCATTCAGCTTGCGGATGTTCTGCAGCCGACCATTGATGTCGGCCATCACCACGTCGATCTCCTTGTCCACCGGCATGGCCCGGTCCCGGAGCGACTCCTGCATCTTGTTCACGAAACCGGCAAGTCCTTCCGCCCGGCTCACCAGATCCGCCCGACCCACCGGATTGGTCGGGTTGTCGGTCAGGAGATCGGCGGCGCTGTAGAGCGAATCCAGCCTCTCGGAGAACCCATCCCCGTCCATCTCGTTGAAGACATTCTCGACAATCGTCAAAAACCGCTCCCGCGCCTGCAACCGACCCATCTCGCCGTTGCCCATCGCCAGCCGCCGATCCAGAAGATTGTCCAGCTGCCGCTTCGCCTCCTGGACCTGTACCCCGGAGCCGATCCGCCACTCGCCCCAGCCCGGCTCCGATTGCAGACTCACCGTCTGCCGCGAATAGCCAGGGGTGTTGACGTTGGCGATGTTGTGGGAGACCGCCTGCATCGCGCCCTGGTTGGCGAAGATGCCGAGCTTGGAGACATTCAGGAGATCGGAGATGCTCATATCGCTGGTTTCCCACTCGTTGGTCCGGGGCCTTTTCCTGCCCGCCGGTTCCGGCTTTACGAACCCGATCGTTGCACCACTCGTGCCAAGTGTCGATTTCCCCCGAAATCACCCCAGGTTCAGCCCCCACAAATACAGAATAAGGCCTTGAATTTTGCATAATTGCCAAGTTCTGCCGACACCACGCCGACGCTCCGCCAGCAGCCAGCGCAGATCTTGTGCCAAAGCTTCCGTTTCCCCTCCAGGGCCGGCAAACTTTACCTCTCCCACACCCATTGCCGACCTCCCGGACCGGAAACGAACACCCGATCGACCGCCCCAAAGCGACCGGAACGACCATCGACAGGCCATGACGACGGGGGAACCCTCGTGATACCCTATGATTTTTCGGAGCCTTCGGTAACCTTCCAGGACCTCGGATGAACTATTCGCCCCTCCTGACCGTCATGGTCCGCGCCGCCCGCAAGGCCGGCGCCCTCGCCGTCCAGTTCTTCGATCGCCGTCACCAACTGGAGGTGGCCTTCAAGGGCAAGGATGACCCGGTCACTTCTGCCGACACCGCCGTGGAGAAGGAAATTCTCTTCCACCTCCGCAAGGCCTATCCGCGTTACGGAATCCTGGCCGAGGAGAGTCCCCCGTCGACCGGCAAGGAAGAATGGCAGTGGGTGGTCGACCCCATCGACGGCACCCTCAACTTCCTCCACGGCAATCCCCACTTCGCCCTCTCGATCGGCCTGGCACGGGGCGACGAGCTCCAGGCGGGCGTGGTCTACGACCCGGTCCGCGACGAACTTTTCACCGCCGAAAGGGGAAGGGGGGCCTTTCTCAACGACCAGCGTATTCGCGTCAGTGATCGCGGCACCTTGAACGGGGCCCTGATCGCCACCGGTTTTCCGTTGCGCCGGAAACACCTGGCCGCCCCCTATCTCTCCTCGTTCGCCGCCGTCTTCGCCGCCAGCGCCGATATCCGCCGCGCCGGCAGCGCCTCGCTGGACCTGGCCTATACTGCCGCCGGTCGCTTCGATGGTTTCTGGGAGTCGGGGCTGAGCCCCTGGGACATCGCCGCCGGCTGCATCATCGTCCAGGAGGCGGGGGGGTTCTGCAGTGATTTCCAGGGAGGCAATCAATTCCTGGGTTCGGGGAACATCGTCGCCGGCAATCCCAACCTGCACCGGCACCTCCTGACGACCCTGGAGGGATCGGAGCTCCCTCAGGCCCTGGGTCAATCCGGGACCGGTCCGGGATAATCGGGATCACAACTCCAGAGCCACCATCTCGCTGTAGAGAAAATCCACCTCCCCGGCCCCGGCGGGGACTCCCACCGCCGGCGGGCGATAGAGGCGCGGCTGGGTATCCTCGGCAGCCCAGGCCAGAACCGGTCGGGTCGCCACGAGACGGGTCGGAATCGACAGCAGGGCCACCCCCAGCCGCCTCCGAACGCCGGCGGCCAGAGGACCCAGACCCCCGGCGAGGATCCCGGGGTCGCTCGCATGCAGAACCCGCAACATCGGCAACCGTTTGTAGCGGCAAAACGTTCCCACCAGGTACGACCATCCCGCCCCGCCATCGCCCAGGGCCAGATGCACCAGCCAGGGATAGCGCCGGTGCCAGCGGAAATCCTCGGCGGCCTGACCGCGCAGCCGCTCGCCGATAGCGGCGTGATCCCCGACCACCTCCCAGCGCCGCGAGAAGAACCCGGTCGGGGAGAGGGCCGGGACGACCCAGAATCGACCCGGCAGACGCCGAAAACCCAGCCGCTCGCAAATGGCCGCCACCTCGGCCGTCGGCGTCAGACTGGTGAAATGACACCCCTTCCGCCCCAGCGCCGCCAGCAACAGCCGCAGGCTCTCCCGACGCCACGCCGGCAGGACGCACCAACTGCCCAGGTTGCAGAACAGCGCCTTTTGCCCCGCAACCGACCGCTCGGAATAAAGACCCAGAATGACCCCCACTACCCGCCCCTCATGGCGCAAATGAAAGCCGTAATCGGGCTTGTCCGACAGCCAGGGATAGCGACAAAGTCCCAGCCAGTCGGCGACCGGAATATGGGACGGCAGCTCTTCGTGCAGAAACCGGCAAACCGGGTCGAGATCCGCTTCCTGGATGGGACAAAGTGTGGCCATATCGCGCCCGGAAAGAGGATAGATCTCCTGCAAAAGGAAGGAGCTCCATGACGGAACCGTCAGATCAAGTCCCTCCCTGGAAGACTCTTCCCGTCCATCAACAGGCCAACGAGGGAGAGACCCCCATCCTGGAGAATGACCCGGCAAAGGTCAACACCGACCGCCGCCGGACAAACCCGCCCCGAAAGGAGATGAATCGGGCCAGGGGATTGCGGTATGATGGCAACCGCTTGCCACCGGAACGGATCATGTCGGGGGCTTCGCCCCCGAACCCCCACTGGGGGGCGGCAAAGCCTCCCCCCAGACCCCCCAGCCCCTTTTGGGAAGTGGGAAGTGCTTATGACGCCCCCCGGAGATCCGGTCGACTCCTACTCGCGACTCGGCGCCGGAGTCTACGAAGACGCGGTCAACAAGAGTCTCCTGCACTACGGGGAGGCGAGTCGGGAGTTCCTGGAGGGGCTCTGCTGGCGGCCCGGGGAGCGCCGCCTCCTGGACATCGGCTGCGGCACGGGGATGCTCTTCGATCTCCTCGGAGAGAAACTGGCCGCGTTGGGCATCACCGCCCTGGGGATCGACCCCGCCGCCGGAATGTTGGCCATCGCCCGGGAAAAACACCAGGGAAAACCCCATCTCACCTTTGCGGAGGGTTCCTTCGAGCGGATCCCGCTCCCCGACGACGAGGTCGACCGCATCGTCTCGGTCTTCGCGCTCCACTGGGTCCCCGATATCGCCGCCGCGGCCCGGGAGATGGCCAGGGTCCTCAAAAAGGATGGGGAGGCGGACCTGATCCTGATCGCCAAGGGGGACGGCGCCAGGTTTCACAAGGCGGTGAGTCAGGCCCTCCGCAAACATCTCTCCTTCGCCGAGATCATGAAGACGACCACCATGGTCCGCAGCGTCGACGAGGCAAAACTGCGCCTGGCGCTGGAACCCCTGATCGCGGGAAGAGAAAGCCTGATCCGGACCCGCGAGCGCGTGGTCCATGCCAGCTTCGAGGAGCACATGCGCTGGTGGCAGGCGCGGGCGGCCACGGTCTTCGCCACCGTCCGGGACAAGGAGAAGTTCCTCGGGGATCTCCGCGAGGAGTTGGAAAAAACGGCCACGGATCAGGGGATTCCCTTCGATTCGGTCACCATCACCGTGCATGTGGGAGCAGCCTGAACCATGAAACGGGAAGAGATCGTCGAACGGTTGAAGGCACGATTGGCAAAGGAGAAGATCGTCATCCGCGAGGAGACGGATCCCCTCGATCTCGACTCCTTCCTGATCGTCGAACTCATCGCCTGGGCCCAGGACGAGCTGGGGATCGCCCTGGATGTGGCGGCAATGGATTTTTCGGTCTTTGCCAGTTTCGACGCCCTCGCGGAACACATCTTCGACACCCAGTGAGCCGGGCGCGGCGCAAAACCGGGCCATTCAGGGAACGGCGACCCTCGCCAGGAGTTCGGCGACGAAGCGATCCGCCGTCACCCCTTCCGCCTCCGCCTCGTAGGTCAGGATCAGGCGGTGGCGCAGGACCTCGAACGCCACCGCGTGGAAATCCCCGGGGGTGACGTAGTCGCGCCCCGAGAGCCAGGCGTGGGCCCGGGCGCACCGGTCCAGGGCGATCGTCGCCCGGGGGCTCGCCCCGTAGCGGACCCAGCCCGCCAGCTCGCTCCCGAAGGGTGACGGATCCCGGGTCGCCAGGACCAGACGCACCGGATAGGACTCGAGGGCGGGGGCAAGATGCACCTCCAGGACCTGCCGCCGGGCGGCGAAGAGGGTCTCCTGGGTCACGACCGGCGGCGGCAGGAGCGCCGTCGCGTCTCCGGGGGCGGCCAACGCCGCCAGCGCCTCGCCCCGGGCGAGCCGCAGGATCTCCGCCTCCGCCCCGGCCCCGGGGTAGTCGATCCGGACCTTCATGAGAAACCGGTCGAGCTGGGCCTCGGGCAGGGGGTAGGTCCCCTCCTGCTCGATCGGGTTCTGGGTCGCCATCACCAGAAAGAGCCGCGGCAGGGGATGCGTCTCCTGCCCCACCGTCACCTGCCGCTCCGCCATCGCCTCCAGCAGGGCCGACTGCACCTTCGCCGGCGCCCGGTTGACCTCGTCGGCAAGGACTAGATTGTGGAAGACCGGTCCCGGACGGAACCGGAACGACCCCTCCTCCGGGCGATAGACCTCCGTCCCCACCAGGTCCGACGGCAGGAGATCCGGGGTGAACTGGATACGGTGGAAATCCCCCTCCAGGGAGGCGGCGAGCGCCCGCACCGCCCGCGTCTTCGCAAGCCCCGGCGCCCCCTCCACCAGAAGATGCCCATCGGCCAGGAGGGCCACCAGCAGGGAGCGGATCAGCCCCTCCTGACCGATCACCTGCCGTTCCAGATGTTCCCGCAACGCCCGCAAGGCTTCCTGTCCCGACACCGTCTTCACCCCTCCGCCAGCGTCCACCCGCCCCCACCCTCCCAATCAGGGATTATTTCATGCGGCCGGCGGCGGCTGTCAACCCATCCCCCCAGGAAAAAAACGGCACCGATTTTTCCCCATCCGGGGTGTCGCCGCGACCTTCACCCCCTGTAGACTGGCGCCGACGCCCGACCCCGCTCCTTCGAGGGAGCCCGACCGGCCCTCTCCCCGAGCCTCACGCCCCCGGACCGTCCCGCTAGGACCGTCCGGGAACAGGGGAAGCGGCCCAACCTCTGGACCGATGCCGACCATGACGACCGAAACCCTCGCCGCCACGCTCCCGATGGCCCAGATATCGGCCATTCTCACCGCCTACTTCCCGGTGGCCCTGGCGGAGATGGGTGACAAGAGTCAACTGGTCTGCATGACCCTCGCCTCGCGCTATCGCCCCTGGCCGATATTCCTCGGCGCCGGGAGCGCCTTCATCCTCTTGAACATCCTGGCGGTCCTCTTCGGGGCGACGGTGGCCGCGTGGGTCCCGGAGCGGCTCCTGACGATCGGCGTCGCCCTGCTCTTCGCCGGTTTCGGGCTCCACACCCTCTTCGCCGCTGAACCGGACGCAAAAGAAGCTGCGGTGGAAGGCCCGCACCACCACGGGGCGATCACCGCTTTTCTGATGGTTTTTCTGTCGGAGTTTGGGGACAAGACCCAGATCGTGGTCGCCGGCCTGGCCGGAACCGCCGCGAGCCCTGCCGCCATCTGGCTCGGGGCGACGGCGGCCCTCCTCACCACCACCGCCCTCGGCATCTGGGCGGGACGCGCCCTCCATGGCAGGCTGCCGCTCGCCCACCTCAAACGCGGCGCCGGCATCCTCTTCCTGCTGCTCGCGGCCATGGCAGCGCTGAAGGCGGCGGCCTGAAGAAGCGCCCCTTCCCAGGAAGTTCACCTCCGCAATGCGAAGGCCCGCCCTTTCCCAAGAACTCCACCTCCACAAAAGGTTCGATGGAGCGTCTCAAAAGGTGATGATCCGTCCAAAGAGGTCTGGTAGGATGGGCGGGGGAGGTTCTGTGAGCGGTGCGTGGAACGTCTCCTCTCCCGCGCAGGAAGTCCGCCGACGCGGCGCTGTGCCTCGGTCGGTGAAATGACAAGGGAAGGAGCCGGCAGGACCGACGCAAAAGGAGATCACCGTGAGTGCTGCCGTAACGTTCGACACCCATGCCTACATCAAGGAACTGAAGGCCGCCGGGTTTACCGAGGAACAAGCCGAAGTCCAGTCAAAAGCCCTCTCCAGCATCTTCAGGGCGAACCTGGATGAGTTGGCCACAAGACGGGACCTCAAGGAACTGGAGCTGTCCACCAAGGGAGATTTGCGGCAGCTGGAAACCAAGATCGCCGAGGTCAAGGCCGAACTCATCAATTGGATGTTCGGCGTGGCCGCCGGGCAGGCGATGTTCATCATCGCCATCCTCAAAATGTTCCCATCCCGCTGAACCCCGGTGATTCCTAGCGAATCACCGCATGCAGGCGGATCGCGAGTACCCGGGGGGACATTTCCCCGAGCTGCTCCAGGAGCCCTTCCAGGACGGAAACCTTCTCGTCATCGCGAAAGAACTCCCGGACCTCCTCGCTGAAACGGTCGCTCCCGACCTCCCGATTGGCGAGATCATCGGCCAGGAGATACCCCTCCGCCGTCAGGCTCGGCAGTCCCACGTCCCCGGTCACGACCCCTTCGCGCCGCTTCTCCTCGAAGAGGGGACCCCATTCGCGATAGTCGAAGCGGCCCCCCGGCTCCCCCCGCCCCCGCGGCCTGGCCCGCGTCATCGGCATCCGCGCCGCCACCTCCCGCAGCAGGGGCTCGCGACGCATCCAGCGGACCAGGAGACTCAGGCAGTCACGGGCAAAGAAATGCCCACTCCCCCGATTTCCCTGCCAGGAACGCAAGGCATAGAGCAGGATCGCCTGCGGCAGGCTTACCGGTCTCTCCCGAAAATCAAACGTAAACGTGTGCCGCCGCCCCCCTTCGCGGTATGTTGCCAGATCCTCCGGCGCAACCAGACTCCCCATCGTCACCTCTCCTCCCACTCTCCCATCGACACCCAGACCGGAGCTCTCCCGGAATCACCACGAAGGTGGTCTCGCGAAAATCATGCCGGCCCGACCCCTTTTGTCAAACTCCCGATCGCATCGTGCAGCAGACAAACAACCAGGGATCAGGGCCTGCGATGATGCTCCTCGTAGGCATCCAGAAAGCCGTCCAGGATCTCTCTGATCCGCTTCTCCAGGTCGGTGGAGGACGAACCCTTATTGAGATAAAAATGACAGCCTCGCTTTCCGATCTCGAAACCTTTATTGTTCACTTCAGAATTGGCCGTCAATATGCCAGCCTGGGTTATAGGCGACCTGTCGAGAACGTGATCGACCAGGAAAACCCCTTCCTCACCAACAGGGACCTCCGGGTAATGGGGGTCATTCTGGGCACGCGCCAAGCTGAGATCCTGGTCGATGATCGCGAGTGCCAAACACAAGTCCGGGGTTGCGATCGGTCCCTTCACGACCTCCTTGAACTTTTCGAGAACGGCAAGAGTGTCAACGATCCCCCGGGTACGAATGGGATCCACCCCGGTGATACTCTTCAGGGTCACCCGAAGGCTTTTGAAAGATTCATCGTCATCCTCGACGACCAGGACCTTCAGCCCCGCATAGGTACTCTTGGCCATGCCCCATCCTCCTCCGCTGTCGACAAGATCAATGCCTCCGGTGAAACTCACCCGACCTGGAGCCGGATCTGAATGGTACCCCCTCTCCTCCCCATCACACTCCCGATCGCATCGAGAACAGGCGAACAACCAGGAATCAGACCGTATGATTATAATCTTTGAAGGCATCCAGAAAGCCGTCCAGGATCTCTTTGATCCGCTTCTCCAGGTCGGGGGATGACCAATTCTTGTCGAAATAAAAGTGGCCCCCGCCCCGTCCGGTTTCAAAGCCTTTATTGTCCGACCCATAATATGCCGTCAGAATCCCGACCTGGGTTACCGGCAATCTGGCGTTAACATGCGGAACCAGGAAAACCCCCTCTTCACCCACAGGGACATCCTGGTAATAGGGTTCATTCTGGGCACGCGCCAGGCTGAGATTCTGGTCGATGATCGCGAGCGCCAAACACAAGTCCGGGGTTGGGATCGGCCCCCTCGCGACCGCCTTGAACTCATCGAGAATAGCGAGGGTATCAGCAATCCCCCGGGTACGAATGGGCTCCACCCCGGTGATACCCTTCAGGGTCACCCGAAGGCCGTCGAAGGAATTGTCGTCATCCTCGACGACCAGGACCTTCAACCCCGCGTAGATACTCTTGGCCATTCCCTCATCCTCCTTTGCCGCCGACAGGATCGACGATCCCCGTGAAACTCACCCGACCGGGAGTCGGATCTGGATGGTGCTCCCCTCTCCCGGTTCGCTTCGAACCACCGCCAACTCCCCCCCCATCGCCGTCACGAAGGCCTGTGCAGTCACCGCCCCGATGCCCCTCCCCTCCGGCTTGGAGGTGAAACCCACCCAACCAAAATCGGCCCGGGCCTGAGCGTCCATGCCGATCCCCCTGTCCACCACCTCCACAATGGCCCAGCGCTCCCCCAAGCGGCGTACCGAGACCCGGATCTCGTTCATTCGCCCGGACTGTGAAGCCTCAACGGCATTGTCAAGAAGAATCCTTAAAGACTGGAACAGGCTTAACCCGTCGAACTTGAAGTGGCAATCTTCTCCGGGATGAAACGAAACCGACCAGGAACGAGGGTCCGGTTCACGCCGGAACCTGGCCACCGCCTCTCCGACAAAAGCGGAGAGACTGGCCCGCTCGCCCACGCTGCGTGAGAGAAAGGTCTGGTAATCGCGGAAATTGGCGACCATCTCTTTTACGTGCCGGAGGCCTGTCCGCGCCGACTGGCAAAGCCTGACCACGTCCTCCCTTTGGTCAGAGTAGTCGATCCAGAGGGGCTCTCCGGCAAAGGCCCGATCCAGGAACCGGTGATTGACCAGGGTATCAACCGGCCTCAGGCCGTTGATGACCTCATGGGTCAGGCTGCGATGGGCATCGCCGAGGAGTTGGCTGTAACGCAACTTGTCGAAGGCGGTGGTGGCATCCCAGAGATCGAGGACCGTATTGCCGGCACACCCCAGGGCAAGAAACAGGTAGGAGAGAAAGATCCACGGAAAATCCTTCGCCACCGGATAACTCTGCATCGCGAAAGGACCCAGGCACGCCAGGATCAGGGCACTGACGAAACACCCCCACACCACCTGGTTGAACCGGTGTTCCCTCTCCTCCCTGCCGAACTCCCGGGCATGGAACCCTCGTCCCAGAAGCCGGTCTATCAGGAACGCGAGAAGCCGCGATCGACCAACTCCCCGACCAAACAAGCCCCATAACAGACCAAAAAGGAACACGGACAGGAGGAGGACAATCAACGCCTGGACCCACGGCTCGAGCCTCAGGGCACCCAATCCCAGGAAGATTCCCTGAAAACCAAAAGGGGAGATAAACAGGAAGACAAACCCCAGGAGTTGGTCTTGCCCGGTCAGGATGAATTCCCGGTCACAGTGGATGCGGACCCTCACCGCCAGGGCGGCGGCCAGGAGAAAAAAGAAGAGCGAGACGACCACGCCCCAGGCATGCAGCAACCCCGCATCACTCTCCAGATAATAGCCGGAAAACTCTCCCGCCAATGCCTTGGGATCCCAGCCCAGATCGAACCAGCCCAGATTGAACACGCCCAGATCGACAAGGGCCTGGCCCATCACCAGAAACGAGAAAATACACAAAATGACCCACGCGCCGGCGAGGAGAACGGACGGCATCAGGGATTCCTCATTCGACCCCGGTCTGCCCGGAATCCTGGCGGTGAAAACAAACCACGGCACAAAGAGCCACTCCCGGAAGAAGTTCAGGTTGCCGAACCGACCATCGGTATCCCGAAACTCCCGCCACCACCCCTTCCCCCGGCCTGAGGTGAACCAGCCCGGATAGAAGAAGGAGAGGAGAAGCGCCGTGAAAGGGAAGGGAAACATCCCCAGAAAAAAGAGCCCGGCCCGATTGGAAAAATAGGCCGCCGCCACCTTCACCGCTGCCTTATCTGCCGCTGCCTCCGCCGAAGCCTTGGCCAGCACCACCTCCGCCGACGCCGCCACCTCCGCCGTCACCTCCGCCATCGCCGACGCCCCCGCAGCCGCCGCAGCCGCCGATTTCACCGCAACAACCTTGGCAGCCGCCGACTCCGCCACTTCCAATGCCAATTCTCCCTCACCCTGCAACAGACGACCGCCGGAGAGGCAGAGAATGCCGATCCCCAACGAGAGGAGGGTGCCCGCAGCCGCCAGGTGGTACTCCTTGCGATGGCGACTGCCGACGCGGTTGACCAACTCGTAGAGAAACAACTGCTGCACCGAGAACGAGAGGCCGACCAGGGCCGTGCCGATCCCCAGGAAGGGCAAAGTCCGCCGGTCCCCGAAGAACCAGAGGGAGAAACCGAAGATCAGGAAAAAGCCCGCCATGAAGAGAAGCTGCGCAGGGGCCAGCGCCACGCCCACTCTGTGATCAGACCCCATCATCACCCCCAGCGCTGGTCGGCCCGGTAGGACTCCTCGGTCCAATCGAAGAAGAGATTTCCCCGGCGGCGGATGCCGTCGAGCCACTCGCGGACGCGGGCCGGGGCGACCCCGTGATCGACGGTGGCCGCCTTTTCCAGGTGCCGATACTCGGCCGCCAGGGTGGTATTGAAAATCCCGGGATCGTCGGTATTGACGCAGAGGTCCAGCGGACCGCCGCGGATCCCGAAACGATTGTACCGGGCCCCCGGGGCAAGGAGCGCCGCCTCGGGCGGCGACCAGCGAAAGATCGGGTGTTCGGCGTAGGAGCGGATCGGCGCGATCGCCAGGTTGGAGGAGGGGCAGACCTCGACGGCCACCCCGGCCTTGGCCAGACGCGCCATCAGGTCATCCTGGATCACCTCCCAGGCCTCGGCCTCCAGGGGAGTGATTCTTTCGTAGGAGAAGTCGTTCTCTCCCCCATGTTCATCGTAGTGAAGCGAGAGGAGCCGATTGGCATAACCCTGATACCGCTCCCAACCTGCGGTCGGCGCCTCCTCGGCGGCGCACCCCCGCCCCGCAGTCGGGAGTGCGCCCTCCCACTGCCTCCCTGAGACCGGGCGACACTGCTCGTTCCGCAGCCGGTAGCGCTCCCGCCGGCGGGCATTGACCAAAGAGAAAAAGTGCCGGTCCTCCCGTTTCATGATCCACTCGGTCTGCCCGGCCAACTCCGCAAACCGCCTGAGCGAGGCCTGACCGATGGGGTCCCAGTGCAAGGCCTCGTGCCCCCGGCGCAGACAACTCTGCATCGGCAGATCGCAGCGGTCCCAGCAGGGACGAAAGGCCTGGTGCAGGGCCTCCCGGGAGAAGGCCCGAAACCGCCAGAAGCGGTACCACAGCTCCGGGTGCCGGGCCTCGGCCTCCGGCCCGTGCAGCACCTTGGCCAGATCGCGAACCCGATATTCATAGACCGGCAACAAGGCGGCCGCCCTGGGCCAGCGCGGCAGGATACGAACCAGCATCGCCCAGGCCCAGACCATGTTGTCGAAATACTCTTCGCGGGTCACCAGGATGTTCGGATGGCGTTCGAGCCACAGCGTCGGGGCGAGCCCCAGGGCCAGGGCGTGACCGATCCGATCGCCCGGCCCCAACTCACAAAAGGTCAACGCCTCATCGACCGCACGGATGCCGGTCAGGAGGCAGGAGAAATCCTCACCGGCATGGACATGCACCGGAAGGCGCCGCCGCCAGGCCGTCCGCCATTGGCGGCTGTGAAGCGGCGAGCGCTCCTCCGCCTGCCGGTGGGGACGCCGCAGATAGAGGATGCAGGGGGAGAAAAACTCGATCGGCAGATCCGGCTCCACCCCGGCGACATCGATCCCCGCAATCAACCGGGTCATATCCAACGGCCCGGCCTCGCATCGGCGCCGCCAGGACCGCCAGGCCCCCCCCGGCATCTCCCTCCCCCCGCCGAACATCGGCAGGAAGCGGGGCGGCAGACGCCGCGACTGCGGACTCGACAGAAAGGCATCCAGCTCCAGGGTCTGCCGTTGAATCTTCTCCCAGCGGCGCCCCCGTTCCAACCGCCGCTCCTCGAGGGCCTGGCGACACGGGTCCCCCGACGGCGGCAGCCAGTTCTCCAGGGTGCGAATGTAGTGCAGGGTGAACTGGAACCCCCGGGAACAACCGCTCCCCTTGCCCAACCCCGTCGTCGCGTAGGCGACCGGCGGCTCTCCCGGAGGGATCGCCTCGCCACTCCCGTCCGCCTCCCGTGCCGCCCGATGCAGGATCTCCATCAATGACCCCAATCGTTCAACGTCGAGGAAGGTATCGAAACCGATCCGGGCATTGATCTTGTCCACCCCGGCGCGATACATCCCCCGCGCCCGGTCGAGGCCGTTGTTGCCGCGCAGAACCTCCTGGAGTTCCGCCTGATCCTCGGCGTTGCGCAGGGCACTGTCGTAAAAATCGGAAAACCAGCGCAGCCCGGTGCCATGCCCCATCACCATGTAGGAACGCAGGATGCCGATCCCGTGAATAAAGAGGCGCACGAAGGGATGCGCCTCGGCCAACCGGCGCTCCATCATGGAGAGATGACACACCACCAGGGTGGTCAGGAGAAAGGCGGAAAACTCCCCCTCGCGGAACTGGGCCTCCGCCTCCCGCGAGAGCATCCGGAGGCGCTCCAGGATCTCCTCCGGGATCCGCCCCGAGCCCTCACCCCGCAGGCCACCCAGCTCCCGGACCCAGGGACAGGGCTGGCGGCTCCCCCCCCGCAGGACCAGCGCCACCTTGTACCGCCCCTCCCGGCACAACCCCGCACGATCCTGCCGCCAGGGCAGGAGCCGGAGAAAGCGGTAGGCGATCCGCACCAGGTCGATGACCTGGATGATCCGGAGCGTCCCGGCGTTGAGGCATTGAAATTCGGGGATGTTCGGCAATAGCCGCTGAAACCCGGGCGCACGCCACTTCCCGGGCACCGAGGGGGCCCGGAGAATCGCCGCAAGCTGCGTCGCCGGCTGGATGGCGCCACCGAAATGGACGTGGTTGTCGGCCAGGGGGAGGTCGCTGTCGGCCTCGGCCAGGAAGGTCAACTCGTGGACCTTGCGGCAATACCCCACCACCTGCGGGAAGCTCAACCGATGCTGGTGAAGACGGTCGGCCAGCTCATGCCCCACCACCACGAAAGGGTGGAGATGGTCCAGGGAATCCCGGTTCGCCCGCGAGTGGGCCATCTGCCGCTCCACGGTGTTGCCCTGGAGGCGATAGTGGCGGCCAAAGACCGCAGCAAGAAATTCATAGCCATAGTGAAAGGGAAAACCATCCAGCGGAGCCCAACCCACACGCTCGTCCCTCTCCAGCGCCCGTTGAAGGTCGTCCAGGCGATAGCTGTCCGAGGCGTAGTCACGCATCACCGCGAGCGCCAGCTCCCCGCCCGGATCGGCGCCATCCCGCCCCCGCCGCCTCCACTCCCGCTCGAACCGCTCCAGGTGGTACGGCTCCCGCGATGCCGCCACCTGCTCAGCCAGCGCCAGCAGCAACCGGTCCGAACGCACCAGCATGATCCCGGGAATGGCGCTCAGAAACTCCCCGCCCATGACGAACCCCTACCCGACCGGCGGTGTGTAGGGCACTCTGAAAAGGCGGTGCAACTCATCGACCTGATCCCCATAACCGAGGCGCTTGAGTTCGGCGAACACCCTGGCGTAGGGAAGCTCGGGATCCTTGAGAATCCGCGTCAGAAGCCACAGCTCCGACGGCCCGAGGGTGCGGGACACCCGGGAAAATCTCTCGGAAACCTCCCCGACCCAACGCCGGAATGCCTCCACCCGGGCGTGAAGATCGGAGCCATACCGCTTCGAGGGTTCCCCCAACCACCCGAGGATGGTCTCCCGGGTGATCCGATTTTTCTCGACATGGATGAAAAAGAGGGGCTCCCCCGCCCCCTTCCCGGCGAGCAGGACCCGGACCAGGGGGTGACACCTCAGGGCATCGTACAAAGAGACGAGGCGATCCGTCCGCCGGCAGCCCCGACAATCCCCCGACGGCACCTCCCTGTCAAGCTCTGGACAATTGACCCGGACCGCCGCCGGTATCACCCTCGCCGGATCAGCACCCTCGTCTCTGCAGGACTTGTCGATATCCAGGGATGCCGCGTTCACCCAGCCCCGCTTTTCCACGATCGCCGCCGCATTGAGAAGACCCAGGACGTAGAACCGCAGATAGGTCACAATATCCACCGAGTGACCGCCTTCGGTCACCAGGAGACGAACCTGGGCATCCAGATCCTTGATCTGAGAGGAAAAGACGCTCAGGAGATGGTAAACACGGACTGCCGTCCAGCGAAGCGCCAACCGCGCCAGCCGCTCCCGCCACTCCCGCAGGCCAACACTCCCGGAGAGCCGCCGGGCCAAATACTCTTCAAGACCTTCCGATCTGGAGCCCTGCTTCTCATCCTCCAGACCCCCGCAAGGGCCCTCTTTCACCCCGGCTTCGGATTCCCGCGAAACCGGCTCCCCGGCCTCCACCTTCGCTCCCCCGGAACCCCCTCCCCCCTGGGAAGACCCGGTCCAGGGCGATTCCCGGTCGAACAGGCGGAGGGCATCGACCATTCCCGAGTCGTTCCGGGGCTGAAAAAGGGAGAAGAGCAGGGCGAAGAGGCGATCCAGGGAAATCACCGCCGGTTCCGGAGGCCTGGTGGAAGAGCCGCAGCTTCCCACCAGTTCCGCCCAAAACCACTCCGATGGCAAAAGCGATCCCTTCCCTTCCATCTCTTTCCACCGTTCCGAGTCCAACACCAGAGAGATGGGATCCCGGTTGCGGCGGCGCTCGCCGCCGGCATCCGGAATCAGAAACGGCAGGCGATCACCGAGATCAGGATCCTCCTCCAGCACCCACCGGATCATGGCCCAGGGATCGAAGGCCTCCCCCATGGCCTCGACCTGCCTCTCCAGGGAAAGAACCCCCCAAAGATCGAGTCCCTCCTGTTCTTTCTGACGATAAGCTGCCGACGAGGCCTCCCCGGCCTTCAACACGACGGCCCGCATCCGCGACCACAGGCCCTCTCCATGGACCACCACAGCGGAACCGTTCTGCCGGACCGACAGAGAAGAGGCGATCCCCGCCGCGAGGAGATCCTGCCACCACCAGGAGGCCTCCGACCGGCAGGCAAGCGGCTGCCAGGCAACAGGCGATGTGAACATTCTCCGGACCCATTGCTCCTCCTTCTCTTCCCCCCGCATTTGCCTATCGCCGGAAAGCCCCTTATACCACCCCGCCAGTGCCGGTTCCGCCGGGAGTTTCTCCTTCCGAGTTATCACATCCCGTCCCACTCGCTTCAGCAAGCTGTCTATGCCGGCCAACAGGTCAAAGACCTCCCCCTCAATCGCGTGGAGCGCCTGGATCAGATTGCGCAGCGAACCGTCAAACAGCGACTGGGATGGAGAGCCGGCGTCGGCCAATCCCACACCGAAGTGGATCACCGCCCGCTCCAGGGCGAAATAGTTCTCCATATGGATGGCATACGTCTGCCGTTTATCCCCCGTACCCCGCGCGAATTTCAGGATCCACTCCTTCCAGCCCCCCGCCGGGTGACGATGGCGACCGATATAGATACGGTTATGGAGCGGAAACACCTTGGAAAAATAGCCCTCCACAAACTGACTTACATGCCGTTTGAGAGAACCCTCCGGATCCTTCACCGGCGAGAGGGACTCCACCCCGGTCAGGTGCGGAGGAAAGAGGTGGCTTCCCGGGGAAATACCCAGATTCTTCGTCTGGAAATCGTGCCACTTGTTGTCCTTGAAATTGTCGATCTGACCGGAGACCACCGGCAGGAGGCGGGGAGAGTTCAGGTAGCGGCGAATGATATCAAGGAGATGGTGGGCATGGTCGGGGGCCATATCGAGGTCATCGATGGGCAACACCAGGAGATCATTCCCGGTCGCCCGGGCAACGGCGTCAAAGAGATTATGCAACGCCTGCTCCAGGCGGTGACTGTCCTGGCTGTAGCCGATGGTGTCGATCCCCTTGGTCTCACCGGACTTCTGGATGCTGTACCAGATCTGACCGACATCCTCCATGGCCTTGTCGATCCGGCCCTCCGCCTCCTCTTCCCGATCCGCCCACTGCTTCCCACCCGAATGCGCCCCGCACCGGCCCCCGCCACCGGCATGAGGCCCGCCACGACCGGCCCCCCTCCTCAGGGCGAGTTGGCCACCTTCATAAACATGGGCAACCATCGAGGGAATCAGATAGGAACTCCTCTCGATCTCGATCAGGGTGGGATCGAACGGTCGCAGAAACAACACCTTCCGGAACGACTCCGATTCGCTCTCGCGGGAGCAGCCCCCCTCGCTCCGGTTCTGTTTTTTCAGATACGACTCGAGATTCATCAGGAGATGCGTCTTCCCCATCCCCCGCCCGCCATCCAGAAAGATGGTGTTCGACGAACGGCAATCGTGGATATCGTCCAACTCTTCCGGACGCCTTTCGTGCAGAAAACACAACGCCTGGCGGATGATCCTTCCGATCTGCTCGTAGAGATCGGGATAGAGGATATGGCCCTCTTCCCTGACCACATTGACCAGGCTCTCCGAGACCCACAACTCCCGTATCCCAGCCGATTCCGCCGCTCCTGCCCCGTCGCCTGCCCCCACGCCGTCCTCCTCTCTCCACCCTGCCAAACCACCTTCCACGTCCGGAAGAGCGCCACACCCGGCCTCGCTCCCGAACCGCCGCCGGCGAGTGTATACCACACACGGGAGATTTCAAACACCCGAACATGTCTTTCATCGATCGATAATCTGACTTAAAGATTCGCTGTAAGGGTGATCCGTAAATCCGTGGGACAAAGAAGACCAACGGCAGCACAAGACGTTATCCTGACAATTCAAACGGATAATAACAAATCCCACCCGCGCCCGAAAACCCCGGCGCAGGATGACGGGCACCTCCGAGGAAAAAACAACGGGGTGGAATCGTAGTTACGGAGGCAGGAGAGAGAGCGGGTCCCGCCGCCCGGGAACGGACGGGACCCGATACATGCGGGAGACGGGATCACGGCGTCAGGGTGATGCTCCCCGAACCGATCGTCACACTCGAAACCAACCCCGGGAAATAATAGTCCACGAACTGCGTGGTCGGGATGCTCTGGCTGGCCGTGCTGTCGAAGGCCAAATCCCCGTCCCCGGCGCGGTTCAGGGTGTTCTGCTGAGCCTCCCGCGCCCGTGCCAGGGAAGGATCACCCAGGGAACTCTCCAGGACGTGCAGCGGCGGGTTGGCCCCGCCCCCGGTGAAGAAGGTCAGTGACCCCCCGCTGCTCAGACCCGAGAGGACACTGTTATAGTTGGAGATCAACGAGTTCAAGCTCATCGTCACATCGGGCAGAATGTTGAGGTAGAGGATATCGACGGTCGAATTGGCCGTATCCACACTCACCTGATTGCCGGAAAGAACCGGGACCAGATTGACACAGACGTCGGTGGTGAAGTTTGCCGCATAGGGCGCCAGGGTATCGAAGAGGGTCTGCCAACCGCTCTGCACCGTCGCCGGCAAACGGTCGTAGATGGAGCCGATCACCCCGACCCGGCCCGTCACCGTGATCTGTGACGGCGCCACGCTCACCCGAAGCTTCTTGACCACCCCCGTCACGTCGTAGGCGAAGGTCCCCCCCGACGTGAGCTGCCGGTCCAACTTGGCCAACAACAGGTAATAGAGATTCGCCTCGGTCAAGGTCACCGGCGTGCCACTGCTGAGCGACGCCATGGCCGCAGTGTAGATCCCCTTCGCCGTCGAGGCGATGGTCCCGGACGATTCGGTCACCGTGGTCACGCTGTCGGCGCTGCAACTCTTGCCGGTGACCGCCAGGGTGAAGTTGGTGGCGGTCGTGATCCCGCAAGTCGAATCGGTGGCAGTGATCGTGATCGAATAGTTGCCCGTGGTGGTGAAACGGCTGGCATCGGCCACCACCAACTGCTGGTTGCCGGTGCCGCCAATGGCCAAACCACCGGTGCCATCCGTTGTCAGAACGTAGGTAAAGGTGGCGTTGGCCGCCGAAGGATTGACCGAGGTGATGCCCGCAACCACCGTCCCGGTCGGGCTGCCGGTGTAGAACGAGGTGGCATTCAGGGTGGTCGTCAGGGTCGGATTGACGATCGTCAAGGTGATGGTCTTGCTCAAAGGCAGAGAGTCCTGGATCCCGGTCGAAACCACCGTAACGCTCTTGGTGGTGCCAGCCGTCAAGGCCCCGATAACCGTCAGATTGGAACCCGACAGGGCAAACAGACCACCCGCCGAATCGGTCAGGGTATAGGTGTGGGTGTTGCCGACATCGGGGTCAACCGTCGTCAAGGCCCCGACTACCGTCCCGTTGACGCTGCAGGCGTAAGCCTCAGTCGCATTCAGGGTGATGTCGGAAGGGGCATCGGCCACCGCCGTGACGGCAATGGTGGCATTGACCGTACTCCCCCCGAGACCACTGCCGGCATTGCTCGTGGAGGCCTGCACCGTGAAACGGAAGGTCGTGCCGTCCGCCGTGTTCAAATTCGCCGAAGGCGTAAACTTAAGCCCCGCATTCCCCTCGGCAAAGGTGACGAAAGTCCCGTCGGTGATCTGCGTCGTGCCGTTGTTCTTGTAAAGTCGACCACCCAGAATCCCGGTGATCTTGAAGTGCGTCACCTCCGCAGAGTCGTCGACGTTGCGGCTGATCACCAGACCGCTCGTCGATTGGGTGTCCTCGTTGGTCGACGCACTCGTCACCGACGGCGTGTCGGCAACCGCCGTGACCGTGATCGAAGCCCTCGCAACCCCCCCCCCCAGACCCGCAGCACCGGCACTGAGCGAGGCCTGAATCCCGAAACCAAAAGAATCCCCCTTGCCCGAGTTCAGGTTGGCCGATGGCAGGAACTTCAACCCCGAGGTCCCCTCGGTATAGGTGATGAACTCATTGTCGCCGATGGCCGTGGTCCCGTCGTTCTTGTAGAGCGTCCCCCCGGTGATGCCCGAAATCTTGAAATGGGTGACCTCCGCACCGTCAACAAGATTGCGGCTGATGACCAGACCCGAGGTCGATTTGGTGTCTTCGTTCGTCGTCGTCGCCGTCACCGTCGGGGTATCGGCGACGCTGTTCACGGTGATCGCCGCCGTCACCGTACTGCTCCCCACCGCCGCCGCCGAGGTCACCCCAGCCACAGTGAAACCGAAATTGTTGCCCCCATCACTGTTCAGGTCGGCGGCCGGAGTGAACTTCAGCCCGGCATTACCCTCGGCAAAAGAGATCAGATCATTACTGCTGATCTGGGTGACGCCATCATTCTTGTAAAGTGTCCCATTGGTGATACCCGAGATCTTGAACTGGGTCACCTCATTGCCGTCAGCGCTGTTGCGGGTCAGGACAAGCCCCGTCGTGGTCTGGGTATCCTCGCTGGTCGTCGCCGCCGAGACCGACGGCTGATCCGCAACCGGGTTCACCGTCAGAACGAAACTGCTCGTCGCCGTGGAGGCAGGATCGGCACTCTCGGCGACAATCACCGAAAGGGTCGTACTCCCGAACTGATTGGTCGCCGGCGTAGCGCTCAGGGAGCGCGTCGCCGCAGTCCCCGAGAGAACGAGATTGGCATCGGGAACCAGGGTCGTATTCGATGAGACCGCCGTCACCGTCAGCTCGGCGACCGGCGACTCCACGTCCGCCACCGTGAACGTGACCCCACTCTTCGCCGTGTCCTCCTCCGTCGTCTGGGCAGCGATGGCCGTCACCGTCGGCGGGTCGTTGACCGCGACCACCGTCACCGCCGCCGTCCGCGTCGATCCACCCAGGCCGCTGCTGTTGCTCGAGGTCGAGGCCTGAATCGTGAACCCGAACGCAGAGGTGGTGGTCGAGTTCAGGTTGATCGACGGCAGAAAACGCAGTCCGCTCGCCCCTTCCGCATAGGTGATGAAAGTACTGTCAGTCAACTGCGTCACCCCATCGTTCTTGAACAGGGTACCATTGGTGATGCCGGTGATCTGGAAGTGCGTCACTTCGCTGCCATCCACGGCATTGCGGCTGATGACCAAGCCCGAACCCGACAGGGTATCCTCGTTCGTCGACGCTGCGGTGACAGAGGGAGTATCGGCCTTGCCGGAGACGGTCAGGGTAAAATTCCTGCTCGCGGAGGTATCGGCACCACCACTGGCGGTGCCGCCATTGTCGGTCAGCACCACCTTCATGACCGCAGTGCCGAAAGCATCCGCCGCCGGGGTATAGGTCAGGGTACCGTTGCCATCGATGGCCGGCGCCACCGTGAAGGTCAGGGTCGAATCGGCGCTGTCGGTGGTCACCGTGAAAAAGGTGGTCTGGGCCGACTCGTTGCCATGACCAGGGGATTTGCCGGTGGCGAAATTGGCGACCGACCGGGCGCCGCTGTCCTCGGCCACGGTGTCGCCCGAGGACAGGGTGAAGGTCGGCGCGTCGTTCACCGCCGCAACCGTGATCGTCGCCGAAGTACTCGTCGGACTCACCGCAGCATCGACCGCCGCCGTCGCGCCGGCGAGTGTCACCGAAAAACTGTCCCCGGCCTCGGAGTTCAGGTTGGCGTCAGGGGTGAATCTCAGCCCCGCATTGCCCTCGGCATAGGTAATGAAGCTGTTGACGGCAATGGCGGTGGTCCCGTCACTCTTGTAGAGCGTCCCGTTGGTCACGCCGGTGACCTTGAAGTGGGTCACCTCCGAACCATCCCTGCCGTTGCGACCGACAACCAACCCCGATGTGGACTGGGTATCCTCCCGGGTCGAGGCCCCAGTGACCACCGGCGCATCCGCCTTGGCAGTCACGGTGATCGTGAAACTCTTCGTCTCCGAAATATCGACACCGCCATTGGACGTCCCGCCATTGTCCGCCAAAACCACGCTCACCGTCGCCGAACCGTAGGCGTCCGCCGCCGGGGTGTAGGTCAACGTCCCGGAAGAGTCGATGGCAGGGGGATTCGTGAAGGAGAGGGTCGAGGTCGCCGTGGGCGTCAGGGTGAAACTCAGAGACTGCCCCGATTCATCGGCTGGACCCCGGGAGATCCCGGTGGCAAAGGCCGAAACCGTCCGCGTCCCCGAGTCCTCGCCAACACTGTCCGTCGTGAGGAGAGTGAAGCCAGGGGCATCGTTGACCGCCGTGACCGTAATACTCGCGGTGGTCACCTCGGCGCTGACATTGCTCGTCGAGGCCGAAGCCGCCCCGGCGGCAGTAAAGGAAAAGCTGTCGCCGGCGGCGGTGTTCTTGTCCGCCGTGGGCGTGAAGCGCAACCCCGCAGCACCCTCGGTCAGGGTGATGAAATCACCGTTGACGAGGCGTGTCACTCCGTCGCTCTTGTATAGCGTCCCGGTGGTGATCCCGTTGATCCGGAAATGCGTCACCTCCGCCCCGTCCACGGCGCTGGGCGTCACCACCAGACCGCTGCTCGACTGCGTATCCTCCCGCGTCGTGGTCGAGGTGATCCTCGGGGCATCCGGGACCGGAGAGACCGTCAATACGAAGGTATCCTTGGCCGTCGAGGTGGCATCCGCCGGATCGGCGACGGTGAGGGTGATGGTCGCCGTCCCACTCATGTTGGCAGCAGGAACCACGGTCAGGGTACGGTTGGGTCCGCTGCCCCCGAGGAGCAGATTGGCCTGCGGCACCAGGGCGGCGTCCGAGGACGACGCCGTGACCAGCAGCAGATCCGCCGAGGTCTCCTGGTCACCGACCGAGAAATTCAGAACCCCGGTGGTCCCATCCTCGGCAATGGTCAGATCGGAGACCTCGCTCACGAGCGGCGGATCGTTGAGATTCCTCACCGTGATCGCCACATTCCGACTCACCCCAAGGGCGCTCCCCTTGCCGGAACTCCCCTCATCCGAAACCGCAACGCCAAGAAGATCGGGACCACTGTAGTTGGCGGCGGCCTGGTAGGTCAGGCTCGCCAGCGCCGTGTTGAGATCGGCAGGCTGACCGGTGACCGTGAAACTCCCGGTGCCGTTGCTCCCCGAGGAAAAAACGACCCCCGAAGTACTCTGCAACGTCAGGGTCCCTCGGGTCACCCCCAGGGTCACCTTGAAGGCGCCCGTCACCGCATCCACATCCGCAACGCTGATCTGGCTCGAACCGCTGAAGCTCAGCAAGGTATCCTCGTCGACGCTCACGGAAGCCGGACTGGTGACGGTCGGGGCCTCATTGACGTTGTTCAACAATACCGTCACGACCGCCGTAACCGACTTGGTCTCTTTCTTGGCATCGGCCTTCCCATCGGTGACAGCGACATTCAAGGTAAAAGAGGTCCTGGCCTCGAAGTCGAGGGCGGCGCTGTCCAATACCGTCAACACCCCCTTGCCGTCGACGGCAAACACCGTCGACGACTCCACCAGGGAGAAGGCCAGGGTGTCCTTGTCCTTGTCGGTCGCCACCACCTTGCCGACGACCGTCCCCACCGCGCTGTTCTCATCCAGAACGATGGTCTGGTCGCTCATCTCCGGCACACGGTTGGACGGTGTCGGAACGAAGGGGGTATTGTTGTCGTCGGTGGAAGAGGAAGAGGTGCCGGGGGTGGTGCCGGAGGTCGACTCCGCCGCCCCGGTGGTCGACCCGTAGAGCGAATCCTCCGTCCCGGTTCCGGTCGTGGCGGCAGGCTCCGTCGCCGGGGTGGTCCCGGTCCCCGTCTGGCCGGCCTCGGGCTCGGTGGCGACCGCGCCCGCATCACCGACCGCCGCGGCATCGGGCTCGCTCTTCACCTCCCCGGTCCCACCGGCGGCCCCGGGTTCACCCTGCGCCTCTCCCGTCCCCCCACCGGGGGGGGTACCCCCGGCATTGCCCTCACCCACACCGGCGCCCTGGTTCCCGGTCACCCCGGTAATACCGCTGGCACTGTCGGCGCTGGCGCCGGGGGCCACCGGGGCATTCCCCTCCGGACCCCGACCCCCTTCAGGAACGCCCACAGCCCCCGCTTCACTCCCAACCCCCGCCGCCGGCGCCCGGGCTTCCTGCACCGCCTCCTTGGCCGCCTGCCTGGCGGCTGCCAGATCAACCCCCATGGCCACCGCTTCGCTCTCTTTGGCCTTGACCACCGCCTCCGCCTTCTCCTGGAGGGCCTGCTCGAGGGGCTTGCCCGTCTTCACCGCCTGCGCCAACTCCTCGGTGAACCGACCGACCTCCTCCTGGACACTCTCCAGACTGCGACTGACCAGGGTCTCATCGACCGCCGACTCCGCAATGGCGGTGAGACTCTGCGCAGGTTGCTCGTCGAGGATGGCCTTCTCCTGTTCGAGGGCCTTCTTCCGGCTCTTCTCCTCATCCGTCAGCTCCGCACCGGAACTCTCCTTCTCGGCCAGGGCCTGGATCTTCTCCTCGACGGCCTCCCGCTGCTGCTCGACCTCGGCCTGCTTCTCGATCGCCTCGGCAGTACTCTCGACGAGCTGCTGCTCCGCCTTCTCGACGATGCTCTCCAACGCCTCGGGACTCTTCTGCAATTTCTCCGCAGCTTCCTGCACCGGGATGCCCAGCTTCGTCGCCATCGCCTGCGCCGCCTGACGGACCAGCGCCTCCTTCGCCTTCTCGGGGAGCTTCTTCACCAGGGTCGATTTATGGGCCTTGGCCAGGTCGGAGGGAGTCGCCTTGACGACCGAGGTCACCCCCACCTTGGCATTACCGGTCAGTTTCTGGTTCTTCGTCACGCTCTGCGGCGGTTTCGAGGTATCGGCGGCCGCTGCGGCGGGCGACACAAGGGGAATCCGATCCAGGAAACCGACGGTCCCGGGGACCCCCGACTCCCGCCGGGACTCGTCCATCCACACCAGGATTTCCTTCTCCAGGGTGATGACCTCGATGTTGTCGTTGCCCGAGGCTTGATCGGCACCGGTCCCCGAAAGGCGCAGGAAACCTTCGGTTCCGCGCACCCCGAGAGTGGCCACAGGCGTGGAGATCTTGAACGGATGCTGCTTCAGCTTGCCAAGCTTGCCGGTGGTAAAACGGATCAGACCGCGGGTCAGCTCGAGGATACCGTTGCCGCTCTCCGCCTCGGCCTGGAACTGGTATTGGGCAACGACAAACTCGCTGTCTTCGCCGAGGGCGATGACGGCATCATCCTTCATCTTGAGAATGAGGCGGGCATTGCGACCGGTGACGATCCGATCCTCCTGGAAGACAGGATCGCCCTCGGAGAGGGTGCGTTTGGTCTGCCCGAACTGGGAGTAGGCCAATCCCTTGGACTGGGTGATCTCCCCCACCACCTGCCGCCGTGGTTTGTCGGCACGGGGAAGGGTCGTCTCCACACCGACCCCGCGCTTCCCCCCCTGGTCGGGACCCATCAGGAGATAGCCGCCGCCGGCAACAACCACCATCAGCAGCAGAACCGCCCAAACCCATCTATTAAGGAAGAGCTTGCCCATGCCAGGCCGCCTCCGGAAGGTGATGACAGCTCCCTATTCACACCGCTGGAAAAAAGTCCACCGGAATGGTCCATCCATCGAAGGCCAGTACCCCCCCTCGACCTGCCGAGACAAAGCGCCGATGCAGCGGAACGCCACCCGCACGAGCGACCGACGCCACCCGCGCAGGCGACCGGCGCCCCCGCCAAACGCTGCCACCCCGCTCACCGCCACTCGCCCGACCCTACTATACCGGATTGCCCCCGCGGCTTCCGCAAAATTGTGTAACCAATTATCCCCTGACCCGCCCACACGGGATGTTCGTTGCAAATTTCCCAGCCACAACGTCGACCGCCCCACCCCGGACCGGATCAGCCGGCGCCACCGCCACCCGCCTCTCCCGGGACAAAACAGCGGTCGATGGCGGCAAGGATTTCCTTCCGGGAGAAGGGCTTGGCCAACACCTGGACCGCCCCGCACAATTGTGCCACATCCAGGGCGAACTGGGCCTTCTCCCCAGGACCCCCTCCCGAGACCGCGAGAATCGGCAATTCCGGCGCCAGTCGCCGCAACTCCTCGATCGTCTCCAGGCCGTCCTTGACCGGCATGAGGATATCGCAGATCACCAGGTCCGACGGCTCCGCGCAGAAGGCCAAAACCCCCTCATCGCCGTTTTCGGCCAACCGCACCGTGTGCCCTTCCCGCTCCAGAACCTGCTTCAGAGCCTCGCGAATCTGGCGTTCGTCCTCGACTATCAATATCCGAGCCATATCAACCTCTCCCTGCCGCAGACCTCACTCCCCCGGTCTCTCGAAGGCCGGGAAGTAGACTCGAAACGTCGATCCCCGTCCCAGGACGCTTTCCACCGCGATCGCCCCCTGGTGATCGCGGATGATGCCGTGGATCACGCTCAATCCGAGCCCGAAGCCACTGCCCACCTCCTTGGTGGTGAAGAACGGCTCGAAGATCCGCTCCATCTGGTGGGGTGCGATCCCCGTGCCGGAATCCCTGACCGTCAGGAGACGGTAGGCCCCGGCCCGAAGATCGGGGTTGCAAGCCGCCGCCTTCTCGTCCAAAACCTCGGCGGTGACGCTCACTTCCAGGATCCCGCCACCGCCCCGCATCGCCTGCGCGGCATTGGTGCAGAGATTCATCACCACCTGATGCACCCCCGTCGGATCCGCCAGCACCTCCCAGCCGGGGTCGCCGTAATCGGTCCGGATCATGATGGTCGCGGGCAGGATCGCCCGGAGCAATTGGATCGCCTCCTTGACCACCGGCCCGAGCGACATCACCACACGCCCCCCCTCGCCGCGACGGCTGAAGGTCAAGAGATGCCGGATCAGATCCTTGGCACGGTTGACCGCCACCAGGACCTCCTGCAAATTCTCGTGGGACCGACTCCCTTCCGGAAGCTCATCCATCACCAACTCCGTGTAGGAGAGGATGATGGTCAGGATATTGTTGAAATCATGCGCAATGCCGCCGGCGAGGGTACCGATGGCCTCCAGCTTCTGCGACTGACGCAACTGCTGCCCCAGTTCGATCTCGCGACTCACATCGCGCACCACCCCCACATGGTTGGTGATCTCCCCGACGGCGTTGCGCACCGGCGAGACGACCGCATCCAGGTGGCAACGATTGCCGACCTCCCACTCGACGACGAACCGTTCCTTCCAGGTTTCGCCGGCGATCAGGGAGCGCCGCAGGCGCTTCAGGATCCCCGGGTCGCGGAAGAGGCGTTTCAGGAGGAGCGGCGAGGCGCCGACGACCTGACCGCGTTCCTGCCCGGTCGCGGCCAGAAAGGCCGGATTGGCGTACTGGATCCGACCCCGGTGGTCGGTGATCAGGACCATGTCCGTCGACTGCTCGATGGCCGTGACCAGACGCCTGACCTCCTCCTGGGCGCGGCGCCGTTCCGTGATGTCACGGAAGGTGAAGACCGCCCCCACCACCTTGCGGCCCACCTTCATGGGGGTGATCGTGTACTCCACCGGAAAGGTTTCGCCCGTGGCCCGGCGGAGAAACCGCTCCCGCGCATGAAGGGCCCGCCCCTCGGCGATGGCCCCGGTCAAAAGGGGATCGACCGGCGGAGAATCGGGCAAGACCGGGCCCCCGGTCTCGCTCCCCAGGAGATCGGCAAGCGGACGGCCCTTCATGTCCGCCAGACTGCGACCGGCCATGCGTGCGGCGGAAACATTGGAAAAGGTGATCCGCCCCCCGGCATCCAGGCCGATGATGCCGTCACCGGCACTGTTCAGAATCAGCTCGTTCTGCCGGCTCAGGTGCCGGATCAAGGCCTGGTTCCGACGCAGGGCCTGGTTCATCTCCGACAGACGCCAGATCATGAATCCCAGGAAGGGCAGAAAGCAGAGCAGCACCACCGAGACGACCTCGTCGAGATACCAGACCGCCCGGACCCAGTGGATGAAAAGGTCAAAAATCTGGTACTGGGCGGTCGCAAGACCGGCCAGGGTGAAGATCAACGAGGAGACGACCCAACTGGTGACGTGGCGGCGGATGGGGCCGGGCGGAGGCGCTTCTTCAGGCGATTGAGGGGAAGTGGTGGACATAAGAGTGCCTCGGTACCGTCTCGACCCGGAGCCTGTCGCACTCCGCGACCGGCCCTTCAATGAACGAATTTCGCCTTGTCCCTGGGGAAGAACATCCGCCACACGAAAAGCCCCGTCACCCGCAATTCCGCCCAGAATCCGCCGCCGACCAGCTCCTTTTTCGGTCGGTGGGTATGCGTCATCCAGAACTGGTCGTCCAGTCGATGAAAGAGCCAGTCACAGCGGCAGGAGAGCAGGCGGTAAACCAGAGGCTTCATGAAAGGGTACCGGATGCAGAAAGAAAAGGCATGCAATAAATTGTCCATCCGTACCGCCAGCTCCTCGGGAAACTTCAGCAGACTCTCAAAGTGGTAATCCTCCGGGATCCGTTCCAGATCCGCCTCCGAGATCAGGCCAAGCTCCAGGGCAGTCCGCGCCATCGCCGTCCCCGGGTAGGGCTGAAATTTGCCGACCACGCCGCTGTCGACGCCACAGGCGATGTTGAGCTCCAACGTCTCCTTCGCCTCCTCCAGGGTCTCGGTCGGCGACATGATGATGTTCTGGGTGTTGATGTAGACCCGATGCTTCTTCAAAATCCGACTGATCCGGATCAGGTGGTCGTTGCTCATCCGGGGCCGGTTCATCAATCTCCGGATCCGCGGATTGCCGCTCTCGATGGCCATGTTCATCGAGAACAATCCGGCCCCGCAGAGCTTCTCGATCACCTCCTCGCGCACCAGAACCGGATTGAAACTCACATGGAAGGGAACCCCGACCTCCACAGGATAACGCCGGGTGAATTCGTCGATCCAATCCCCCCGGGTCGGAAAGACATCGTCCATGAAATAAAAATAATCGAACGTATAATTCTCCTTGAGGTGCTTCAATTCCCGCAGAAACCGCTCCACCGACTTCATCCGATAGACGTTCCCTTCCCCCGCCTCCCGGTACAGCTCACGGTACTGGGCATTGAAACAATAGTGACAACTGTAAACACAATTGCGGGAGGCGAACACCACGAATTTATCGGGGGTGGAGCGCGGGATGAAATCGAAATCCGGGATCGGCAGGCTCTCCAGATCCACCATCGGTCGCAACGGGTTCAAGACCACCCGTCCCCCGTCGCAGTAGCCGATATTGGCCACCTCCCGCCAATCCCCCCCCGGGTAGCGGTCGAGAAACGCCACCAGCGCCTCGTCGCCCTCCCCCCGGCAGATGGCATCGATCAGGGGATGCGCCACGATCCCGGGCACGAAGGTGGCGTGCGGCCCCCCCAGGATGGTGAAGAGACCCGGCCAGACCTCCCGGACCCTCCCCAGGATCCCCAGGAGAAAGTTCATCTCCCCCGTCATCGCCGTCACCCCCAGGACATCGGGGCGAAACGACGCGATCCGCGCCAGGACCCGCTCCACTCCGTCGCTCCCATCCACCTGCACGTACTCGGGCCAATGGCCGGCCTGCTTCAGGCTCGCCGCCAGCGACAACAGCCCATACCGCTGGTTGCGGATATTCTTGACCAGGAAAAGCAGCCGCTTCCCCCGCAGACCACCCCCATCCCCGCCGGCCTCTCCGACCCCGCCGCCACCCGTTGCCGCCCCCTCCCCGCCGGCCTTCATGAATGGCGATCCGACATCGCCCCGGCAGCGAGCGCCGTCCCCCGCAACACCGACCGGTCGAAGAGACTCCGCGCCGCCAGGCGCTCGTAGCACCTCGCCTCCTCCTGGAACACCTCCCCCCGGCGGATCGGCTCACCAGGCGCCAGACGCACCTCGCCGCCGGCGACCACCACCCCGACCGTGCCCCGGTAGACAAGAGTGGCGTTGCCCATCAACCGGGCAGAAATCTCCGCCGGCGTCACCGCCGGCGTCACCCAGGCGATCCCCCCCGCCGTGTGGACCGTGATCTCGACGCCGTTTTGCACCCCCCCGCTCAACACCTGGGCCACCGTCGAGGCCGTCATCCCCGTGCCGCAGGAGAGGGTCGGCCCCACCCCCCGCTCATGGGTCTGCACCAGGATCGTCCGCGGATCGACCACCTGCACGAAGCTCACATTGGCGCGATTGCGAAACATCGGGTGGTGTTCCAGGGCATTCCCCAGGAACGGCAGGTCGATCTTTGCCAGATCCGGCACCGTCACCACGAGGTGGGGATTGCCGATGGAGAGGATCGTCCCCGTCAACCCCCAGCCGTCGAGCCCCTCCCCCTCCAGGCGGCGATCGATGAAGGGCTCGCGGCTGCCGTCGGCCAGCACCCGCTCGGGGTTGGTCTCGATCCGACCGGTAAAAACCCGGACGCAGGCGACCCCCGACTCGGGATCGACAAAGTTCTCCGTGCGGAAACGCCCACCGGGGGTCACGAAATCCAGGGGAGTGCGCCCCCGAAAACTCCCCTCGAAACAGACCCGCGAGGCGCAGCGGATGCCGTTGCCGCTCATCTCCGCCTCGCTGCC
>JADGCL010000030.1 GCA_015229005.1 Magnetococcales bacterium
GGCCAAGATGCTCCAGGGGGCGCTCCCGATAATCCTGGTAATACCCCCCCTCCTCACCCGTCAGGATGACATGCAGGGCGTGGTGCGGATCGTCGTTCCACTGGCCGCGGAAGCGCACTGCCCGACCCGTCCCGTCCCGAGCCAGGTAGTGAGCAGAATTGTGATCGTTTTCCAGAATGAGGTGAATCTCCCGCTCCCCCCCCGGGCCACTGCCGACCACCCGCGCCAGGGCTGCCAGCAGGGGCTCCTCCGATCGATCGACGATGGTATCCACCGCATCCAGACGCAGACCGTCAAGGTGGTACTCTTCCAGCCAGTACAGGGCGTTGTGCAGGACAAAATCCCGGACCGGAGCGGAGTCGGGACCATCGTAGCGGATCGCCGCCCCCCAGGGCGTATGGCGCCGGGGATCGAAAAAAGGCCCGGCGTAGAGTCCGAGATAATTGCCCTCGGGACCAAAATGGTTGTAGACCACATCGAGGAAGACCTGGATCCCCCGCCGGTGGGCGGCATCGACGAGCCTCTTGAAATCCTCCGGCCGGCCATAGGTCGAATCGGGGGCATACCAGAGGGCGCCGTCGTAGCCCCAGTTGCGCCCGCCGGGGAAATCGGCGACCGGCATGATCTCCAGGGCGGTGACCCCCAGCGCGAGAAAATGGTCCAGGCGGGCCTCGACCCCGGCAAAGCTCCCCTCCGGCGAGAAACTGCCGACGTGGATCTCCTGGATCACGCTCTCCTCCCAGGGGCGACCGCGCCAATCCCCGTCCCCCCAAAGATAGGCGGCGGGATCGATCACCTCGCTCGGCCCGTGAACCCCCTGCGGTTGAAAGCGGGAGGCCGGATCGGGGACCCCAAGCCCCTCCGGAAGAAGAAACCGGTAGAGAGTGCCGGCACCAGCCAGGGATGTGACGCAGGCGAACCACCCCCCGCCAAGGTCGGTCATCGGGAGCCTTCGTTCCCCCTCTCCCAGCACCAGTTCGACCGTCCGCAGCGAGGGGGCCCAAAGGCGAAAATCGACCTCACCCGTTTCCAGCAGTTCCGCTCCGAAGGGGAGGCGATGGCGCCGTCGGGTCATCACAGGGTCCCGGGCGCGGGAACAGCACCGGGGTGGCAGCAGTTCGGGATCACCGGCGCCTTCCGGAGCTCACTCGTGGTGAAAACGGGCAAACCCGCCATTGCACCTCACTCGTGGTGAAAGCGGGCAAAACCCGCCACCTCCTCCCGTCCCGGGCGAAACCGGTTGATCGCCGCATCCGGATCGGGATAGCCCACAGCGAGGGCCCCGAGGAAAAGATTCTCCTCCCCCAGGCCGACGTGTCGGCGCATGAGCTGCGGCTGGCTGGCGATGGAGGCCTGGGCACAGCTCCCAAGACCGAAGGCCAGCGCCGCCAGCATGAGACTTTGCCAAAACATCCCCAGGTCGATCCAGGCCCCCTGGCCGAGCCGCCGATCCATGAAAAGAAGCAGCGCCGCCGGGGCATCGAAGAAACGGAAGTTGGCCAACCAGGCCTCCCGGCGCGCCACGGCGTCGTCCCGACGAATCCCCAAGGTCTCATGGAGCCCCTGACCACAGGCCCGGCGGCGGGAATCGAAGGGTTCCAGCGGGGCCGCAGGATAGTAGCTGTAGTCGGGAGTGACCGGGGCCTCCTCCCCGCAGGCAGCGACCAGGGCGGCGACCAGGCGACGCAGACTCGCGCCGGTGACGACCTCGACCCGCCAGGGCTGGGAATTGACCCCGGAAGGACTCCAGCGAGCCACCTCCAGAAGGGCGGTCAGGGTCTCCCGCGAGACCGGTTCGTCCCGAAAGGCGCGAACACTGTGACGCTGCCTGATCGCTTCCCGTATCTCCATCCGTCCACTCCTCTCTCGACGCGGTCCGATCTCGCCTCACTCGGGCCGGTCCCACCCCCCCATTCCCTGCCCCGAGCGCCGCTCGATCCAGGCATCCAGGCCATCGGCGGTACAATACTCGGTTGCGGCCTCTGCGGCCAAGGCCAAGGCCGCGGGAAAATCCAGACCGCCACCAAAAGCATGGCAGAAAAAACCGTGGAAGACATCCCCCGCCCCGAGGGTATTGACGACCGTGACCCGGGCTACGGGGATCTCTCCCCCAGCCTCCCACCCCTTCCGCTCACGACCTCCGCGACCCCGTTCACGCCAGAGGACCGATGCCTCGCCCCGAGTGATGGCGATCCGTTCGACTCCGTATCCCCCCAGAAAGGAAAAAAGGGCCTCGGCATCCACAACGCCCTCGGGACGAAAATCGACCGAAGCGATGACGACATCGAGAAGGGGGAGAAGCCATTCCATGCCAGGCTTCCAACTGCCGGTATCCAGAACTGTCGTCACCCCCCGCCGTCGGCAGGCATGAAGCAGGGTCCGGGCACTCTGCCAATGGTTGCCGTCGATGAGGAGAACCCGGGCATCGGCAAGAGCGGCTTCGAGCGCCTCCCCCTCCAGGGGGAGACGCTCGGGATATTCGGGATTAGGGGTATCCGGGCAGGTGTAGACGATGGCACGGTCGCCACTACTCTCGGAGACGATCACGGCGGCGAGCGGTGGCCAGGTACAGCGTTGGGCATCAAGGTCATGATGCCGGATCCCGTAACGGTCAAGATCGGCCAACATGAACTCCCGCAGGGGATGGCGACCAACGAGACTGAAAAGCGCGGCCTCCCCCCCAAGATGACGGAACACCTTGGCGGCAACGGTCGGCGGCCCGCCGGTCGCAAAACGAAAGGCCGAAGCCGCCATCTTGCCGTTGGCCGGAAGAGAGCGCGGAACACGGTAAAGGGAATCCAGGTTGGTAGTGCCGTGAAACAAGCCCTTCATGGCCGCAATCAGTGACGAGAGGGCGCCCGGCATCGCGCCAAAGCCGCCAGAAGAAGACGCGTCAACGCCGTGCGGACCCCCGGGTCCTGAACCACCCCGGCCAGGGACGCCGCGCGGATACGTTCTTCGGGAAGATTCGGCGGCAGCACGGGCGGAGGGGGTGCGGGAGCCACCGCCCCCCGCAGCTCGCCATGGCGGAAACGAAGGTCTCGAATCGCTACCTCCGGGAAGAAGCGCGCGAGGCGCTCCAGGATTTCCCGCTTCATGTGCAACAACTGATGGGTCCAGACCGGGGAATCGACCCGGATGGTCAAAACCCCCTCACGGCCCAGCCTGTCAGGCTCGCAGTGGCGCGCCACCTCCGGTCCCACCGCCTCGCGCCATCGCTGCATCAAACGACCGGCCCGACTCCTGGGGTTTTCCAACATCGGCCCGGCAACAGAGAGCACCAGCGCCCCCACCGACATCGGACCACCACCGCGCCCTCGCCGCCCCCGGCCCCCATTCCCCCCCGCGGAAGAGGCGCCACCCGACCGAACAGACCCGTCCGCAACACCATCCCTGCCGCGATCTGACCCGGGCGTCACCCCGACCTCCCGAAGTCACTCCCCGCCCCGGCGGCGGTCCACCCAAAAATCCTTTTCATACCGCCTTGCCCGTCATTTTCCCAGGAGCTTCAGGGCCCGCCTGACGACCCCGGGGACGGTAAAACCAAAATGTTCCAGCACATCGCGGGCCTGCCCGGAAATACCGAAGGCATCGATCGTCAGGAGACTCCCCTGATCCCCCACCCACCGATGCCACCCCAGGCTCGAACCGGCCTCCACCGCCAGGCGCTTCTTCACCCCCGGAGGAACGACCGAGTCCCGATAACTCTCCGGCTGCCTGTCGAAGAGTCCCCGACAGGGCATGGAGACAACGCGCGTGCGAATCCCCCGACCCGCAAGCTCCGCCTGGGCACCCAGCACCAACTGTACCTCCCCACCGCTGGCGATGAACACCAGGTCCGGCACCCCTTCGCAGTCGCTGAGAACATAGGCTCCACGGGCCACATCCTCGGTGGTGGCCCGACTCACCGGCGGTAAAGGCTGGCGGGAAAAGACCAGGGCAACCGGCATGGAGGAGGTGATCGCATAACGCCAGGCGGCCACCGCTTCCGAGCCATCCGCCGGTCGCAGCACGAAGAGACCCGGCAAGGCCCTGAGACCCGAAAGCTGTTCGGTCGGCTGGTGGGTCGGGCCATCCTCACCGACGGCAATGCTGTCGTGACTGAAAACGTAGACCACCTTCGCCCGCATCAGGGCAGCCATCCGCATGGCCGGACGCAGGTAATCGGAGAAGGAGAGGAAAGTACTGCAATAGGGGAGGATGCCTCCGTGCAGGGCCATACCGTTGGAGATGGCCCCCATCGCGTGCTCCCGCACCCCAAAGTGGATGTTGCGATCCGGGTCGCCGGCAATAGAGCTCTGGATGGATGGGCTCAGATCCGCCGACCCGCCCATCAGTGCAGGCAAATGCGGGGCAAGGGCGTTGATCACCCGCCCGGAGATGATCCTGGTGGCGATCGGGGCATCCAGTCCCAGGTCCACTCCCGCGAGTCCCTGGTCCCAACCCGCAGGCAACTCCCCCCGGCTCTGCCGACGCAGCCGGTCGACATCCTCGGGATAGCGACTGCCATGGGCAAGCAGCCGGGCCTCCCATTCGGCCTCCCAATCCCGCCCGCGATCGATGATCGTGCGAAAACGGTCCCGAACCTCGTCGGGAACATGGAAGGTCGTCTCCGGCCACTGGTAATACCGGCGGGTCTCGGCCATCGCCTTGGCCCCAAGGGGGGCGCCATGGACCGAGGAAGTGTCCTGCAGGGGACTCCCGTGACCAATATGGGTCCGGACCATGATCAGCGAGGGCCGCTCCTCTTCCCTCTGGGCCTCCCGGATGGCCGCCTCGATGGCGTCCAGATCCTCACCATCTTCGACCCTGACGACATGCCAGTGATAGGCCTCGAACCGGGCTTTGACATCCTCGGTAAAGGTGAGGTCCGTGCTGCCCTCGATGGTGATACGGTTATCGTCGTAGAGGTAGATGAGCTTGCCCAGACACAGGTGCCCCGCCAGGGAGGCCGCCTCCGAACCGATCCCGACCATGAGATCGCCATCGGAGACGATCGCATAGGTGAAGTGATCGACGATCGGCAGATACTCCCCCCGATTGAAGGTCTGGGCCAGGCGGCGTTCGGCGATGGCCATCCCCACACCCATGGCGAACCCCTGCCCAAGGGGCCCCGTGGTCGCCTCCACTCCCGGGGTCACCCCGCATTCCGGGTGGCCCGGGGTGCGGCTCCCCAACTGCCGGAATCGCTTCAACTCGTCCAGTTGCAAATCGTAACCGGAAAGATGCAAAAGGCCGTACAACAGGGAAGAGCCATGACCGGCGGAAAGAATGAACCGATCCCGGTCAAGCCACTGAGGGTTGGTCGGATTGTGCCGCATGACCCGGTGCCAAAGCACGAACGCCATCGGCGCAGCCCCCAGCGGCATGCCTGGGTGTCCGGAGTTGGCCTTCTCAACCTGGTCGACGGCGAGCATGCGGAGGGTGGTCACGCACAGACGATCCAGCGTCTCATGCCTTGGGGGAGATGTGGGGTCCATTCAGGTATCCTGGAGAAACAGACAAGGGAGGTCGCTTGGCGGCCGGCCGTTCCCTCCCGGCCCGTCAAGATCCTGGTCCGCAGGAGGGAAAAAAAGAGCCCCCTTCTACCACAATCCCCCCCCCTTGCGGAACGGCTCGAAAAAAAATCCCGGTAGCGATGAGGCATCGCCACCGGACTGCCCGGTCAGACTCATGCGGATTGAAGAGTCCAAGGCGATTTGCTATCCTGGGGGGGTGCGGTGGACCGTTGCGGTCGGGGGGGGACCGAGGGTGCCTCTCAGGCCCAAAGGCGTTCCCGTCGGCCCTTCCGGGTCACTGCGGGAGGGGGGGAAGCGCCTCCCTCGATGACGCTCGTCCACGAGGCTTCCCATGCCAAACTCCCGGTTTCGGCGCTCGCTCTCCTTTCTGCGCGGTATCGTCCTTTTCTATCTGATATTTCTCGTCTTCTTCTTCGCGGCGACCCCGCTTCTGGCCTTCCTCCTCTATTGGCAGACCGACCTCTCCCAGAGCATGCTGCCACAGTTGATCGGCTTCTGCATCCAGGGGATGTTCCTCATACTGGTCTTCGCCTTTTACGAAAGACGCACCACCCTCCATGCCCGTCAGAGCCACAAGTTCGCCCTCTGTGCCTTTCTGTCCACCCTGGTGGAGGCGGGACTACCCTCCACAGGAGCCGACGCGGCCCACCTGCGGACACCCAGGCTCCTTCCGGGAAGGCTCGCCGAGGCCATCCGGCTCTTCCATGCGGGCACCACCACCGGACTCCCGAGCGATGCGTGCTGCCTCCGCATAAGGGAAAAAAGCCGGTATGCCCTCTCCTCCCTCGAATCCCTGATCCCGGTCGCTGCCCAGGTCGACCCCTTTCACCTCAACCAGTGGATGGAGATCGTCATCGCGGGCCAGGCCCTCAACACCATCACCGCCAAAGAGGGGGAAGCCAAGGCCGTCGCCGAACTGCTCGACGGGATCCGCCGCTTCGACGAGCTGGAGCTGGTCTGACCTCACGCGCACACAATCCCCAGGGAAATTGGGGAGGGGACGGGAGTCCTTACGAACGCCCGACCTTGGCGGCTATCAACGAGACCAGAGCCCCGAGATTGGCCAACCCCATCACCTCCGAGGTCTGGAAACGGATTCCGAAGGCCTTCTCGATGGCAACCATCAGGCGAATGTTGTTCAAACTGTCCCAGCCGGGAATATCCCGGGCAGTGGTCTGCGGCGTCAGAACGGGATTGTCCACAAACAGGATATCCTGGAACACCGGCCCCAGTTTTTCGTAGATCTCTTTTTCGGCGCTCTTTTCCAAATCGGATCTCCTCGAAAGTCAAAAGGAAGCTGGATCCATCTCCGCAACCGATTCGCGCGAACCCGGCAGCGTCCCGATACGGCCAGGTCCCGCACCGCCACATCTCCGTGTCGCCTCGGCGGCTTCCGCCCCACCCCGCTTCAGGACACCATAGAGGTGGTGGATCATGCCGTCGGAGAGACCGATCTGGGGAACGTGAAGCCTCTCGATCCCGGCCCATTTCATCACCCGTGAAAAGACCCGACCGGCGGGGATGATCACATCGGCGCGATCAGGCTTGAGCCCAACCCGGACCATGCGCTCCTCCAGGGAGAGGGAGGCCAGATGACGAATGGTCCGTTTCAACTCATCGCGGGTCAGGGGCTCCTCCTGACGCTTGTTGGTCAGCTTGAAAATCTTGTTGATGTTGCCCCCTGAACCAACAGCAGCAAGACCCGGCATTTCCCGGGTCCGCTTCTTCAGCCAACGCTTCATGCCATTCCAGTCGGCATCGACAACCAACCCTTCCTTGAGACGTACCGTCCCGATCGGAAACGATCGGGACGCCGTCTTCCGCCATCGATCCAGAAGTGTCAGCTCGGTGCTGCCGCCGCCGACATCGACGAAAAGATGCCGACCCCGCCGGAAGCGTTCATCCAGGCGGTTCAAGGCGATCAACTCCGCCTCCCGGGCCCCGTCGATGATTTCAAGATCGAGGCCCGCCTCCGACCGAACCCGGGCAACCAGTGACTCGCCGTTGTCGGCAGAGCGCAAGGCCGAAGTCGCGCAAGCCATATGTGCCTCGGCGCCGCAGACCTCCATCAGGATCTTGAAAGCCTTCATGGTCCCAACAAGCCGATCGGCCACCTCCGCGGAGATGCTTCCCCGAACGAAGGCATCCCCCCCAAGGCGAACGGGAACCCGGTAGAGATCGGCCTTGCGTACCTGCGGCAGTTCCTCGCCCATCTCGTATACGTTGGAGATCAGGAGTCGGACGGCATTCGAGCCAACGTCAATAGCAGCGAGCTTCATGAACCCTTCCCACGCCCAAAAGGGACCAGCCAGGATGGCCAATCCGCCAAGAACGGAACGAACCCGGTAGAAACACCAGCCTCCGTCCTCGCCCACACGACAGCAGCATCGCCCCCCACCAGAGTGCCCCAACGACCGGAAAAGGGGTGGATTTTCCCCCGGAAGCCCCTAGAATACCACCGCGTCGCCACAGGCGGAAACCCGGTTGCATATTCTCAACCCGGGCAGGCCCCCGAAGACAGCACGGGGGCCCGTTCAACAACCAACAGCGACAGAGCCACGAGAAAGGGAGGTCCCCCTTGACTGCTCCCTGGGTTGTCCCTGCCGATTGCAGGAGACATCTTTCCCAGTCTCTCCTGTTCATGCGTCACGGCGAACGGGACAAGATCCTCGACGCCAGGGAGGCCTGGCGGGTACCCCTGACACCCAGGGGGGTGACCGAATCGCGGGAAATGGGACGGCGAGATCTGGCACCCCTTGGCCCAGCACATATTTTCCACAGTATCGTCGGTCGGTGTCGCCAGACCGCCGAGGCCCTCCACGAAGGTCTGGTCATCGCCGGCGCCAAGACAGTCAACCACGGTCCGGACAAGCGGCTCACCGCCCCCTTTCTGCCCAATCCGCCAGTCAGTTATGCCTACGCCGAAACCGAGGGACTCGACTCCGGACGCTTTCTGGAGGTCTGGTTTGCGGATCAACTTCCCCCCTCCATCGCCCAGCCCGCCCGGGAGGCCGCCGAGGAGCAAATGGCCTTTCTCGAGAAGAGCCATGAGACCCATGGCGGCTTTCAGATCCACGTCTCCCATGACTGGAACATCCTCCTCCTCGCCTGGAAATTTCTCGGGCTTTCTCCCGACCAGGCGCTATGGCCAAACTTCTGGGAGGGGCTCTGGTTCCTCTTCCAGCCCGGCGAGATGAGCATCCATTACAGGAACCATTCCCGCACCATCCCTCGAAACCAGTCAGTCGCCGAGCCCCATCCAACAACGGGCCCCTGAGTTCCTTGCATCCGCCAGGCGGATAATAATGATTGATATCAATAAGTTATTCTGAAACCTCAACCCAGAACTCCCTCCCGGGAATCAGGGGTAGCCTCCCCCTCGTGCTCCCCCGACCACTTTCGAGATTATCTTTGGCTTGTCAATTTTCGTTCGAAATCCGTCGATCCGATCAAGGACCCTGGCCTTGAACTCCAGTGAACGCTAACAATTTTTTTATTGCCTCATAAAGGCCAAACTGCTAGCCTCCCCGGACGAATCATCCATTGCCGGGAAGTGGGGGTGCCGGGCGGGGAGGTGGGGTGTCGTCGGAAGCACATCGCGGGTTGGGACAATGCCCGTTCTCGCCGTTCCGGTCGCAGTTCCCGCCTGCGGTAGGGCGGCTGTCTTGTTCCTGGAGTCGGTCGTTATGTCTCCATCCCAGACCGTCATCTGTTCCCATGAGTTTCGCGCCATATCAGCCGTCGTCGACGAACTCAAAGAGGCACTGCGATTCCCCCGGCGGGACGGTCTCCGGCGGGCCATGCTGGGGCTTTTCGTCGACCTCACTGCCAGGTCACGCGGCAAATACGTCGTCCCCGAGCGCTGCCCCGATTGTCTCTTCCCGGATTGCCCGGTGGTAGGCAACTATGCCCGCCTCCTTGCCCTTGTCGACGGAAGTGCAACCACCCCAGAGGAATGCGCCAACCTCCGCATCCCAAGAAACGACTCGCTCTCCCTGTCACCACCGCCACCCTGACGGCCCGTATTTCGACGGGCAGCGCTGGTCGTGGATGGCCGGCCAAATTCGACCGGCTGGCAGGCATACGCCTCCGTCCGAAGGCTCGGGTGCGGTCTGCGTCACTTTCACAGAGATAGGATGCGTTCGCACGTGATTCAATATTCGGTCGTTGTTCCCTGCTATAACGAGGCCGCAAGCCTCGAGGAACTCTGCACACGTCTCGCTGCGGTCTTCTCCGGCATGGGGGCCGGGGATCGGTTCGAGGTTTGCTTGGTGGACGATGGCTCGACCGACGCCACGGTCTCCATGGTCGATGGGCTCATCGCACAGTTTCCCTTCGTGCGCCTCGTCCGCCTGCGCCGCAACTTCGGCAAGGCCATGGCCTTGATGACCGGGTTCCAGTTTGTCCAAGGGGAGACAGTCATCACCCTGGATGCCGACCTCCAAGACAATCCCGAAGAGATTCCAAAGATGGTGGCCAAGCTCGGAGAAGGGTACGACATCGTCAATGGCTGGCGGGAGCGTCGGGAAGATCAGTGGATCCGCAAGATCGGATCCCGACTCTACAATGGGACCGTTGCCCGTCTCGGTGGTCTGGAATTGAAGGACATGAACTGCGGTTTCAAGGCCTATCGGGCTGAAGTTGTTGAGAAGCTCTGTATCTACGGCCAATTCCACCGATATATCCCCCTCCAGGCCCATCTCCTTGGCTTCAAAGTTACCGAGATTCAGATCACAAACAGTCCTCGCAGGCATGGGACTTCCAAGTATCGGACATTCCGATACGAAGGGGGATTCGATCTTCTGTCGATGTTGTTCATTCACCGTTATGGACTCAACCCCCTACACTTTTTTGGGGTGATTGGTTTCTCCTTCATTGCCCCAAGCTTAATCATCCTCGGATACCTGTTCCTGCGACACATGGCAGCTCTTTTCACCTCCGATCCCAGCCTTCTCCTATTCAATAGACCCATGTTATCGCTGTCGCTGACAGCGATCATGGTAGGTTTTTTGATTCTCCTGACGGGCCTAGTCTGTGATTTTTTCCTACATCATCACATTCGCGAACGGATGGATGATATTGTTCGATTGGCCATACAGACCAAGGTCAACATCGATCCGCCCTCCGGCAAGAACCGGATCGAACTGGAGAAATGCGGGACATCCGGTCCCTCTCGATTGGAAATCATCAGTGCCGGATCTGCCATCGGAGTCGGGGAAACCGACTCGACCAGAACAGGGGGTGACACGAGTTTGACCGGGGCGGGCGGGCAACATCGGAGGGGAGAATAACCATGGAGTCCCGCCTTGTTTCCCTGGATCGGTTCTCAGCAACGGAGGTGGCACTCGAAGAACCGGATCGGTATCGCGACCTGTTGGACCGTCCGTGGACGGACGGAGCGCTGATTGCGCGAGGCGCCGGGCTCTCCTACGTAGCCGCCAGCTTTGGCCAGGATGTCGTCTCGGTTGGCATGCGCCATTTCAATCGGATATTGGCCCTTGATACCAGGGCCGGATGGATCGAAGTGGAGGCCGGCATCACCCTGGGGGAACTCTTCGCCTTCCTGACGCCAAGGAAGCTCTTCCTGCCGGTTCAGCCTGGTTATCCCGGTATCACCGTTGGTGGCTGTATCGCCCTGAACGTCCATGGTAAGAACCAGTTCCGCGACGGAACCTTTCGTTCGCAGATCCTGGGGATCACCCTGTTCCACCCGGACCATGGTATCCTGGAACTGTCGGAAGCCCGAGATCCCGAGATCCTGGAGTTGACCGCAGGCGGCATGGGATTGACCGGAATGGTGTTGCGGGTCCGTCTCAAGGTGGCCCAACTCCGCTCCGCTTCGGTGCGGGTTCGCCACATCCCGGTAACCAGTCTGGCCGAGGCCTTCGCGAAAGTCGCACAGCTGACGGGAGAATACGACCTCCTCTACTCGTGGAACGACCTCTCCGCCTTTGACCGGAATCAGGGGCGCGGATACGTGACAGCGGCCCGTTTCCTGGACGAGGCTGGAGTCCGGAACAAGACCGGACTCCAGAACGAAACCGGAATCCGAGAGTTTCCAAAGGTGACGGGGAGATCGAAGCTGGATCCTTGCCAGAAGCGTTTCCGTCCCAACCTGTTCAATGACGTCTGTATGCGCCCGATCAACCGCATTTACCATGCCCTCGGGACCTTCGATCCGCGAGAAAGGGGGGTCTCCCTGGGACAGTTTCTCTTCCCAGCCGTGGGTCGGGAGTTCTATTTCGACTGGTTCGGACCTCCGGGATTTCTGGAGACGCAGATGCTGATTCCTGGGGAGCGGATCGATGCCTACCTGGAGGATTTCATCCCCCTCCTGCGCAATCACGGTCGACCGGTGGCCCTGACGACGATCAAGGCTTTTCGGGGAGAGAGGAGCCTTCTGAACTACGACGGCAGCGGTTTCAGCTTCACCCTGGATGTCGCCAACCGACCAGAAAATCTTGCTTTTTTGGGGAATCTCGACACCCTGAACGGGAAGTTCGGAGTCTTGAGCAACCTGGCCAAGGACTCCCGCCTGCCGGTCGGAGTGGTTCGGGAACAATATGGCGCGGGGTACGACCTTTTCCGAAAGCGACTCCGGGAGTTTGACCCCAAAAGACGCTTTGTCTCTTCCCTCTCTCGGAGGCTTGAGCTGTGAGCGCCCTGATTGTCGGAGCCTCAGCAGGGCTCGGCAGGGCCTTGGCAGAGTCCTTGGCAAGGGGAGGGCACGATCTCTACCTCCTTGCGTCGGATGATCGCGACCTGGAGCCTCTGGCCCAGGACCTGAGTCTCAGGTACGGGATCAGGATCCATTATGAGGCCATGGACCTGATGAATACGGAACTCGTTGGACTCCGAGAGCGGGTGTTGGCGGCGCTGCCCGATTTGGACAACCTTCTCCTGATCGCCGGATATTCCGATGCCCGGGCCGTCGGTCCCCTGGCCGATGCCGATTGCCTGCGGCTCATGACCATCAATTTCGTGGCCGGAGTCCGTCTGATCAATCTCTTTCTGGGACACCTCATGGCGCGTCAGGGAGGCAATATCGTCGGTGCCGGATCGGTGGCTGCAGCCAGGGGGCGGAGCAACAATGCGGTTTACGCCGCCTCCAAGCGGGGATTGGAATTCTACTTCGAGACACTCCGTCACTTCCTGGCCTTGTCGAAGTCCCCCTGTCGCGTCCAATGGTATCGACTGGGCTATATGCAGACCCGGATGACCTTTGGTCAAAAACTCATGTTCAAGAGCATCGCGCCGGAAGTGGCGGCAGCGGCGATCACACAAAATCTCGGGAAGGATATCCCCCTCCGGTACTTGCCGCGCTGGTGGTTCATCATCATGACCATTATCCGCAGTTTGCCGTGGCCGATCTTCCGCCGGCTCGACATCTGAAGTCGGAGTGGGGATTCGGGGACGAGCCTCCTGAAACAAAAGGGTAGTACCTTCGCCACCACCTCCCCTGAATGGTCACTCATTCACCAGGGAAGCACCCCCAGCAACGGTTCTCCTCGAAAAAAGAGCGGTTCAGCGACCGAAAGGTTCGGGAGAAGAGAACTCGGACCGGGCGGCCTGGTCCCAGGGTTTGCCATCGATGAGCAGGGCCACGACCTGGGCGCCTCCACGACCGCCGATGCGGACAAGAATCTCCCCCTGTTTGTCACGCACAACCCGGTCAAGTGAACGGGCGTACTCCTCCGGGATATAGAAGCGCTCGATCCCGGCAATGAAACGCCCCCCCTGACAACTCCCCCGAATCGCCAGACGACACCCTTCCGGCTCATCGTAACCAAATCGACGGGGCTCATCCAGACAGACAAAGGCCGGAATCTCCACCGGCGACACGGGTCCCCCCGGATTCTCTGGGGCAGAATGACAGACCGGCGGGCCATAATCCACCCGGTAGAGCAGGAAGTGACCCGAGAGAAGATCACGGGGGTCAAAGCCCTCGATGGCCAACCGGACCTCGGCGCCCAGGGAACGGACCGACTCCTTGCCAACGACCATGCCGAGGAGGGCCAGAATGGGCAACAACAGTGAGAGAATCAGCCGATAGCGTCCAAACCAGGCGATCATGATGCCAATCCCTCCAACCAGCGGAAGAGCCGGCGCCGTATCCGCAACCAGCCCCAGAGGGAGGCCAGGATCAGGGAACCGCACAGAACCAGGCCAAGACCGGTTTCCATCAACCCCCCAAACGCGGTCAAGAACAGGAGCAGAAAACGCACCCCCAGCAGAGTGACGAGGAGATTGGCCAGCCCAGGCCTGTGGTGCCAGACAAGCGAGAGAGCGGCAAGGGCAAAGATCGCCAAGACAAACAAGGCCGAGGCCCAATGGTGGATGCCACCCAAGAAAGCCAGAGGAATATGGAGGAGGTAAAGCGAGACCAGGATGGCCAGGAGATACCGGAGCGAGGCCTCAAGATCTGTCCGGAGAAGTATGCCGACCAAAAAGAGGGCACCGAAGATGAAGAACGGGACGGGGTGGTCGTGTCGAATCACCTCCCGCCCGGAGGAATCGAGCATCCGAAGGCCGTCGGCCACAATCACCATACCCATGGCCAACGACCAGGCCCAGCCCCGAAAGGCCTCGACGAAAAGTTCACTGCCGCGGAGCCTGCGGAGGAGCAAGGCAACCGTGGCACTGATCAGGGGCAGGATGTAGAGCATCCAGAGCCAACGCTCGTCGATGGCGAACAGAAAATCGAGCGCCGGGACCATGATCAGGGTATTGCTCCCGGCAGCAAGCACCGCAAGGGTCCAGACGAAGGGAAGAAAACGCTTCCGGGAAAAGGTGACCGCCGGCAGGATGATGCCCGCCCAAAAAAGCAGGGCCTGATCCCACCGACCACCCGCATGGTAGATCTGGGCAATCAAACCGATGGAGGCCAGAACCCCGAAGGCAAAGAGGATCAGAAGAAACTCTCGGGCAAGCGGGGAGGAATCACCCCGACGCTGCCAGATGGCCCCCGCGAACAGCGACAACAACAGGAAATCGCAGCCAAGTTTGACCGAATCGGGAATGAGATGCCAATTGGTGGCGATGAGGGAAATGACCCCGAGGGCAACGATGCTCGCTCCAAGGGCCACAAAACTGTAGAGGAGGCGATTGCCCCCGGGTCGGGAGGCCTCGAAGGCCAGTATCCGGCGGGCCTGGTCTTCACCGATCAGAGAGGCGCCGACCCACTCCTCAAGTTGACGCGACAAGTTGGCCAAGGCAACCCCTCCCGGGGAAAAGAAAAGATCCCGTCAAGCATGCCCAAAACGCTCTCTGAGGGTTTGATCCAGGCTCCTCTGCAAATCAGGATGGGAGGCCAGGACCCGCTTGAGATCGTCCTGAGAAAGGACGAAAACATCGCAATAGGTGATCGCCTGAATGGTCGCGGAACGGGGCGTATCCTTCAACACCGCAACCTCCCCGAAGAAGGACCCAGCACGCAACTTGACCACCGGTTTGCCCTCGGGAGTCAGTACCTCCACCACCCCGTGGCTGAGGAAATACATCTCTCGACCGACCTCCCCGGCTCGAATGATCACATCCTTGGGAACCAGAATTTTCGAGGTCAGGCACTTCGAGATATCCTCCAGGCAGGGATGGTCCGCATCCTTGAAGAAAGGAACCTGCCGGATCATGAATATGTTGATGAAGCTCCCGATCCTCTCCTGCAATTCCGGCGGCAACTCATTCAGGATCTCGTTGTTCGAGCTGGCGCGATTGGCCAGATAGTGGCTGTAGAAGCTGAAGATATCGTTCTGCAAACCAAGGGGAATCTGGTATTGGGCCATGAAATTGGCAAGGTTCGCGAGCTTCTCCCGTTGCCGGATGCGGTGGGCGTTGGCGTTGACGATCAGCGTCGAAATATTACCGATCGCCAAACCGTAGACACCCACACCGACCAGCATGACGACGCTGGCAAAGACCCTCCCGGCATTGGTCGAAGGCGTAATATCACCGTACCCCACCGTGGCCAGGGTGGTCACTGCCCAATAAACGGCCCGAATATAAACATCGAGGAGGGTCTGATCGACCGGCGCCGACGGCTGGATGAGGATCCAGATGCAGGAAATCGCATTCAATCCGAGGACCGACCAAAGAAAGAGCAGGGCCAGCCGCACCCGGGAACTGGCGTTGAGAAGTACGTCCGTCACAAGCAGCCCCCGCCCCTTGGCGCTCATGTTGGCCACCATTCGTTGCAGACGGACCAGGCGAACCAATTTCAAAAGGCGCACCAACCGCACCCAGGCAATCGTCTCCGGACTGCTGGAGAAGAGAACGAGGAGAACCCAATCCAAAGGCAGGGAGGCAGGAAAATCATAACGAAACCCCCGCTGGAAATAGCGCTCCCGGATGCGCTTGGGATCGGAGATGATCTCGCCATCCTCGTAGAAGGCCCAGTGGAAATTGAGGGTCATGTCCACCAGGAAAAAAATCGTCCAGGAAAAGTCGATCACCGCCATGACCCCGTGCGGATCGAGTCCCAGGGCGAACTGAAGCGGGACAAGGATGGCGTACCACAGGGTCCCCAGGAGAACAAGTCCGCTCCAAAAGAGGCGAAACCGACTCGAGGGATGGATCGCGGGCGAACTGATACTCATGGGATCACTGCCAGGAAAAGGTTGAAACCGGGTAGAATCCGAACCGGACCCAGTTTGGCGATTTCCCCTGCAAAAGACCAGGGTGGATCGTGGCATGTGCAACCCGGAGCACGGTCCGTCATAAACCGTGAGGGCGTCACTTCCGGGATCCCCGATCCCCAGTGCGCCCACTGACAAAAAGGGGGAAACCTGATACCATCGGCTTTGCACCGGTTGGGCGGATACGACCGGGACCCGAATCAACCGGCAGGTTTTCGAGGAGGCTTGTGACACGGTCATGGAGGCATGGGACAGGGATCTGGCCTTGATGGAGGAGAGCATCCGCGAGGCAGGGCGGGTGGTGTTGAGCTATTTCCGCCCCGGGGAGGCGGTCGGCGGTGGCGCCCGTCTCCAGGACAAGGGGCGGGACAATCCCCTGACCCAGGCCGATCTGGAGGCCGACGCCCTGTTGCGGCGAACCCTGCTCTCAGCCCGACCCGATTACGGCTGGCTCTCGGAAGAGACCGCAGACGACGCAAGTCGCCAGGATTGCCGCCGGGTCTGGGTCGTCGACCCCATCGACGGCACCAAGGAGTTCATCATCGGACTGCCCCAATTCGCGGTCTCGGTCGGCCTGGTGGAGGATGGGGTGACAGTTGCCGGCTGCATCCTCAATCCTGCCCAGGATGCGCTCTATTCCGCCGTTGCCGGCGGCGGGGCCCGGCTGAATGGACAACCGATCCGGGTCACTTCCCGGGAGAATCTTGCAGGGGCCTCCTGCCTGGCCAGTCGCTCCGAGACCGGACGGGGAGAGTGGGACATCTTCCGGGATCGCCTGGCCATCACCACCATGGGCTCGATTGCCTACAAACTGGCCCTGGTCGCCAGCGGCGGCTTCGACCTCACCTTCACCCTCACCCCCAAAAACGAGTGGGACTACTGCGCCGGCGAACTCCTCGTCAGAGAGGCCGGAGGCCGGGTCACCCAAAAGGATGGTCAACCGCTGCGATTCAACCGACCCCACCCGTCGATCCGGTCGGTCCTGGCCTCCAATGGCCTCCTCCACGACCCCCTGCTGGCAATGCTCAGGGACGTCCCCTACGGACCGGATAAACGCTGAGCCCAGAATAGGCATCGACGCCATTCCCGGACCAGGGATTGGCAACCACTCCGCCTCAGGCGAAGGAAACGCCGATGAATCCAGAAAAAAAATATGACGTCATCGGCATCGGCCATGCCCTGGTGGACAGGGAGTGGACGGTGACAGATGAAGAACTTGCGCAACTGGGCATCGCCAAGGGAACCATGACCCTGGTCGATGCCGAGCGCCAGGAGGGCATCGCCGGATCCTTGGCTGGCGCCCCCCATCACGACTCCTGCGGCGGCTCGGCGGCCAACACCGTCATCGCCGTGGCCCAATTCGGCGGTCGGGCCTTTTTCATCTGCAAGGTGGCCCCCGACACGACCGGAAATTTTTTCGCCACCGACCTCAAAGCCAACGGTGTCGACAGCAGAGCGCTCGACCATCCCGCAGAGGGCATCAGCGGTCGCTGCCTGGTCCTGGTGAGCGCCGATGCCGAAAGAACCCTTTGCACCCATCTCGGCGTTTCGCAGAAGGTCTCTCCGGAAGATCTCGAAGCGGTGGATCTCGCCCAAGGACACTTTCTCTACATCGAAGGCTACCTGGTCTCGTCGCCGACGGCCCTGGAGGCAGCCCTTGTCGCCGGACGCCGCGCCCGCGCAAAGGGGACGAAAATCGCCCTGACATTCTCCGATGTCAACATGATCGCCTTCTTTCGCGAGGGGATGGCACAGTTGGTCGGGCTCACCCCCGACCTGATCTTCTGCAATCTGGCCGAGGCCCTGGAGTATGCCCGCACCAGCGATCAGGAGGTTGCCGTCACCGAATTACTGCGTCACACCCGCATGCTCTGCCTTACCCTCGGCAACCGGGGAGCCTTGATCGCTACCGCAGACGAACGGATCGCTATCACAGGCAAGTCAGTCACAGCCATCGACAGCAATGGCGCCGGCGATCTCTTTGCCGGCGCCTTTCTCTACGGCATCACCCATGGCCTCCCACTCGAGGCGGCCGGCCAACTGGCCCGGGATGCCTCGGCCCAACTGGTCACCCAGTTCGGGGCCCGGCTGAAATCCCATCAGGCCCAGGAAATACTTGCACTTCAGGAGAGGAACAGATGACCAACCCGCCCAATCCCTCCGGACCTTCCGATCGACGACACTTCAGCCGCGTCCATTTCCAGCATGAACTGACCTTGCTGGATCAACGGGGAACGAGCTACCCGGGAGCTTTCAACGATATCAGCCTGAAGGGTATGCTCTTCTGGTGCGAGACCCTGCCACCAAAAGGGTCGGTAGTCACCGGGACCATGCCCCTGGGAGAGGAACAACTCCGGATCTGCGGTCAGGTGTTGTGGGCCGACACTGAGCGTGGCGCGGCCATTCGTTTCACCGATATGGACGTCGAAAGCTTCAGCCACCTGCGGCGACTCGTGGCGCTTAACATGGGCGACTCCGAAAAAATCGATGACGAGTTCTTCTCATCGCTGTGAACAGGACCCCGGCGCGTCCCCCCCTATAGCCGGGATCTATCCGATCCTGGATTATGGCTGGCTCAGTCGCTTTCCGGCCCCGTGGGCGGGGGGCTTCGGCCCGGAGGCGGAGCGGTTCGCACGTCTCCTGGGAGAAGGGGGGGCCTCCATCATCCAGTTGCGGGCAAAAACAGAGGGAGGGGCCGCCTTCCGTTTCATGGAGGCCTGGACCAGAATTCTCCGGCAGCAGGCCCCCGGCCTCACCATCATCGTCAATGATCGGGTGGACCTCGCCCTGGCCCTGGGAGCCGACGGGGTCCACGTCGGGCAGGCGGACCTGCCCGTCGCCGTCTGTCGCAAGCTGTTGGGAATGGGAAAGCTGATAGGGCTCTCGACTCACACCCTGGCCGAGGTCGCCGAGGCCGAAGCGGCCTCGGCCTCCGGTTCGCCGATGGCACCGGACTATCTCGGCTTTGGCCCGATCTACGCGACCGACACCAAGAGCGACACCCAACCTCCCTGCGGTCTGGAAGGACTCTCAGCCGCTTGCCGCGCCACGCGCCTCCCGATCGTCGCCATCGGCGGCATCGACCTCCCGGCCCTGCCCCGGATCGCAGTTACCGGATCCGCCGCCGCCGCCATGATCAGCGCCATCTTCACACCACCGCCGACCGGGTTCCTGTGGGAACAGGCCCGGGAGGCTTGGCACAGCGGAACTGTCCCGCCCTGAGAGACCCGAGCAACCCTCTCTCCCGCCCCTTCACCCTGCGTTGTAATCGATTCCACTCAGAACTTCTTCGAGATCCTCGCGGAAGGCCGAGGCGCTCGCGTATCGCTGGCCGGGCCTTTTCGCCAGGGCCCGTTCCAGAATCGGCAACAGTCTGGGGGGAAGAGAGGCGACCAGGTGGGGAAAGGGAGAGGGATCGGCATGAAGGAGACGATGATTGATGGCGGAACCACTCTCTCCCGGAAACGGTTTCTGGCCAATGACCAACTCGTAGAGAACGACACCGATGGCGAAAAGGTCGGAGCGGGGATCGGCGAGTCCCCCCATGAGCTGCTCCGGGGCCATGTAGCCCGGCGTGCCAGAAAGCCGGGTGACCGAGAACTCACTCTCCTCCGGGGTGGAGGCAATGCCAAAATCGGTGACCTTGACCGCTGAGCCGTCACCGGGAACCACGATGTTTCCGGGTTTGAGATCCCGGTGGACCACCCCGAGTCCATGGACATGGGCAATCCCGGACAGGACCCCGACAACCCACCCCAGCCGCGAGGCCAGATCCGGCAGGTTCCCGGAGCGAAGGCGATTGGCGAGGGTCTCCCCCCGGACCAGCTCCATGACCAGGAAAGGAATGCCCTCCTCCTCCCGGAACGCGTAGACCCTGGCGATATTGGGATGATAAAGCCCCTCCAGGACCCTGGCCTCCCGCCGCAGACGCTCCCTGAGCATCAACCCCCTGGGACTCCCCAGGCAATCGGAGTCGATGGTCTTGATGGCCACCGGCTGCAACCGCTCCTGGTCGTAGCCCTCATAGACCACCCCCGCCGACCCTTTGCCGAGTCGCTGACCAAGCCGAAAATTGCCCAGGGTCGGATATCGATTCATGATCGGGTGATGGTTCGGAACGGGCCGCAAAGGCCTTACCGATACCGGTTGGCAAGGCGGATGTAATTCTCCGTCGTCGCCTGGATCTTCTGCAATTCCGCCGGGCTCATGACCCGCAGCAACCTGGCGGGAGAGCCCACCCACAACTCGCCGGGACCGATCACCTTTCCGGGGGTGATCATGGCCCCCGCCCCCACCATGGCTCCCGTCCCCACCCGCGCCTTGTCGAGTACCCGCGACCCCATGCCGACCATGGCCTCGTTCTCGACAATGCAGCCGTGGAGAATCACCAGGTGGCCGACGGTGACCCGATCACCGATGATCAGGGGGGCTCCTTCGGGATCCATGTCGGTCGGACGTCCGACGTGCAGGACCGAACCGTCCTGGATGTTGGTGCCGCAGCCGATACGAATGCGATGAATATCCCCCCGGATCACCACCCCCGGCCAGACGGAAGATTCGGCGCCAATCTCGACATCGCCGATAACCACCGCCTCCGGGTGAACAAAGGCCGAATCATGAACTCGGGGAATGATCCCTTCAAAGCCGTAGAGAGGCATGACCTTTTCTCCGATTACCCTCGACCTGATACGGGCAGGCCACCCGACCAAACTCCGCAGAGATCCACCGGCACCAGCACTCCGCAGCGATCTACCGATACCACCCCCATCCCGCTCCTGCCGCCTGCTCTCCCACCGCTCACCCCGGCTTGGCCAAGCCTCCCAGATAGGCCTCGCGGATACCGGGGTCGGTCAAGAGATCGCCTCCCCTCCCCTCCGTGCGAATCTCCCCGTTGGCCAGGACATATCCCCGATCAGCCAGCCGCAGCGCCTGGTTGGCATTCTGCTCCACCAAAAAGATGGTGCCCCCCTCCTCCCGGATACGTGCCAGGATCCCAAAGATCTGCCGGATGATCAGGGGCGCCAACCCGAGACTCGGCTCATCGAGGAGCAGAAGTCGCGGTCGGCTCATGAGCGCCCGACCAATGGCAAGCATCTGCTGTTCCCCCCCCGAGAGGGTACCCCCGCGCTGCCCCCGCCGTTCGCCAAGCAGGGGAAAGAGATCCATGACCTTGTCCAGGGTCCCGGGATCGACCCTTCCCCCCCGGGTCACCGCCCCCATGGCGAGGTTTTCCATCACCGTCATCGCCGGAAATATTCGCCGCCCTTCGGGTACCAGCGCCATGCCAAGATGGGCCAGCCGATGCCCGGCAAGAGAGGTGATCTCCTCTCCCTGAAACAGAATCCGCCCGCGGGAGACCCGCGGCTGGCCGAAGAGACTCATGAGGAGGGTACTCTTGCCCGCACCGTTGGCGCCGATCAGAGCGACAATCTCCCCCGCCCGAATGGACAACGAAACCCCGTGCAGGGCCCGCACCGGGCCATAAGCAGCGTGAACCCCCTCCCAGGCAAGGAGCGGCTTCATTCCACACCCTCCCCCTCGGTGCCCAAATATGCAGCCAGAACCCGGGGATCGTGCTGCACCATCGCCGGGGAACCACGGGCGATCACCTCACCGTGATCAAGAACAACGATATGATCGGAAATCTCCATCACCAGACGCATATCGTGTTCGATAAGGAGAACCGTCACCCCGTGTTGGTCGACCAACTCGCGAATGAGACGAGCAATGGCAGCAGTCTCGGTATCGTTGAGGCCGGCGGCCGGCTCATCCAGACAAAGCAGGATTGGGTCGGTGCAGAGGGCGCGGGCAATCTCCAGGCGCCGCTGCTGCCCGTAGGACAGCTCCCCTGCCGGACGATCGACCTCGGTCTCCAGCTCGAACCGTTGCAACCACTCCAAGGCAAGAGCCACCGCCCGCCCCTCGGCACGAAGGAAACCGCGACTGCCGACAAGTCCCGCCAGAATGTTGCGACCAAACCGCCGATGCTGGGCCACCAACAGGTTTTCAAGGGAAGTCAGCTCGCGAAAAAGCCGGATATGCTGGAAGGTCCGGGCCACACCCGCCCGAGCGATCCGGTGGGAACCACCGAACATCTTGGCGGCAAGGCGCCGAAACAGGTGGCGGGGAGGAAAAAGATCCGCAACGGTCAGAGGAGCCCCAAGGAGTTCGAGAAGTTCCACATCACCCCGGCTCTGACTGAGACGAATGGAGCCGGAGGTAGCCCGATAGAACCCCGTGATACAATTAAAAACCGTGGTCTTGCCAGCACCATTGGGACCGATGAGCGAGACCACCGAGCCCCGCCCGACCTCGAAACTCACCCGACTGAGCGCCCGCAGCCCGCCAAAGTGCATGTCGAGATCTCGAACCGAAAGGAGAGTCATCCTCCCTCCCCGGAAGGGTAAAGCGGTCGCCTGGGCCGGATCAGGCCCCGGGGACGCCAGATCATCATGCCTACCATGGCCAGACCAAAGACCAGGATCCGATAGTCGGCAAAGTCCCGGAGAAACTCCGGCAGGATGGTCACCACCAGGGCAGCCAGAACCGTCCCGACGGTAGAACCCAACCCTCCCAGGACAACGATCGCCAGGACCAGGGCCGACTCGTGAAAACCAAACGACGTGGGATTGACGAACCCCTGCGAGGCCGCAAAAAAAACGCCGCCGACCCCCCCGATCGCCGCTCCCATCGCGAAGGCCGAGAGTTTGACCCCAACCGGATCGATTCCCAAGGAACGGCAGGCAATCTCATCCTCGCGCAGCGCCTCCCAGGCCCGCCCCAGGGGCATGCGGCGAAGACGCCCGATCACGAAGATCAGAAAGACGGAAACACTCAACAGGACCAGATAGAGGAATATGTAGCGATGCACATTGCCGAAGGGAATATCGAAAAACTGGTGAAAGGCGGTCTCCCCCGCCTGGGGGCGTCGGCTGAACTCCAGGCCAAAGAAGGTCGGGAAAGGCGCGGAAACACCGTTCGGCCCACCGGTGAAAGCGGTCCAGTTGTTCAACACCAGACGGATGATCTCGCCAAACCCCAGGGTGACGATGGCCAGATAATCCCCGTGCATGCGGAGGACCGGAAACCCGAGCAGGACCCCGAAGCAGGCGGCCAGAAGTCCGCCCAGGGGAAGCGCTTCCCAGAAGCCCAGCCCGAGGTGGAGGTGCCCCAGGGCAAGACCGTAGGCCCCGACCGCGTAAAAGGCGACGAAACCGAGGTCGAGCAGACCCGCCAGACCGACGACGATGTTGAGCCCCAGTCCCAGCAGGACATAGATCAGGGCAAGCGTGGCCACATTGAGCCAGTATTTTCCCAATAAAAACGGCAAAGAGACCGCCACCAGGAGGAGCAGGACAAACCCCGACACCCGGACGAGCGAACGAAACCGCGAACCGTGCGCAGCCCGAAGGAAAAAAGCGACCGAAGCCGATCCCTCCCCGGCGAAAGAGGAAGAGACAAGCCCGGACAATCCCCTCCCCGAGCGCCAATACCCGATCAGCGGTCGAACCAGCCCTCCCAGCAGGGTGAGACAGAACACCCCCCCGGCCAACTGCAAAGGCAGCTCCCAGCGCCAGGTGAGACGATAGCCGTCGAGAAGGAGCCCGGTCAGGGGAAAAAAGAGCAGCAACGCCACCAAAGCAACCCACAGGGAGTGCCGCAAGACCATGGCCACCCCGGTCATACCTTCTCCACCTCTGGGCTACCCATGAGACCGCTCGGTCGGAAGATCAGGACCCCGATCAGGATCGCGAAGGCGAAGACGTCCTTGTAGTCGGTGTTGACGAAACCGGAGAAAAAGGACTCGGAAAGTCCCAACACCAGCCCCCCCAGCATCGCCCCCGGGAGAGAACCGATACCCCCGAGGACGGCAGCGGTAAAGGCCTTGATCCCGGTCACGAAGCCGATGAAAAAATCGAAGGAGCCGTAGTTCAATGTGACCAGAACCCCGGCGACCCCGGCCATCGCCGCCCCCAGGACGAAGACCACGGAGATGATCCGCCCGGTGTCCACCCCCAGAAGCTCCGCCATCACCCGATCCTGCTGCGTCGCCCGACAGGCGCGTCCCAGGGAGGTCGCCTGGATGAGCCAGGTCAACACCCCCATCCCCGCCAATGCCATGATCACGATCATTACCTGGATATAGGTGATCTGCACGAAGTGCCCCCCCGCCCCTTCGGCAGGGATGCGGATCACCCCCTCCAGGAGCGGAGGCACCCCCTGGGTACGGGCACCTTGGCTCAAGCGCAGATAGTTCTGCAGGACCAGCGAGATGCCGATCGCCGAAATCAGGGGCGCCAGTCGCGTCGAGCGCCCCAGGGGTCGATAAGCCACCCGCTCCACCGCCCATCCGTGAAGAGCGGTGAAGGCGACGGTGCCTAGAAGCGTCAAAAAAAGAACCACCGGCACCGAATCAACCCCGAAAGAGGCCAGCAGGGCCAGAAAGATCGCGGTAAGATAAGCCGCGATCATGTAGACCTCGCCGTGGGCGAAGTTGATCATCCCCATGATGCCGTAGACCATGGTGTAACCCACGGCGATCAAGCCATAGATGGCGCCCAGGATGAGGCCGTTGACGACCTGCTGACCGATGAGAAAGGGATCCATCTCCGGGCGTCAGGGCATCTCTTCGTATTCACCCTTGTCGGTCCAGCGGTAGATCACATAGGGAGAGAGGTGGAGGTCCCCCTTGGCGTCCCAGCTTTTCGGTCCCATCACCGTGTCGACGGCCTTCTGGTCGTGGAGCCATTTGGCCAGGACGGTGCCCTCGGTCGAACCGGTCGCCTTGACCGCCGCCGCGATGGCCTGCATCGTCGCGTAAGCGTAGAGGGTATACCCCTCCGGCTCGTAGCCGGCGCCACGAAAACGGCTCACCACCTCCCGCCCTTCGGCCATCCGACGCGGGTCGGCGCCGAAGGTCATGTAGACCCCCTCCACGAACTGGGGACCGCCGGCGGCAAGGAGAAAATCCTTGGACATGATGCCATCGCCGGAAATGAGGGGGGCCTTGAGCCCCTGCTCCCGCATCTGCCGCACCAGGGGCCCGGCCTCGTTATGGAGACCACCGAAGTAAACCGCATCGGCCCCGACCGATTTCAGTTTGGTCACCAGGGCGTTGAAATCCTTCTCTCCCCGGGTGAGTCCCTCGTAGAGGACCTCCTTGCCGCCCAGTTTGTGGAGGTGCGCCTTCATGGCCTCGGCAAGTCCCATCCCATAGGTGTCCTTGTCGTGGAGGATGGCAACCCGCTGGGCCTTGAGACGTTTGACGACGAACTCCGCCCCGACCATCCCCTGCTGGTCGTCCCGACCACAGGTACGGAAAAGGGTCTCGATACGACGATCCGTCACCTGGGGGTTGGTGGATGCCGGGGTGATCTGAAGAACCCCGGCGTCGGCATAGATCTCCGAGGCCGGCATGGTCGAAGAAGAGCAGAAATGGCCGACGACCGCCGTAACTCCGTCGACATCGACGAAACGATTGGCCACCGCCAGCGCCTGCTTCGGTTCACAAGCGTCATCGCCCTTGCTGAGGAGGATCTGCCGACCACCGATGCCGCCGGCGGCATTGATATCCTTGGCGGCCTGCTCGGCACCGCGCCAAAGCTGCTCACCGAAGGCGGCGTAGGCCCCGGTCATGGGACCCCCGACCCCGATCTTGATCGCCTCCGCCGCCATGGCCCCGGAAACCAGGCCCGTGACGACCGCAACCAGGAGGGCAACCACCCCCATCCTTTTCAATCCCATGACACCATCCTCCCCAATCGATCCCGTTTGCTCGCCTCGAGGCCACCCCTCGGACTACCCCTGGGGGCAGCCCGTCGTCAAACAGGGTACACCAGTCAGAGACGACCGGCCAAATTCCTTGGAACAGCGTAACCAATCGAACTCTATGGAAAGTCAAAACCGATGGAAAGTCAAAACCGGGCCCTGCCTTTCCGGGTCGAAAAAGCTCCGGATGGACCCTTTTCAACATCCCGGCAGTGTAAGATGCTGCCACCGTCACGAAAAGAAAAAATATCCACACGCCGTGCATCCCTCCCCCTGCCAAACAATGGGGGGTGTCGGCTGGCAGGCGTTTTGCGCTACCATTCTCACCATGGCGCATCCATCCGCAAGCATCCCCATCGTTGCCACCTTGACCCGGGAACCGGTCGTCCACCGCTTCTGGGGAGGGGGGGTGTTCTTTCTCGGAGTGGGGTTCTCCCTGGGATTCGCCGCCTGGCTGGTGGCGGGCGACTGGTGGGATGGGTGGGCATTCTACCCCCTTCTGCGCGACTGGCATGGCCGGGTCCAACTTCTCTTCTTCCTGGGCTCGTTCCTTCTGGGATTCGCCATGCAGGCCGGACCGCATCTCCTGGGAGGGACCCCGCCCCCCTCCCGGTCGATTCTTCCACTGATCTTTCCCCTGTGGTTCGGCGGGGTTCTCTGGCTCCTGCCGGACCCGACCATGAAGCTTGCGGGCCAGGCGCTCCTGACGCTGCCCTTCATCTGGGGAGCCCTCCTCCTCGGCTGGGGACCGGCGCGCCGTGGGGACCCCGCCCGACGCCTGATGATCGCCCTCCCTCTGCTCCTCGGGCTCCTGACGATGGGAGCGGGGCCATGGTTGGGGAGCGACAATGCCGAAGGATATCTCTGGCTCCTGTGGTGCGGCCCGATGATCGTCGCCGTGGCCGTGGCCCAACACCTGATCCACCAGACCCTGGGAGGAACCCTCCCGGGGAAACGTGCGCGGGCAATCCATGCAGGCCTCTGGCTGCCGGCCTGGTTCTCGCTCACCCTGGGGTATGGCGGGAGTCGGCTCGGGCTCCTGCCGGTCGACAACGGGTTGGCTGCGAAACTCTGGGCCCTCGGGGGAGGACTCTGGCTCGCCTCGCTCCTGGTGGTTGTTGCCGCCACCGATCTGGTGGGCGTCATCAGGCGGCGGGGAATCAGCGCCTTTGCCCTGGCCATGCTCCTGGCCCTGACAATGGCCATGGCGGCAGCGACACTCCTCGCCATCGACGGCCTCAAGGAGACCGATGCCATCATCCACCTTCTGGGGGCGGGAAGCCTGACACTCCTCATCCTGGGAATCTGCCCACGGGTGGGATCGGCATTCTCGGGCAGCATTGTCGTTCAAGAGCGGTGGTTGCTGCTCTTCGTCTCCCTCTGGACGATCGTGGCGGTCATCCGGGCCGCCACCGCCATGGGATGGCTCGCCCAGACCTGGTCGCTGCCGGGGGTCATCCTGGCCCTGGGGGTGCTGCTTCCCTGGGGTTGGCGCCTCTCGGTCAAACTGCTGGCCATCCGGGCTCGGATCCCCGCCGGAGGCTTTCGGTGATCACCCGGTCCGGAAACAGAAACAACCCCTTCTCACAAGGTTGACTGGCCATGACGACCCGCTCGCCGCTCCCGGGAACCCCGGGAGGTCCACTGCTCTCCTTCGAATTCTTCCCCCCCAAGGGGGAGGAAGGGGAGGCCGCCTTCTGGAAAACGCTGCCTCGTCTCGCCCGCTTCGAACCCGACTTCATCTCCATCACCTACGGCGCCGGTGGCAGCGACCGGGAGCGAACCAAGGAACTCGTCTGCCGCGTCCGCCAGGAAACGGGACTCGAGGTCGTGGCGCACCTGACCTGCATCGGCGATAGTCGCGAAGCACTGGTCAAGATCCTGGACCGGTATCGCCAGTGCGGCCTGCGACACCTTCTGGCACTGCGCGGAGATCGCCCCCGGAATGCCCCGGAGGATCTCGCCGCCCGCAGCGACTTTCCCTATGCTGACAGCTTCGTGGCCTTCGTCAAGGCCAACTATCCCGAATTCGCCATCGGCGTCGCCGCCTACCCGGAAGTCCACCCCGAAGCGGCTTCGGCAGAGGCGGATCTCGCCCACTTCCAGCGCAAAATCCAGGCAGGGGCCGAATTCGCCGCGACCCAGTTCTTTTTCGAGAATGCCGCCTATTTCCGTTTCGTCTCCCGCTGCCGCGAGGCGGGGTTGACGATCCCCATCTACCCCGGGATCATGCCGGTGGTGAACTACTCACAGATCCGCCGCCTGGCCGAGTTGTGCGGCTCGGCGCTCCCGGAGTGGTTGACCAGCCAGTACGAGGGGATCCGCGACGACCCCGAAAAGATGCGCGAAACCGGGATCCGGATCGCCGTCGCCCAGTGCCGGGAACTGCTCGCCGGCGGCGCCCCGGGGCTCCACTTCTTCACCCTCAACCAGGCCGAGACCGTCTCCCGGATCGTCACCGCCCTGCGTTCTCCGGAATAAGGTAACCCTCATGGGGTTGATCCACGCGGAGTTGATCCTGAAAAACCCCGTCTCCGGCGCCCAGATGCCTGTCCGGGCGTTGGTCGACAGTGGTGCCCTGTTGCTGTGCCTGCCGCACCACATCGCCCTGCAACTGCAGTTGCCGGAGTTGGAAAAACGGGAAGTGACCCTGGCCGACGGCAGCCACCAACTTGTTCCCTACGTAGGGCCAGTCGAGATTCGCTTTGCCAACCGCCGCTGCTTCTCCGGAGCCCTGCTCCTGGGTGACACCCCCCTCCTGGGGGCAGTACCCATGGAGGATCTGGATGTGTTGATCCACCCGGCCCGCCAGGAGTTGATCGTCAACCCCGAAAGCCCCCATATCGCCCTGGCCCCCGTCAAACGGATCCACCCCGCGTCGGAAATCCCGTGTTCAACCCCCATGGCCCCTCCCCTCGGAACATCTTGAGGGAGACTCGTGCGCCTTTCACCCACCGAAAGGGAGTTCCTCCGTCAGCTCGGTCGGCAACATTTCGGGGAGGGAAGCCACCTCCTCCTCTTCGGCTCACGCACCGATGACACCAAAAAGGGCGGGGACATCGATCTTTATGTCGCCAACGGGCCTTCGGCCCCCGCAGCGAGGGTAGCCGCAAAAATAGAGTTTCTGGTCGCGGTCAAGCTCTGCCTGGGAGAACAACGGGTGGATGTCGTTTTTTCCCCTGTCCCCGGCGAACCCCGTTTGCCGATCCACCAAATGGCCGAAGAGACAGGAGTCCCCCTGTGAACCCCCAGGCGACTGTGGTCGGGAAAATCCGTGCAGCCCTGGAAGAGTGCGCCAGCCACCGCCTCCGCCTGCACGGCGCCTGGCGGGAGGCAACGGGCTTCTCCCCCCTTCTGACCACAGGAGGGACACCCTTGAGCGAAACCGAGGTGCGTACCCTCGACCAGCTCGTCTTTCGCTTCGGGAGACTCCAGGATGCCCTGGGGTGGCGTCTCCTGCCCGCCCTGATGCTATCGATCGGCGAATGGCAGCGGGATCAGCCCTTTCTCGACCGACTCAACCGGGCCGAGCAACTGGGGATGATCCCCTCGGCCACAGAATGGCTCAAGCTGCGCGAGATACGCAACCAGACGACCCACGTATACCCGGACCAACCAGAAGTGGTGATGGCCGGTTTGCGGCTCCTCGTCGCCCATGTCCCGGTATTGGAATCGGTTCATGAGCAAATGCTCTCCTGGTATTCCCATCGGGACAACCCCTGATCCAGGAGCCCGGAACGGGCCCACTGCCGGAATCGCCGGGGGCCTGACCGCCCCTGACCCGGGAAACCCAGCTTGCCCTGCCGCAACCTGCCCTGCCGCAACCTGCCCTGCCGCAACCAGTCCAGGCACTACCAGACCCGGGGTTGAAACTCCCCGTCATTGGCAAACCGCAAGACCTCCCCGGATTGGACCATCACGAAGAGTCCTTCGTTCACGGCAAAGCGTTCCACGTTCTCCTCGATCACAATCCCGGCCACGGCCCCCATGACGCGCATCCCGGCGTACTCCTGAAAAAAATCCTTGAATTCCGCCAACCGGGTCAGGTGTTCCCGCACGTCACCCTCGGTCAATCGGCTCTTGACCTCCACCAACACAACGGCATCGGTATTCACCACCAGGAGATCGATCTCCATGTGGCGGTTGCCCGGACGTTTGGCCTTCACCCGCCGGCTGACCTTGTGAACAGGAATGCCGCGTTCGGCAAACAGGGTTTCACAGGCCGGAGCGACCAACCCCTCCACAAACTCCCCCCAACGTCCACCCAGCCGACCTATCTGCGTGGAAACCTCCTTGACCTTGAGATCCGTTTCCCTCAGCTGTGCGCCCGTCTCCTTGACCTGGCGGTCCGTCTCCTTCAACTGTGCGCCCGTCTCCTTGACCTGGCGGTCCGTCTCCCTCAACTGTGCACCCGTCTCCTGGATCTGTCGGTCCGTCTCCTGAATCCTGCGGTCCGTCTCCTTCATCTGTGCGCTCGTCTCCTGAAACTTGCGGTCAAGCTCCGCGCTTCTCTCACGGTTCTCGCGAACCATCTCCTGAAACATCGTCCACACATCATCGAACGTCACAGCCTTGGACATGGCACACTCTCCCGCAGCAAATCACCCTTTTCCGAACAGTATACCGCTCTCCGCCACACCCGGGAAATTATCGAGGGCACCCGCAGCCCGGTCAACACATGAAACATCCCACGCCACCGCGAGTTCCCGGGAATTGGACCAACAGGGATTCGTCCATCGAGGAGCCGGTGGCAAGAGCATGCCGGCTCCGGACCGGCTTTCCCGCCATCACCCCTGGCGATGGCGGTAGCGATCAAGGTACTCTCCCCTCCGCTTTTCCACTCATGATCCCGCCGTGGTTGACCGCCCATGACCCTGGAAGCTTGGCTCGCCGTCACGGTGATCGTCTGTTGCGTCGCCCTCCTGGCAAGCAATCGCCATTCGGCGGACGCGATCTTGATGGGGGGGGTGACCCTCCTTCTGGTCGGCGGCATCCTGACCCCGCAACAGGCCCTGGGAGGGCTCGCCAACGAGGGGATGGTCACCGTCGGGGTCCTTTATGTGGTCGTCGCCGGTCTGCAAGAGACCGGGGCGGTCGGGTGGATGGCCGACACCGTTCTCGGGATCCCGCGCTCCCTCGTCCATGCCCAGTGGCGGCTCTGCCTGCCGATCCTCGGGATCTCGCCGTTCCTGAACAACACCCCCGTGGTGGCCATGTTCATCCCGGCCATCGGCCACTGGGCCAAACGGCACCAGTTGCCGATGTCCCAACTGATGCTGCCACTGGCCTTCGTGACCACCGGCGCCGGCCTTTGCACCCTGGTGGGCTCCAGCACCAACCTCGTCGTCCATGGGCTGCTCCGGAGCAAGACCGGAGCCCCGGGTTTCTCGTTATGGGAATTGGCCTGGATCGGCCTGCCGGTCACCGCGACAATCCTCGGGTATCTGCTCCTTTTCGGCAGATTCCGCCTGCCCAGCCGCCCGGCTTCCGCCGAATCCTTTGCCAATGTCCGCGAATATACTGTGGAAATGATGGTTGAGAAGGGTGGAACCCTGGAGGGCAAGAGCGTCGCGGAGGCCCACTTGCGGCACTTGCCGGGACTGTTCCTGGTCGAGATTCAGCGGAACGGCGAGGTGTTGCCGGCGGTCTCCTCGCATCAAAGGCTCGCCGGCGGGGATCGGCTGCTGTTCACCGGGGCGGTCGACTCGGTGGCCGATCTCCGCGCCATGCGCGGGCTCGTGCCGGCGACCGACCAGATCTTCAAACTCGACGCCCCGGCCAGGAAACGCGCCATGGTCGAGGCGGTCGTCGCCGAGAGTTGCCCCATCGTCGGCAAGAGCATCCGCGACGGACGCTTTCGCACCGTCTACCACGCCGCCATCCTCGCCGTTGCCCGCAACGGCCACAAGCTCACCGGCAAGGTGGGCGACATCGTCCTCCGCCCCGGGGATCAGCTCCTCCTGGAGGCGCACCCCGACTTCCCGGAACAGCAACGCCACACCCGGGATTTCCTCCTGGTCCGCTCCGTCGACAACTACCACCCGCTGTGCCACCAACGAGCGCCGCTTGCCCTGGGGATACTGCTGGGCTTTGTCGGCATGGCCACCCTGAGCGGACTCACGGCCCTGGAGGCGGCCCTCCTCTCGGCGGGGTTGATGCTCATGACCGGTTGCGTCAACAGCGCCACCGCCCATCGTGCCGTGGAGTGGCGGGTGTTGCTCGTGATCGCCGCCTCATTCGCCCTGGGGACCGCCCTGGAAAGCACCGGCGCAGCCCGGGCCATGGCGACCACCCTGATCACCTTGGTCGAGGGCAACGCCTGGGCCTCCCTTGCCGCGATCTACCTCGTCGCCGCCCTCCTGACCCAGGTGGTCACCAACAACGCCACCGCCGTCCTCATCTTTCCCATCGCCACGGCCACAGCCAATGACCTCGGCGTCTCCATCATGCCCTTCGCAGTCGTCGTCCTGGTCGCCGCCTCCGCAGCCTTCCTGACCCCGATCGGCTACCAAATCAACCTCATGGTGCAGGGCCCGGGCGGCTATCGGTTCCTCGACTACTTCCGCTTCGGCTGGCCGCTCTCCCTCCTGGTCGGCGCCGTCACCGTCGGACTTGCGCCGCTCCTCTGGCCTTTTTAAGCTACTTCTGGGAGAGGATCCGGGAAGCCTGATCGATGACCTCTTCGCTCATCTTCCGGTTGGCCTTGCGGGTCTCCCTTTTGATCTTATCGTAGATCTCCTCACGGTGAACCTCGACATCCCGGGGAGCATCGATACCGATGCGGACCTGGTTGCCTTTGATACCCAAGAGCGTAATCTTGATATCGTCGCCGATATTGAGGCTCTCTCCGATACGTCGGGTGAGAATCAGCATAACTCAGCCCCCCTCCTCAGGACATCCTGTCAGACGGCAATCCACGGAACCCCATGCCGACCCTGGATTCACAACTGCTTGGAAAATAAATGGAAATCTGCGGTCGCATGCCGCTTCCCGTGACGATTGTAGGAGGGCACCCCGGTCCTGGCCCCGGTCTTCAGGGCCATGAGAACAGACTCGGTCGCCGCCAGAACCCCCTGAAAGACGGCCTGGTTCTCCTGGTTGGCCCGATCCGCCCGGGCAACACCGGCCTGCAACCGCTCCCGGATCGCCAACAGACCGGTTCCCCCCCCCAGGGCCTGGTCGATGGAGGCCAGGGTCACCGCCTCGGCGGGCACCTTGAGTACCCGCCCCAGATCCCGGGCCAGTACCTGGCGTCGCTTGTCGGAATTCTGGATCTCCTCCAGCTTCCCGCCGATCAGGGCCGCCATCGCCTCCATGCGGTCCGGATCACGGGCAAGAAAAGCCTCGCGCTCTCCGGCAAAGAGGGCCATCAATTCGTCGAACTGTCCGACGAGGGACTCCAAAAGCTCCTTCAATCGAACCACCGCCTGTCGAGGGTCCACGGATCCCCTGCCTTTCGACTGCCAGCCCCTTGACCAAACCGACCGGCGCCACCGGCCCGCAACGATCCACCGCTCCGACCAGCGCCACCCGACCCCGCCGACCTTTCGCTACATCCGGCTTTTCCGGTCCTGGAGAACCTGGCGCAGGATCTTGTCGGCGACATCCAGGCTGGAGATGTTGTAGCGCCCACCGGCCAGTGCCTCGCGGATCGGCTCCACCAGTTCCACACGGACGTCCGGGGCCTGGGTGATCGCCTCACCGGCGGCACCGATCGTCCGGGAGATGGTAGAGATGGCCACGTCATCCTGGCGATCGCTGCCGCGGCTTTTGCCTGAACCGCCAGCCTTGCCGCGAGCCGCGACCCGACGCCCGGTGATCCTTCCGAGTTGTCCGGTATTGGTACTCTTGATTTTGGTGACCATGAGCTTCAGATTCCCTTCCACCCGCCCCACGCTCGCACCACCGACGCCACTCTCTCACTCCCCGCCAACCACAAGCCACGAACCCAGGCCGGGTCAGGGAGTCCCTCCCCCGCCGGGGAGAGGACCCGGATTTCCGGAAGCGGTCGCATCGAGAGAGTCTCCAGCCATAGCCGCCCGCCGCAGTGCCGCAGCGGCATCCCCGGCAGGTCCGACCACACCCCCGACCCCGCCGCTGCCCCCGGCCCCGAGCTTGAGCAAATGATCCATGAGCGCTTCCTTGAAGCCCAACCCCCTGGGGCGGCGGCTGATCATGCTAGCATATTCGGAATCAAGCATATCGCGAAACACTTTTTCGCCCTGGCTTTTGCCGAACGGGCTCTCCTCGTTCTCCGGAACGCTCTTGCGCATCACCGAGAGCATCTGCCGGACGAACAGGGCCTCAAAGTCGGCAGCGGCATTCTTGAGGCGGGCCATCTCCTTGTCGTCCGGCTGCCTCTTTCCCGCCAGCGGCGTGGTCGGGTTCGCCGGCATGGCCGGCGTCTGCCTGGGATCAATCTCCATCAGAGTATCTCCAAATCCGCCTGCAAAGCCCCGGCGGCCTTCACCGCCTGGAGAATGGCGATCAAATCACGGGGGGTGACTCCAACCCCGTTCAGACCGTTGACCAACTCCCCGAGAGTGACCCCCTCCGGCAATTCCAGAAGACGCGCCTTTTCCTCGTTGGCCTGGATATCGGTCCCCGGGGTTACGGCAGTACTGCCGCCCGAGAGCGCCCCCGGCTGACTGACTTTCGGGTTCTCGCTGATCTTGAGGCTCAGATTGCCATGGGAGAGGGCCACCGTCGAAACCCGGACATTCTCCCCCATGACGATGGTCCCCGTCCTCTCGTTAACAACCACCTTGGCCACGGAATCGGGCTCGACCTGAAGATTCTCCAGACGGGAGACGAAAGAAACCACATCCCCCTGGTAGTTGGACGGGACCTCGATCTGAACGGTTCCCGAATCCCGGGCCTTGGCCAACGGCGCCCCCAGAAGATCGTTGACCGCTCGCACCACCCGGTTGGCGGTGGTGAAGTCCGGATTGCGCAGCGCCAGTTGCAGGCGACTCTCGCCGTTCAGCTCGAAGGCCACCTCCCGCTCGATGATGGCCCCGCCCGAGATCATCGCCACGGTCGGGTGATTCTTCTGGACCTCCTGACCCGCCCCGGTCGCCGCAAAACCGCCAACGGAGGCCGGCCCCTGGGCAACGGCATAGATGCGCCCATCCGCCCCCTTCAAGGGGGTCATCACCAGGGTCCCTCCCTGGAGGCTCTTTGCGTCTCCCAGGGAAGAGAGGGTGACATCGAGCCGACTCCCCTGCCGCGCGAATGGCGGCAGGGTCGCCGTCACCATCACCGACGCCACATTCTTGACCTGGACGGCAGAGGGCGAGGAGATCCCCATCCGCTCCAACATCATCTTCATCGATTGACCGGTGAAGGCGGCGCTCGAATCGCCACTGCCGTTGAGCCCCACGACCAATCCGAATCCGGTCAGCGGATTGTCCCGCACCCCCTCGATGTCGGCCACATCCTTCAGGCGGATCGCCCCGGCCTCGGAACCGAGCAGAAGGGCCGACCCCAGGATCGCCAGAACACATGCCAGACGCACGTTCATCATCACTCACAACACCCGGATGGAGTTGAAGAACCGGCTGATCCAGCCCGGCCGCTGCTGATCGTCCATGTCTCCGTCGCCGGAATAATCGATGCGGGCATCGGCGATCTGCGCCGAATTAACGGAGTTTTCAGCCGTGATATCCTCCGGACGAATGATCCCCGAGAGCAGGATGAACTGGTTCTCGGCATTGACGGTGATGTCCCGCCTCCCCTCGATCCGCAGGTTGCCGTTGGGCAACACCTCGGTCACCATGCAGGAGATGGTCGCAGTGAGATTGCTCTCCCGCTCCGTCTCGCCGCTGCCGTCGTGGGAGGAATCACTCGTGGCAGTGGCCGAGCCGAGATCGACCGCCGATTTCAACGCCCGGGTCACATCCAGGGCGCCTTCGAGCCCGAGAGTCGTACTGCCCGAACGCGACAGCTTGGTCTTCGCCTGACCATCGGCCTTCGCCTTCTCGAATATCTTGACGGTGACCACGTCACCGACGTTGCGCGCCTTATTGTCGAGGAAAAGGGTATTGCGGTCGGTCGATTGCCAGATCGACCCCTTCTTGGGGGCGAGGACCTCCGGCGGCAGCGGTCGCACCGAGGCCACCGGCGTCGGTGGGCGCTGCGTCGCCCGGGTCATGCCGCAACCAGCGACGCCCATCGCCAAAAACACCAGGACCGGAAGGCTCTTCAGCGCGATCCTCGACATCGGCCACTCCCCCACTCGCCTCAATTTTCTACCCGCACTTCCCCCGGGGCCACCACCCGGGCCATGAAACGACGCTGGCTTCGGGGATTGCGCACCTCGACCAGATCGCCCACCCGCCCCTTGCCGACCGACGTGGCACTCGAGGTGATAACCAGACCACCCTTTTCAAGCAAAACACGGACCAAACTTCCCCGTTCCACCGCCAGCGGTCGCTCGAACCAGGACTCCCCCAACGGGATCCCCTCGCGCACCTGACGGGAGGCGGTCAGACCGACAACTTCCTTGGGATCAAGGATGGTCCCGCGCAGCGGCTTGTCCACCTCGACCGTCTGCCACTCCAGGTCATCGGCGCCGACACTCTGGTTGCGGGCGAGCCCCCGCTTCAGGACCGGAAGCTCCAACCGCTGCCGCAGTTGGGC